>JACMLT010000046.1 GCA_014379455.1 Nitrospiraceae bacterium
GGAAATCTACCAACAGTTTTTTGCCAAACTCTCCAAAGCCGTGTTCTTGGAGGCGCATACCCTATGACCGAACAAAGACGAGGATCTATGACTGCCAACACACGATGCATATGGGGAGGCGTGCTCATTGCCGGAAGCCTCCTGCTCTACGGCTGTTCCACACCGCCAACGCCGCCGGATCTCTTGGCGCCGACCGATGCGCAGCTGAAGATCCGAAGCATCCAGACACGCACGTTCGATGTGAAAGACCGGAACACCGCCATGCGTGGAGTCATCGCATCGCTCCAAGACCTCGGGTTTATTATTGAGCGAGCCAATGAGCCGCTCGGACTCGTGACGGCCGCACGATTCGCCGAGCCTAACTATTACGACGTGATCAGTGTCACCGTTACCGTACGCCAGGACACGAAAGATCGTCTGACCATCCGCGCAAATGCTATCTACAACAACAAGCCCATCGACGACCCCAAGGTGTATCAAAACTTCTTTGCGTCCCTTGAGCGCTCGCTGTTTTTGACGAAGGAGTAAAGATTCCTACCATGGCGCCCCTGACCCTACGATATGCCGCCGCGCATGGCACTGTAAGCGCCGTGCTCCTCTGTGTGCTCCTAACCCAGGGCTGTTCCCCTTACGAATCACGGCACCAAAATCAATGGAACTCGCGGGAGCAGATCTGGCTGTCTGAAGCGAGCCAACTCAAAGTCCGAGCTGCGCAAACGCGCGCGTTTGACACCACGGACCGGCGGCGGATGTTCGAAGCCATCGTGTCCACCATGCAGGACCTGGACTTCAATGTGGAAGTGCTGGATGAAGAGCTGGGAATTATCTCCGGGAAAAAGTTTATCGAAGTTGAACAACCCTACGGTCCAGACCCGTCTTATCTCCTGTATCGCCCGGACACACTCCTTTTCCTCACGCGCAATCTCCATGCGTGGGGTCCATTCCAACACCGCAGCAATCTCGTACGTTTCACCGCCACAATCCGCACTCGTGGGGAATCCCAACTCGTCGTCAGAGCCAGCGCACAATTCTACTTACAGGCTGTCGAAGAACCGGGCCCATACCAGCAATTCTTCCGGGCGCTGGAACAAGCCGTTTTTATGCAGGGCCAATCCCTGGAATGAAGCTCCCCGCAGCAGCCTACTCCGCCGAAGTAGCCACTTCGGCTACGAAGGCCGGAAGGTGCGGGGTATTCGGGGAAGGAGAATAACCCGCAGACCATCATTCCCCTATCAGCGATCGGGCTCCCCACACATCGCTTGAATCTCTCGTCCCTCGTGATCCTCAGCGCGCTATCTCCGCTTCCTGTATTCTGACAAACTGTCGCGCTTCGATCAGATCCTTTCTGGTACAGAGCTGTTTTTCAAGCAATAGATGCTCCAAGGCCGCAATCCGGGCAGTCATCTCCGGCAACACAATATCAACCTGTTCGCGCAAATCTTGAAGTTGTCGGCCCAGCCCCGAATCCTTTCGCTTCTCAACGGATCCCTTCTTCGCCCGACCAACCACTCGACCTTGCACTTGCTTCCGTGGAACGACCCTCTTGATTGACATATATCCCTCCAGATTGAGAACTCTCTTCTGCCCGTCTTTATCGAGCCGGTCACGCCCAGCGCTTCTCCAGACCTGTTAAGCCATCCTCATCTTGGCCTGATTCCAAGAAGGAAAATGCGATACGTTTTATGAGTTTCCGCAATTGATTCCCTAGCAAATCCTTTGAAGCTGTGCATAAGTGTAATCTTCTATGAGGCACCCCACAATTGGATAGTCCGTTCAACTATAAAATTCGCACAAGATAGAGAAACGCCTATTGCTAGTGGAAAAGGCAAAATAAATATTCGTCAAGCCACAAAATATAGTGGGTCTATTTACGATGGCACAATGCCTATTTTTCAGGCAAACAGCTGACAAGACCCTCCATTGAGGCCTTTTCTCAATCGAGAGGGCTGTCATGCACAGGGTTATCCACAGAAGCTGGGGAACTCCATCCGCTATAAGATTTTCTCTCCTCGCCACTACGTGTCACACCGTCCAAACCTGCAAGATGATTTCTCCTAGGGAAACCGGTATTCTCACAGCCAACGAGCGCACCACAGCCGACCAGTCCCAAACAGGACTATGTGGCACACCAGAAAAATAATCCCGCAGGATGCTCAAAAAGGCCGTTCAGCAAGGCCGCAGATGAGTCGAAACCGGAGGCGTACCCTCAAAGGGTACGTTGAGGATTTCGATGAGCCGGGAACGATGCTGGCGGGCTTTTTCAGCATCCTGCTAAAGGAAGGGAATCCATGAGTTCGATACCAAGCATCTCCCCATCTAGTCAATTTAGGAAGCTCCTCTTGTCGAATCAGCTGGAATTCATCTGCGAAGCCCATAATGGCCTTAGCGCAAAAATCGTTCAAGAAGCCGGCTTTCTGGGCATTTGGGCCAGCGGCCTCTCGATATCTGCGCAATTCGGCGTCCGTGACAACAACGAAGCCAGCTGGACCCAAGTTCTTGAGAACCTGGAATTCATGTCCGATGCCACCACGATTCCGATTCTCCTCGATGGCGATACAGGCTACGGCAACTTCAATAACATGCAGCGGCTCGTCCGCAAACTTGAGCAACGCAAGATCGCCGCGGTCTGCATCGAAGACAAACTCTTCCCCAAGACGAATAGTTTTATCAAGGGAAACGCCCAACCCATGGCAGACATGCAGGAGTTCTGCGGCAAGATCAAAGCCGGCAAAGATGCGCAGTCTGACCAGGACTTTTCCATTATTGCCCGAGTAGAAGCCTTTATCTGCGGCTGGGGACTGGCGGAAGCCTTGCGACGCGCCGAGGCCTATCATCAGGCAGGGGCAGATGGGATCCTTATTCACAGCGCCCTGTCGGTACCAGATGAGATTTTGGCGTTCAAACAGGAATGGGGCAATCGCTGCCCCATCGTGATAGTGCCCACCAAATACTACGCGACACCCACCGATGTATTCCGGCAGCATGGAATTTCCATGGTGATCTGGGCCAATCACATGCTCCGGACTGCCGTAGCTGCCATGCAGAAAACCGCGCGGACCCTCAAGGAGGATGAACAGCTGCTCTCCATCGAAGACAAAGTCGCACCGGTTTCAGAAATCTTCCGCCTGCAAAACGCCGCAGAGCTGCAAGTGGCTGAGGACCGCTATCTGCCCAAAGGCGCCGAGGGTACCGCGGCCATCGTGCTCGCCGCCTCCCGTGGAAAGGAGCTGGGGGAACTCACCGAACTGCAGCCCAAAACGATGGTCAAGATCCAGGGCATCCCCATCCTGTCCCATATCGTCGATGCCTACAATGCCGTAGGGATCAAAGACATCGTGGTGGTTCGCGGATATAAAAAGGAAACCGTCAATTTGCCCAACCTGACCTATGTCGATAACGACGATTTCGAGGATACAGGGGAACTGGATTCGCTCTTGAAGGGTCTCCAATTCCTGAAAGGACCGGCAAAGGACACCATCATTTCCTATGGCGACGTGCTCTTCAATAAATATATTCCCCAGTCCCTTTGCCAGGAAACAGCTGACTGCGTGATTTTCGTCGACAGCAACTGGCAGGAGCAGAGCAGCTATGCACGTCTCGGCGGCTTTACCGAATGCAGCATTCCCAATTCGAGAAGAGCCTTTAACGCAAAGATCTTTCTCAAGCAATTAGGCGACAACCTCCCAAAAGAATCCATCCACGGGGTCTGGATGGGCTTTCTCAAAGTCTCCCCCGTCGCAGCCACCCTCATCATCGAGGTCATCGCCGAACTCCTGGCGAAACCTGGCAACTGCAAGGCAGGCATCCCGCAACTACTCCAAGAGCTGGTAAAGCGAAATCATCCGATTCGCGTCCTCTATACGGCAGGTCACTGGCTCGACATCAACAGCCTCGAGGATGTGGTGCAGGCAGGAAACTTTTAAGCACAGGTCCTGTTCTATCTGGTAGTCTGGTTCTCTGAGGACTAATGACCCTGCCGAAATCATGGAGGGACTCAGCAGAGGGTGACGTTGCTCGGCGAAGATAAAATCTAACCACTTCATTACGTCCCGCCGTACAGCAATCGAAAGGTTTTTACCCTTGCATCGCAACGCAATGGGCATAGTATACAACCAGAGATCATTCACAAGTAGACCGAGTGACCGCTCTATTCTCAGGAGGGAAAAATTATGTTTTTCCTGATCTATGTGAGTTCTGCCAGCAAACTGTTCTCGCCATCTGAACTGGTCGACCTCCTCGCCCAATGCCATGATCAAAACGCCACAGTGGGCATAACCGGGATGTTGCTCTACAAAGACGGAAATTTCATGCAGGTGCTGGAGGGCGAGGAAGCGGTCGTGCTGGCACTCCACTCCAAGATTGGCCGCGACCCGCGACATCGAGGGCTCCTCACCCTCGCGCAAGGACCACTAGCCGAACGGCAATTCCCGGACTGGTCGATGGGCTTTCGTGACCTCAACGCAGCGAATGTGCTCTCCACTCCTGGCTACAACGAGTTCTTAAATTCGCCACTGACGGGTGAGGAGTTTTCGTCCGACCCCACGCGCTGCCAAAAGCTCCTGCTCATGTTCAAGGGAAACAGGTAAATAGTCGATCGGGAGGCTGGAACCGGGCTAAGAGGGCCTGGTTCGACATCAACAGGATTGAGGAGGTGGCCCGGGCGGAAACCTTTGATCGCAGGGCCTCTCTGGTTCTAGTGCCATCCCCGCGCCTTCCGTCTGAACCGTTTGAGATAGTGGACTGCCACTCCCATCATCCCACAGGCTGGTGTATAGCAAGATCAGAGTGATCCAACGCCTGCCGGGGGCGATCAAGATACGAGGTATCTCCAGTTCAAGAATACTCACCGCCTCCCTACTCAACTCTGAACAGGAAAGACTCACGAGTCTGTGTTGAGCCCGCTAGTTGGACAGCGTGCAGACCCAAGAGTATGATGAATTAGCGTATGGTCGGTGACCACGCTGCATCATACGAA
>JACMLT010000361.1 GCA_014379455.1 Nitrospiraceae bacterium
AAAGACCTATCGGGTAATGCTCGAGAGTGGGTGCAGGATTGGTATGACGCCGAATACTACCAGCATGCGCCGGATCGGAATCCGCAGGGTCCTGAGAAAAAAGGCGTGGTCCGATCGATTCGCGGTGGGTCGTGGCATAGCCCGATCTCGGATATCACGACGACGGCTCGTGGGCGCGGTGGGTTCGCGTTGCAGACCCATGGCACAGGATTTCGTTGTGCACGAGGTCTCGAAGGCCAGACCCAGTAGACGTAAACGGACGACGCGGTGAGCCAACGACACCGGATGACCACAGCGGAGGCCTGACAATCCGACGATTGCACGACGATGTGATAAATTTTTCGAACACAAATAGTTATGGATCGCCTCTCTTCGCATTCCATGAGGATTTCAAGTTTACGGCCAAATCGGCTGCGATAGACAAGGAGGAATCATGGCAGGAAAGTTACGACAATACTTGAGCCTGTCGGGCGGCGCCCTGCTTCTTGGCGCCGTTCTTGTGGTCGGAGCGATCGCCGTGGTATTCGGCGGGGAGCACGCCCTCTCCAGGACCGAGTTCTGTGTGAGCTGCCATTCCCAGACTTACCCGTATGAGGAGCTGAAAAAATCTTCGCACTATGGCGCGCTCGGTGCCGATCCCGGCTGCAAGGACTGCCACGTCCCCCAGGGCTTGGGAAACTTCCATCTGGCGGTGTGGACACACGTGTATGACGGGACGCGGGCTGTGCTCGCGGAGATGAAGTATGACTACTCGACGATCGAGAAGTTCAACGAGCGCCGACAGATCATGGCCCACTACGCGCGCATGTCGCTAAAGAGTTGGGACAGTGTCACCTGCCGGGAGTGCCACAAGAATACCAAGCCGCCCGGCGCCTCGGCGAAAGCCGCGCACAAGAAGTTGGAAACGGAGGGAGCCACCTGCATCGATTGCCATCAGAACCTGGTGCATAAGAAAGTCCCGGAGAGCGACCTCAATGCCAGTAAAGCGCAGGGCATGATAGTGTTGAAGGAGGAGAAGAAAGAGAAGGACTGACATAGCCCTCGTAACCGGTCCTGATGCTATCTAAACACTCTCCGACGAGCACATTGTCAATGGGTGTAGTAGCTTTCACATTTAACCGAGGAGGTTCCCATGTTGTGTATTCCCAAAGTCGTCGGTGTCATGTCTTGTGCTTTCTTGCTGTGCCTCGGGCTGTCTGGTACTGCAGCTCTGGCTGCAGACGATATGCAACTTGGCAAATCTGGCGAGAGGATAGGCGGTCAATCCGGTCACAGAGGCGATGAAGATAAGCTACAGGGCGTAGCAGGCGACTCTTCTGGTAAGAGGATGGGCGGTCAAGCTGGTCACAGGGGCGATAAGGATAAGCTGCAGGGCGTAGCAGGCGACTCCTCCGGTAAGAGGATAGGCGGTCAAGCTGGTCACAGGAGCGACGTAGATAAGCTGAAGCGCAGTCCCATGAAAAAATGATGTCGGTCCTGTCCCGAGACAGATATTCACTGTGCCGGATAAAGGTGCCGGGAAGCGTTTTCGCCAGATCGGTCGGTGCATAGCCTGTCGCTTACCCAAGGGCCAGAGACAGGCCACGTCCTTCTTCAGATAGCGTCAACTCGCCGAAGGTGGAATGACCCTAACAGCCTCCGAGAGGGCCGCCTCATTCCCGTTACTATCGTGCGAGAAATCAAAGAGCACCTCGGGCTGAGCACAGGCCTGGCAGGGGACAGGCAGCCATAGTCCGAGATGAGGCAGCTGTCATTGGCGTGCTTACAACGGTCAGGCCTGTACGTGACGAACCAACGCAGCGGTGGGGCATGAATAAAACACCGACAATTGAAAACGGGTTGGGGACATTGATTATTACCGGCAGCAGTGGGCTGATCGGCAGCGCGTTCCTTGATCGCGTTGGAGAGAGCTACACGGGGATGGGCTTCGATTGCAAAGGGCCGCCTCATCCGCCGCCTAAGACCGAACATATCATCGCGTGCGACCTCAGCTCGGATGAGAGTGTCTACGCGACGTTGGACGAAGTTCGTCGGCTCGGACACCGGCGGATTGCTTCTCTTCTCCATCTCGCGGCGTACTATAGTTTTGAAAGCGAGTCGAGTCCCCTGTATGAGCAAGTCACCGTGCGCGGCACCGAACGGCTACTGCGCGGGCTGCGCGACTTTGAGGTCGAGCAGTTCATATTTGCCAGTACCATGCTCGCGCATGCGCCTTGCGAACCGGGAGAGCGTATCAACGAAGATTGCCCGCTCGAGCCAAAATGGGACTATCCTAAGTCGAAGGTCGCGGCGAAGCAACTGATCTTGCGTGAGAGAGGCGACGTGCCGATGGTGCTGATGCGCATCGGCGGTGTGTACGACGATCGCTGCCATTCGATCCCCTCACGCAGCAGATCAAGCGCATTTACGGAAAACGGTTCATCAGCCGTATTTTCCCCGGCGACATCTCGCATGGAGTGGCCTTCGTGCATATGGAGGATATGGTCGAAGCGCTGGTGCTCACGGTCGAACACCGCAAGGATCTACCCCAAGTAACGACGCTGCTCATCGGCGAATCGGAAACGCTCAGTTACGATGAGCTGCAACGCGCCATCAGCCGCCAGCTTCACGGCAAAGAATGGACGACGTATCCCATTCCCAAGACATTGACCAAGCTTGGTTGCTGGCTCCAAAACTTGTTGCCCGGCGCCGACCCATTCCTTAAGCCGTGGATGATCGATTTATCTGACGACCATTATGCGTTCGATATCTCACGCGCCCGCACGCTGCTCGGCTGGGAGCCGCATCACTCTCTGCGCAAATCCTTGCCAAAAATACTCAACGAGCTGAAGTTCGACCCAGTGTGCTGGTATCAGACAAATAATCTAAGGGCGAACACTATTCCAGATCAGTAATGTCCAATTAAAACTCGAATCGATTTGCTTGATTGCAGTCGTTGCCCTGTTCGCCTTTGTGGTCGCTGCCAGGATAGGCTTGCTGCAAGGGCATCTTCCAGAATGAAGATGATGGAACCAATCTGCAACAATGTGTAGAGCGCCTGCCAACCCACATTGTGGAGCGAGTAGATGGAGGCTGCCAGCAAGGCGAAGTTATTGGTCAGAAACACCAGCGTCTAGCCGGTATCGAGATCCTTGAATCGGAACGCGGCAGTGCATTCTGCTCATCATCTGTTGCGGAAATGGTTGCATTCTGTTCACCGCCTGTGCCGGCTTGAAACGGCTGATCTGCAAGCGTCTTCAACGCATGCATGCGAGCGACCGGTTAGCCGCATGCGGTTACGAGCGAACCAAGCGTAGGCTTTCAAGACAAGTGGCTCGACTAATGAAAGACGACTCAACCTCGCGAGGACTCCCAGACCAACAGCCTCCCACATGGCCCGGAATACCTCGACCCCGGTGATGACGGACCCGTCCGCCCAGCGGGCG
Source organism: Nitrospiraceae bacterium (assembly GCA_014379455.1). GTDB lineage: Bacteria > Nitrospirota > Nitrospiria > Nitrospirales > Nitrospiraceae > Palsa-1315. The sequence goes on from JACMLT010000361.1 coordinate 3,426, forward strand.
TGAATCACTGCACCCAGATCCGCAGTGGCAAAGCCGCTGGATGCGGCATCATATTCCTGGGTTGAGAAGTCGCAGAATTTCAATTGTCGCCGCCTATCTAGCCGTTTCATGAGCGCGATCTCTCGATCGCAAATAGGGCAGGCTCCGTCGAAGAATACGGTAAGGGGATATAATGCCATCTTACAGGGCCCTTCTCGTTACCCGCGAGATAAGGTGTGCCTCATCAATCGATCCAGCCTGTGATCCAACTCCGCAAACTCCTCCAGGACCGTAATATTGTATTTCAAGAAAAAGTCTCGCATGGCGATCGCCCCATGTCCTCCGACGGCGAGATTGGAGACGGGGCTCACTTCATCCGCAAGGGCCTGGACCAGTTCCGTGACCTTGTCATCGGATAGTGCGAGAGGAAATGAAATGATCGTCAGATCTGGTTCGACCTTGCCGCAGAGATTGGCCAGCGAGGCAACGGGCACGTTGGCTCCCAAATAGTAGACTCGGCAGCCGCGAACACGGCATCGATACGCAACCGTCAACGCGGCAATGTCATGTTCCTCACCAGGCGGGCAAGCGACGATTACTTTGGCGCCGAACTCAGCGACTGGGAGCTGATTCATGGCCGAGAAAATCTTTTGTTGAATTTGCTTCGTCACGTAATGCTCGATGGCCACGTCTATATGACCCTCGTGCCACAGCTGCCCTACCTGTTCTTGAAGCGGCAGCAAAATCCCGTGAAGTGCCTCCTCAAACGGCACAACTGCTACGGCGCCGTTCAAACGCTTTTCAAAGATCACACGATCGAAGGGATTCAGAGTGGACAGTAGTTCCCGCAGGAGCCTGCTGAATGTATTGTCGACGAATGACGCTCGCGGCGCACTGGCTCGTGCTCGCCCCAATAACTCCTCGCGCCCCAATTTTGCCAACTCCCCGATCGAACCACCAGCATCCAGCTGCTCCTTCAGGAACCTCAGCAACGCAACATCCTCATCGGAATAATTACGATAACGATTGGCACCTCTGGTCGGTTTCAGGATTCCAAATCGACGCTCCCATACCCGGATAACATCTTTTGAGAGTCCGGTGAGTTTTGCAACTCTATGAATTCTATGATTATTCATCATATTCGCTTATAGTATCATAATGTCTAATATTTGTCTAATGTTTACCAATACAACACTTGACAGATTGGACAATATGGTTTATACATTAGACATACTCGCTACAAACAGTCAACGAGAAACCTAGGGAGGTAGTCATGGAAAGAGCATGGTCGGAGGAAACGAGAGCTGAGCAACTCGGGAACCATACGGTCTCTTCTGCCGCCCCACATCAATCGGCGTGCACCAGATGCAGCGGACTTATGGTGACCGACTTCTACATGGATTTACTCTTCTGCATCGGCGAGACGGAGTTTGCCGCCCAGCGCTGTGTGCAATGTGGCGAGATTGTCGATCCCGTCATTTTGCGCAATCGAAGAATTAAACAAGAGCCGGTGGCAGCTCAGCCTGCAGGGAAGATGGCGTCAAACAATCATGTGACGAACGTGCACGAGGTTCCGAGTGCCTGGCCCAGCAGAAGTAGATGATCGACGTGGTGAAGCCATGCAACCTGATGACCACAGCAGAAATACGGAGGCCGGTTTCTTTTCCGCATCAAGGAGGGCGCCGCGAATCCGCTTGGCGTCTCCCGCTGAGGTAGATAGGCCCCTCTCTACACCCCGGAGGGGCCTATCTGCTCGGTGAGCCATGAAGGGGGATAACAAAAGTGAAGGAGCGGAACTGTCGGCAGTGACGAGATTGGGAGTGGGTGTCAATACGCAGTGGTAATCAATTCCTCAACAAGGAGGTCGGTAACATGGCTGCTACAACAACATTTGGGGATAGCGACAAAGGCTATGACATGTCGCTCTGGTACGATTCCAGGCCCCTCAAGATCGGCTGGTTTGCAATGTTGGCGGCGGTGGGCTCCGAAGTCTGCTTTCAGCGCGTCTTCGGGTATTCCCACGGCCTGGACTCCATGACCCCGGAGTTCGAGACGGTGTGGATGGGGCTGTGGCGGTTTAACGTAATTTCCAACATCATCTTCTCGGCGGCCACCCTGGGGTGGATCTGGCAAACGCGCGATCGCAACGTGGCCAATGTGGATCCGAAGACCGAGCTGAAGCGGTACTTCTATTGGATGATGTGGCTGGCGATCTACGTGTTCGGGGTCTATTGGGCCGGCAGCTATACGCTGGAGCAGGACGCGTCGTGGCATCAGGTGATCATTCGCGATACGAGCTTCACGGCGAGCCATATCATTGCGTTCTACTTCACGTTCCCGTTGTACATTACGTGCGGCGTGGCGAGCTATCTGTATGCGATGACGCGGTTGCCGCAGTTCAGCAAGGCGGTGTCGTTCCCGTTGGTGGGGGCGATTGTGGGGCCGATGATGATTCTCCCGAACGTGGGCCTCAACGAGTGGGGACATGCGTTCTGGTTCGTCGATGAACTGTTTGCGGCGCCGTTGCACTGGGGCTTTGTGACCCTGGGCTGGTGCGGGTTGTTCGGCGGGACGGGCGGCGTGGCGGCGCAGATTGTGGCGCGCATGTCGAACCTGTGCGATGTGGTCTGGAACAACGAGAGCAAGGACTGCTTGCACGTGATCCCATACTAAGTCTTGCCGTTGACTTCGGCGTCCTAATCGCCAACCACGGGCGACTTCCTACCTAGGAGGTCGCCCGTGTTGTTTCAAAGTCGAGGGTGCCGCCAGAGGGAGGAAGAAATTTTCGTACACTGGAGTGGGCAGGTTCACTTCGTCACCCACTTGCAGTGCGGTGTTGGTGAGGCATAGGAAATGAGACCCCTCCGCCTGACCCTGCGGAACGAATGAATGTGCTGCGACATCCTCACACAAATCAGACCATCTCTGTTGATTCTGCGGAAAAAGTCAGAGAGCATCGCAGGATTTCATCACAAGTCTCGATCAATATATTTGCGGCCCTAACAAAGGATTTCTGTATCCTTGATCTGTGAGGAGTGCATTCAGCGCTGCATTATTTCCATGACCAAGGATAATAGAGCGCCGGGTTTTTCCCCATGTGTGCTGTTGGTGATTCCATGTCGACCGATATCAAAACGACACTCGATGGTTAGGTGACTTGGTAGGGCCACGACAAGAAAGTTCTCAAGGATCTTGAGAACACCGTCATGAAGCTAGCGTGGAATTGAGCCCATGATGTGAAGCGGACCGAGACCGCATCGGCGAGATCGACGAGTTCAAGCGCATGTCGGAAAATCCGTCACTGATATGCGATGTGTTGGGCGTGGGCGTCCGGCAGGCGCTTCTTAAGCTGGAGGAAGGGAGGATCTGCAATGTGCCGTCCAAAGGCTGACGGAAATATCTTGAGCAAGACTACAATTAGGTTACGTGTCTGGTCCGTCTGTCGCTTGCGACGGCCTCGACAGACCGGCCATTCTCACGAGCTGCGGAAATCCGTCTCTTCTCGGACTCGCTTCCCCTGCCATCAATCACGTATTAGTCACACAAGCACACCCATCCTTCTCGGTGCGACATAACGACCTCCTTTCGACAGCGGGCAATCACGCGCGAGGCAAGCGCGGCACGCGACATCTTGCTCGAGTCACATGAAATGGTTTCCAGTCCTTAGAGTTGGACATATGCTGTACCTCCCGGTGTGAGGGGGCGATGAGAGACAACAGAGTCGCCGAGGCTCATCCGGGTTTTCGCAAGGGCACCGGAGGACGGTAACTGTGCTGTATTGCTTGAAAGAGTTGGATTAGCGAGGAGACCGCACTTGCCATGTCCATCCCGATGGATCTGTGCTCCACGGAGGATCATGGCTACCACCTCCCAGAATGAGGCGGCTCGTGAACAGTTTATTGCTCTACGCCTCAGCTGCCGCGCTGGTCAAGAGCGAGAACGGCAAGGCCGTGGCGGGCTGGAGGGAATCAGAACAATGAGAGATGCTTCCACTTCCTGTCCTCGAAGGTGGCGATTCGCTTGTCTGATTGGACGTAGATGTACAGAGGACGTCGTCATCGCTCCGATGAGACAGACCACGCTCATCGCTTGAGCCGCCGCGCAATATGCTGTCGAGAGGTCCGATGAGTTCACGGTGTCAATCGGGTGCCGGTCCCTGGTTTCAACGGAAGCGAGGGGCCGGCCTGAGCCGATGTGCTCGTTATGATTCGACGTCACTGCGGGGACGCGTTGATCTTGGTGGCTTCCTTCACAGGCGGTTCAATTTTGATGTTCGGTCCTTGAACCGTTGGAAGAATTCCCGCTCCCGGCTTTTGAAGCAACCGTTGGTCGTTCTGATTGATTGAAAATTGCTGAGACGAGTGAGCATCGTCGAATGTCGCCGATCCAGCCAGCGCGTTCTCGCCCGAGGCGTTCGTCTGGCCCGGATCGTTGGCGAGGGGCTGTCCTTTCACGGGATCCACCGACTTTCCCATCGGATAGCCCGGATGTTTCGGCAGCATATCCGGATTGGCAAGTGCGACAGATGTAACAAGAGCGACAATGAAGGAGCTGATCCATATGATAAGCGAGGTCTTCATGATGGCACCTCCTTGTGGGCGGAAGGGATCCGTGAATCTGAGAGATCTCCTTATGCATCAACGTAGGCTTATGACCGAGCTGTACGTGTGTGCCGGCCTGGACTGACTGCGCCGCGCGCAGGTCGCATTCCGATCGAAGTCATCGGTTCGATGGCCCCATGCGCTTGCGCGTCCCTATTCGTGATGATGAGTGGATCGGTAATATTGCCGCAGATGAGACACTTCCACCCGTCATACTCCCAAGCACGGTCCCCCTCGAAATGCGCGGCGATGCTCATTCCCCCGCAACGTTCACAGGCCATAGGGTCCTCCATCGGGGCTTCGGAACACGTAGGTGTGACAGCAGGTCTTCTTGCACATGATGCATGAGTCCTTCTGTGGCGATCGCGAACTCGCTATCGGTCGGTCAACGTCTTGTTTCAAGGCCGCCTCCTGATGATCCTGTTCATCGGAACTCTGTTCCGGCTTCTCCTCATCGTGAGGCTCGTCATTCTCACCGCATGAGGCCCACATCGCGACAATCCAGGTGAACAGCATCCGGACGATCAGGGCAATGACCGGGTACATAGAAAGCCTCTTCGGCATCGGGCAACGGCTGTGCAGCAGGCGCGCGTCGCGACGTCTTGATCGAGTCGCAGTGAACGATTTCCGGGCCATGAGAATCGGCCAAGATCTGGACCGATTCGAGGCGCAGGCCTGCTACGTTGCCGAGGTTAGCTGACGTGAATGGAAGCGCTCGACCGTATAACCTGGCTAGATCATGAGGGAGAGATTGAGTAGAGAAGAGGCTACACTTGGCCTGGCCACACCGGTGGATCTGTGCTCCACGGAGGACCATGTTGCCACCTGCAGGAAGAAAAGGTGGTGACTGCCAAGACATTCAGTTTACGCCCCGTGGCGAACCCCGTCAACGTGACCAAATCCGAGGAAGGCATTCCCTTATTGACATAAAGTTGGAAGCGGGAGTATGAAGAATGTGACTGTGCTCTCACCCTCAGAGAGGAGGTCGCTGATGGAAGACCTTGGTCCACCGGATCAGAAAGGCCCGGCGGATTGAAGACGGGTGGCTCGGCTGGACGGTCAGTGCCATCTTCGGCGGTCACATCTTTCCCGTGTACGGGAATCACACAAAACACTCGACCGATCGAGGGATAGGACGCTGACACACCAGGCTCCATCGTAAGAGGTGAGCCATACTGCACACGTCGAGCCGGCACACGATCGTCAATCGCGCGCAGGTCTCTCCGGTATCCACAAGCACATAACTGTCGTTGGCGTCCCAAGCGCCCACCACGGGCGCCATAAGGGGTTCTCCTTTCCTCTATACCTTGATGGCTGCCCGTGGCGTTTCTCGTGTTGATGTCACTCGGAGGTTGTCTGGAGGGAGAAGTCTTTCGATCTCATTCACCAGAGGAGGTGACGATGCTTGTTCAAGAAGTCATGTCAACCGGTATCGTAATGGTTCAGAAGACAGATACGATTCGGGCGGCCGTCATGAAAATGATGAACCGCCACTGTGGATCCCTTCCTGTGGTCGAGGGAGACAATCAGCTTGTTGGAATGATCACGTTGCGGGATGTCTTGATACCGCTCTATCCTAACTATGGCGACTACATTCATGACAACGTACACAGCCGGAGCTTTGTCGAGATGGAAGAGGGGTACCCCGAGGTGCTTGGTGGGAAAGTCGAAGACATCATGAGCAAGAATCCAATGACGGTCGCGCCCCACGACCCTATTTTGGAAGCCGCGTCGTACATGGGCCTCAAGAACTTCCGGCGCATCCCCGTCGTCGACAAGGGCAGGCTTGTCGGGATGGTCAGTATCGGCGACATCAACCGCGGATTATTCTTCGAGAAAGGGATGCAGCACTGAGCGAGAATGCGTGCGAGGTGCCGCCTCTAGGGTGACGCGCATCAAGACGACCATACCGGATCCGTATCCACTCACCGTTATCCTCGCGGACACACGACACCAATACATTGCGGATTGGCCTCTCGGCCTCGCGCCGGAAAGATCCGCCCTGATGTCTTCCCGCTAAAAATGGTCGTCGACCTTCAGCCGATACAACCCCTCCCAAGCTCAGGATGTTATACCTGAGTGAGAAAAACCTGGATACCTGCTTCTTTGACATTTGTTAAAGGGGAGGTATACCGTGTATCAAATACAGCCATTCACGTGAGGGGGGAGCAGCCCAGCGCGCGCATGGTACTGTAATCCTCCAAGGTTGTCCGAACCGAAGGAAGGGGAAGATATGGCAGACCTTAATCCACCAGATCAGAACGGCCTGCCGAAGTAAGGTGGGCTTCTCGTCAGTTTAGTTAGCCGGTTCTCCAACGGCTCTCGTCTTGCCGCGTAGGCAATATCCATAACATAGAGATGAGCCGTTGCGGAGTGCCTGAGCCGGCACCGTGAATGCCAGCGGCTTCGGAGAGTCGCGTTGGAGGCATTTGCTGATCCTTCCTATCCCCGTGAAAAAGTGATCAGCGAAGTGACCGCGAAGAGCAAGTCGTTGCGTCTGATGTTTCCGCTCTATACGACAAGGAAATGCCTGGAGTGTCATGGCGACCCCAAAGGGGAAATGGACCGAACCGGGTATGCCCGTGAGGGACTTAGACTCGGGCAAAACGCCGGTGCCATTAGTGTGGTGATCCCGATTCGACCATGAGACGAATAGCATTGCTTCTGTGGGTAATGGTCGTCGCAGCCTCCAGCAGCCTCTGGGGAGCCGAGCGACAGGACGCTCCAGCCGGCAAGCCGGCTGGGAGTGGAGTCATTGTCCATAGCGACGGGTATGTTCTGACGGCGGAGCATGTGATCGCGAATGCGAAGCGGATCTTTGTCCTCACCGCCGGAGAATTCCGCGCCCCGGCGACCCTTGTCAGTACCGATTCCGAACACGACCTCGCCTTGCTCAAGATTGAAACGGTCGGGCTGACGGAAGCGCCCATCGGCTATGCGGGTGCCGTTAGACTCGATCAAGAAATCATCACCGTCGGATTCTCGTTCGGTCTCCGGGAAGTGTCTGTGACCCGCGGTCGAATTGCCGCGGTGCGGGCGAGGGGTGTCCAGCGAGTCTTTCAAGTGGATGCGGCCGTCAACCCCGGCAACAGCGGAGGGCCTATCTTTAATGGGCGTGGAGAAGTGGTCGGTGTGATGACCAGCAAATTCAGCCATCCTTCCGGGATCGTGCCGGAAGGGATGTCCTTTGCGGTGCCGATCAGCTATGCCACGCCTCTCCTTGCGAATATCCCGGATTTTGACTTTACGATGATAGGGAAAGTGAGAAAGGCTGCTAAGGGGAACGGCGAAAGCAAAGGCCTTGCCCAAGAGGTCGTCAGGACTACGGTGCTCATCGAGACGATCAGGAACACAGACGCGGCTTCACTGCCACCGGCTCTAGATCACGCGGCCGGAGCGTTGCCGAATAGCGACCATTCGGCAGTCGTCTCACCGCGCCTACAGCCGAGTCCGTGGCGGGATCATGCGTCGAGTGTGCAGGACGAGAAGGCGATCGCGCGGGTGAATGGTCAACTCCAGACCGAACAGGAAGATGAACTGAAGCAGCTGGTCCAGCGAGGCGTCGCTCAGCCAGAGGGGATGGTGGTGATTCCAGCCGGAGAGTTCTGGATGGGTACGGAGGATGGGCTTCAAGATGCGCGTCCCTTACACCGAGTGCACCTTAGTTCCTACTGGTTCGACCGACACGAAGCTACAAACGTGCGGTACCGACAGTGCGTGGAAGGAGGCGGCTGCACGTCGCCCAAAGACCGCCAGGCGTTCGACGACCCACAGTGGGCGCAGCATCCCGTGACCAACATTACGTGGAGCCAGGCGCGATCGTTTTGCCAGTGGCAGGGCAAACGATTGCCGACAGAAGCCGAATGAGAAAAGGCGGCGCGAGGGACGGATGGCCGCCGCTATCCATGGGGCAATGCCGAGGAGGTTGCAAAAAGACATATGAAAAAAAGAGAACTCATGGCTGACACCAGCGGAGCCGAACTGGTTGGGCGTCAGGCGGCGACGGTGTCGCCCTACGGGGTGTTCGACCTGATCGGCAGCGTGTCGGAATGGGTGAAAGATTGGTATGCAGAAGATTTCTATCAGGCCTCTCCAGTCCGAGATCCACAAGGCCCATCGCGTGGCTCCTTCCGTGTGTTGCGGGGAGGAGAATGGAATGAAAAATCGCCAAACCTGCAAGCGAGTTATCGAGGTTGGGATGAAGTGACCTACTGGGGGCCGACCCTTGGTGTGCGTTGCGCAGAAGACGTGCCCTGATCTTGTGCTTTCTTCTCTGTTTTTTTCTCCACCTTTCATGCAATACCGGTATTCTTAGCCAGATTGACATCAACAGCGAAAGGGTTGTGCACTATCCCTACTGCAGCGTCATCCGCACGGATACAAGAGACAACCTGAAATGACCAAAGATGTGCAGAAGCAAACCACGTTTGACGAGATATACTTCACAGATAGAGAGAATGAATCTGGCGATTTATTAGCTTCCAGTCTGTGCCCGTGGCGCAAACCATTTTCCGTTTTTAAGGAGAGCTGCCTATGAGACCAATAGGTAGGGGGTCATGGTGTATGATCGTGGCGGGACTCTGTGTGCTTGGGGGCTGTGCCGGGCAAAGCCCGTTCGGGACCTTCGTGGACTCCACGAAAGATTGCGCGGAGATGCTTGTCCAGGGAGATATTCAAAAGGTAGCGAAGACCAGAGAGGTACGGTTCTTAGGGAAGGTGCCGGACACCACCGCTCGTTGTCTTGGAGGAAAGAAGGCCGAGAGTCTTAGAGCGGGGCCCTGGCAGGATTGGCCGAATTATTGGGCTGCCGGCGATGCCACGTCCCGCGCTCCTGCGCGGCTTTTGGCCAATGCCAAGGTGATCGGCCCCAACGCGCACGGGATTAATGGCACACTCTATGAGCTGGAGTTGCAACGTATCGAACTCATCAAGTTCAATCTCTTCGACAACAACAAGACCTACGAAGCGTACGTCACAGGCCGCGACGGCGAAGCCGGGCCGGTGCTCAATGCCTGGCCGGAAATGCGATTGCCGCAGAGCCATCCCGACTTCACATCTGTCGGTGGGGATCAGGCGCAGGTCTGTCGCGGAGGGTTGATACGCTTTCGTACTCTGACGGGTATCTGCAACGACATCCGCAATCCACTGATGGGATCGACGCATCAACTCTTTGCGCGGAACGTGGACTTCGACACTACCTTTCCCGATCTGGGCCTGAATGAGATGACGAAGAATCGCCATGGAGATCGAATTGGGCTGCTGAAACCGGACCCCCAGGTGATTAGTCGAACACTGTTCACTCGCACGCAGCCGCAGCCGGACAAATGTCGCGAGGGGTACGGTCTGCCTGGTAGCGCAACAGAGGCCGAGTGCGAATACAAGAAAGCCCCGTTCTTCAATGTGTTGGCGGCGTTCTGGATCCAGTTCATGACCCACGACTGGTTCTCGCATTTGGAAGAGGGGCGTAATCGACCAGAATGGATGGGCGTCGGCTGCACGACGCAGTTGGTCAAGAACATCGAGCAGCCGTTGACGGGATCAGATGCCCAGAAGCTGGGCTGTCGGCCCGATGACAAGATCGATACGGCGATCATCGCTGAAGGGACGGAGCCCAGGTCCTTCATGCAGGGCGGCAAGACCTATCTCACGCGGGCGCCGAAGACCACCGCCAATCACGTGACGGCCTGGTGGGATGCCTCCCAGCTCTATGGATACGACGAGCGGTCCGGCCAGCGAGTGAAGCACGATCCGAAAGATCCAGCCAGATTGTTACTGATGCCGGTCAGAGAGAGGGTAGGTGAGAGCGACAAACTGGGGTATCTGCCGGTCTTCGAACCGGGTGACCCGATCAATCCTGAGTGGTCCGGCCAGGAGGCGACGGCTTTTCCGGATAATTGGAGTATCGGGACCAGCTTCTTCCACAATGTCTTTGCCAGGGAGCACAACGTCTTTGTGGATGCATTCCGGGAGCAGGCTGCCCGAGCGCCCGATGGCGACAGCGGCTTGAGAAATCCCGCCGATCCACATCGCGTCATCCGTTACCGCGACGTCACACCGACCGAGTTGTTTGAAGTCGCCCGGCTGGTCATCGCGGCTGAGATCGCCAAAACCCACACCATCGAATGGACCACACAACTGCTCTACAACGAGCCGTTGAACCGGGGCATGAATGCTAACTGGAGCGGGGTCTTTGCGAAGCAGGAAGTGGTGGCGGATGCGCTGAAGGAAGTTGTGCGCCGCCTCGGCGACTCGGGGAACGCTAAGAAGGCGAACAGCCTCTATGCGGTGTTCGCTGGCGGACCCGGCATCTTCGGATTGGGCAACAGGGTGTACGAAGGAGTGCCGCTCGTGGGCCTGCTCGATCCCAACAAGGAAGATCGTTGGGATCTGAACAACGACGATCATGTCAATGGCGGTGTCAACCACTTCGGTTCCCCCTTTAATTTCCCCGAGGAGTTCATCACGGCGTACCGGTTACATCCATTGCTGCCGGATCTGATCGAGTATCGTGAGTGGAGCAAAGAGCCGAACGTCATTCGACATAAGGTGCCGGTGATCGAAACCTTCCGAGGTAAGGCAACCGAGGCCATGAGGCAGAAGGGCCTGGCTAATTGGGCGCTCAGCATGGGACGTCAGCGGCTGGGGGCGTTGACTCTTCAGAACCATCCACAGTTTTTGCAAAATCTGAAGATGCCCCGTCTGCAATCCCTCACGCAACAGATCGACGTCGCCGCGCTCGATCTCATCAGGGATCGGGAGCGGGGCGTCCCTCGTTACAACGAGTTCCGCAGGCAGTATGGTCTGAAGCAATTGACCAGCTTCGATGATTTCGTCGATACGCGCCTATTCAAGTTCTCGTCGGCTCGACGTGAGCAGGAGGCGCTCGCGGAGACGTTGCGGGAAGTCTACGGGCAGCACCAATGCGATGCCTCTAAGAAGATCACCGAGGCTCAGTTGAACGACGACAAATCCTCCATCAACGATTGTCTGGGCCATCCGAACGGTAGCCTGATCGACAACATCGAGGATGTCGACACCGTGGTCGGCTGGCTGGCGGAATTCAGGCGTCCGCATGGCTTTGCCATTTCCGAAACCCAGTTCGTCGTGTTTATTCTCAATGCCTCACGCCGTCTCTTCAGCGACCGGTTCTTCACCTCTAGTTTTCGCCCGGAGTTCTACACAACATTTGGCGTCGATTGGGTGACGAACAATGGACCAGGTCCGGAGATGATGGAAGTGGGAATGCCCAACGGTCATGAGCAGCAGGTCTCTCCCATGAAACGCGTCCTGCTGCGGACGATGCCGGAACTGGCAAGCGAACTTCAGGGGGTGGTGAATGTGTTCGATCCCTGGGCGCGGGATCGTGGGGAATACTACAGTCTGGAGTGGAAGCCGCGGGCGGGGGCGGAAGGGGACGAGGCGTTCGCCAAGAAATAAGAGATGAGGGTAGCCTAGTCGTCCTCTTGCTCGCGGAAAGCGGAGGGGATGGAGCCTGATGATCTTCTGTGCTCGCGCAACGCGCGGCCTCAGAAGGCCCTCGTTGGACGCGCGCAGTGGAAGATCAATCAGCCCCCATCCCTGAGAGATAACGAACAAGCTTGGAGGAAGTATCTACATCGATAGACGGCTTAGACGTCCGCCCTGAAGCCTGCCACCTCGATAGTGCGAAGTACTGAGGATTCGTGGGACTAGAATTAAGTCTGTCTGGCTGAATGTGTGATCGCAAGAACGGGCTTCAATTCATCGCAATCACTGTCAAGAAAAGATTCCCGACCCATTTTCTCGACTCGCGAATTGTAGGCTGAAATAGTTCTGGTAACGAGTGAAAAATGGCAGTCAGTGAGGTTGCCTAGGGTAGCATTATGCCGAACGGGAGGAGTGCAGCCTTGAGTGTCTGGTAAACAGACTGTAAGGTGCCCAGTGTCTGAATTGAATTGCCTATGGTAGTCAGAACCGATGAGAGCTTGATTCGGTTCGGTGAAGGCTTGTTGATCTCTCTCAGTTTGGATACGTGTCCATTCCCCAAGAACTGCGGCAATTAGGTGACATATGAGTTCTGGCTTAGTCATTCTGCCACAGCGCGCCAGTGGCTCGCGCATCTTCTCCTCATGAGACGATTCTGATCCATCGACTCATATTGCTGGCTTCTTTGGTCTTTTACCTGTCGGATCATGGTGCTCTCTCGATTTGCCGGTCCAGCACGAGTCTTGCTGTTATAGAATATAGGAGGCAACTCCCTTGTTGGTAAAATTGAGGAGGGCCACCCCATGGGCCAGATATTCCACAGTGCGATAAGTCGAGGTTCTATCGGTCCCAAACAACGTATCAGCACGAGTTGGGCTGTGATGACCAGCTTGGTTGCGCTATTGGCGCTGACCGGAACTGGTGCGGCTGCCGCTGAGTTGACTCCTACAGAAGCCGTGAAGAGCACGATCGCCGAAGTGGTTCATATCCTCGACAATGCTGAGTTGAATCAGCCTGGCCGGGCTGCGGAGCGACGCCAACGGATCGAGCAGGTCGTGAGGGATCGAGTGAGTTATGAAGAGATGGCCAAACGTGCCCTGGGTGTTCCCTGGACGGAGCTGACAGACAGTGAACGGCAGGAATTTGTCGGCCTCTTTGTTCAATTACTCCGAGACACGTTTGCCGGCAGGATCGACGACTATACGGGCGAGCAGGTGCTTTATCTGTCGGAGCAACTCGAAGAGCGGTTTGCTGAAGTCAAAACGAGGCTGGCCGGCCAGAAGATGGACACGCTCCTCGATTTCCGATTGGCGAATCGGCTCGGCAATTGGCTTGTGTACGATGTGGTTATCGATGGGGCCAGCATCACCGGCAATTACCATGCGCAGTTTACCAGCATCATCCGCGACCTCAGTTACGCAGGGCTTGTGAAACGGATGAAAGAGAAAACACTCATAGTCAAAGCGTTTGAAACGACCATGGCTCCCTGATTGTCGGAGCACGATCCTTACCTTCAGCGTCGACGACGCTGACTCTCCCATCCTCCCTTCAGCCGCTCATATGAGCTCTGCTTTGGATTTAATCGACAGGCAATAACAAAATCACGGTCATTGGGATAGGCTGCCGCCATCTCAAAGCCTATGCGATTTCGTTCACTCTGGCATTCCTCAGACGTGGAAAACATATTCGGTACGGTGGTTTTTTCGAGCCCTGGCACTATGTTGAGGAGCACAATGACTAGTAACCACATAGAAAAACAAGAAAAGGGGTCGGGAGTATTTATTTGGATGTGCTAGGTATATTGCGTGATGGTCGGTCGCACCTCTTTCGCTGTGGAAATGCTGGAGTCGACCCTGTCTCTCGGAATACGGCAGCTCAACGGCTGCTGTACACAGTCGCATCGCCGTTTGCATGCGCGAGTGGATGGATGGCTCACCGCCATTTGGGTTGAGGAAAAGTGTACCGCCTTGAGCTCTGTTGGTCTGCTGTGCGCAATCCTGCCCGAGCCACGCTGGCGTAGTCTCCCTGACTGAGGGCGTGGTGGCCCGCAGCCCTGGGAACACCTCTGGCTATCGATTGCAGACCATCTGAATGTCCATGCGGCCACGGTGAGTCGAAACGTAAGGCAGGCGAGGGAGTGCATGGTCTGAACCGCGTCTCTCTCACATCCTCAATGTGACCCATCATCATCAATCCCGCACAGACTGTTGTGAGGAGTCCTCAGTTCATGGTGCCAAGTTCTTCACGAAAGAGGTATATACGGGACACTAAGGGGCTT
>JACMLT010000362.1 GCA_014379455.1 Nitrospiraceae bacterium
CAGAATGGGCTCAACTTTTTCTTCCGGGACGACCGTCATGATCATCTCGAGACTTTCCTGCTCGCTGGACATGAAGTGCGCTTCTCTCAAGCCATGATGGCCTTTTCCGGACACATTCCCAATGATCGTATAACCAGTCGCTTTGACCTGGTCCAACAGCTCTGTCACAAACGCCCGGTGCTCCCCCGCTATGATCACACGTATCTCCTTCATCGGATGCAATGTCAACGCGCCCATCTACATACTCCTTTTCTGTGTTAGGTGTGATGCTCCGTCTGCGCTGAGTCAACGTTCATAGGCATCCATTCTCCACTCGGTCTATACCGATACCATACTCCATCCTCGGGGTCGAGCGCGACGAGATGGACCCACTCGTTGTGATAATAGTGCTGCAAGACATCGTGGCGCGCAATCAATTTGTCTATCCGGGACCGCGGCGCTTCGACGACGGTCAAGAGCCGCATCGGTTCATGATAGGGCACCTCGCCGTTCATCACAGTCTGCCTCGCCAGCCCGAGCCTGAGATCGCTCCAGGGGCCGGACATGATGCCGATGCGTCCTACGACATTGTGATAGATCTTGCTCCCGCTGCCATAGACCTCGTTGTCGACCGTCGAAAAATAATGCTCCATATTGATCCACTGGGCCACGACTTGCGGGGCGGTCAAGAGCACTTCCAGCAGCCGGTTGCTCGGATCTTCCCGATAGTCGTAGGAATGCAAAAAGACGCGCCCGCCCAGATCGAGCCCCTTGGTGAGTTCCCGTCGGCCGATGACAAAAGCCGTATTCCCTGAGAGCCCCCACTCCGGTCGGATCTGGCTCCAATCGCTGCTGCGCCGGCGCACGTGCGACTCGGCCTGGGGACCTTCAAGCGGTCGACGGATCTCCGGAAACCGCCCACAGCGTTCCCGGCTCGTGAGTTCGGAGGCTTCCTTCAGATCCTCTTGCAATCGAGCCAGGTCTGTGCGATGCGTCGGCGGCACATCTTCAAGATCGAAGAGCCGGACCTCGTCGGTCGTCGTATCCATTTGGCCTGCCAAAAAATGCGTATCCGAAGGAATATCGATTCCGTTCTTGCTCACGCGCGCTCTCACGCTCGGGTTGTTGGCCATCATCGCGAGCACGCGCGCGTTGGGCTTGCCTTCGTTACCCCCGCAGGCGCCACAATCGAGCGCGGATTCGTAGGGATTGTTGTCCGACGTGCTCCCGTGCGCGCAAACCAACACGAGTCGCGCAAATCTTTTCGTCAATCCCATCATGCGCAAAGCCATATCGACCGTGAGCACCTGCTCTTCGAGTGTGAACCCGGTCCTTGTAATTCGTTCCTTGTGCCGCGAGGCCGACCGCGCGCTCAGGTCGTACTGCCGCTGCAAGCTGTCGATCAGACGATCCTGCACTTCCGTCGAGAGTCCGGCCTGCGTGGCTGCATCAAGGAACGACGGCTCCGGGTCTCCCTCCCCGTTGAGCGCACGCTGCCGCAAGCCTTCGACGAGCGCAGGCGTGATGCGCGAGCTGCGCAGCCCGATCAATTCTTGAAGCGCCTTTCGGACGGTGGCTTGCTGTTCCGCAGCTAACATCTCAGCCGTCTCGGCCGGCGGCAATTTTGCGACGGTCAGCGTTGTCGCAATGGCAGGAACCATCAGGCGCTGCAGCCACGCCGTCCAGCGACGGTAGAACGACGGGATAAAGGTCTTGGCGAAAATGGGCAGCCCGTAAAACCATCCGAGGGATTCCACCATCACGTACGGCGTGACCACGTTCTCTTTGAGATCGTGCAAGAGTGTATGACCTGCATGGATCCATTTGACACGAACTTCATGGCGTGAGACCACATGATCGAGGTAACTCCGAGGGATCTCACGCACTTCGTTCTTGGCCCGCATGATCACCGGGAACTGCTCAGTGTCGTGTTCCTTTCCCCAAGCCCGATATCGGATGAACGCTGCGAAGAAGCCGGCGAAGCCATAGGTCTCGTGTGCTCCCACCGATTCAAGATGCCGACGAAAGGGTTCAGATCGCACATCGATACAATAGACTGATTGTGAATAGGGTCGGGCCGGCTCCAATGGGCTATTCACGGAGTCGGACTGCGACACAGACCGGCTCAGCTGACCAAGCAGCCAAGTGTGGTAGCCGGCCTCAAAGGCTTTAAGCCAGACTGGGCCGTGATCGGACTCAGGGAACGAATCCATCCATGCAAGGATGGTGTTCAAGTCTGCGGGTTCGCTCTCGACCAGTGCGGCCGGATCGATCCCGAACGCGCGCGCGAGCCCCAGCAGCCGCTTGGCTGCGCCGCGTCGTGACGCGATTTCCTGGCGAGGGACAACCTCCGTGCGATAGCGCTCAATGAGATTGCCCCACGTCTTCTCTTTCTGATGGCCCAATCGATCGACTTCTTCGGCGTAGAGTGCCGGGAGACGACCTGCGACCCGTTGCCGTCTTAAGTAATGCTCTTCTGAATTGTTTCGCATATAGGCGATGACGGCGTCGTAACGACCGTCGATGCCCAGTTCTTCCCGGCAGGCCTTCTGCACCAACTCGCGCGCGTACCAGAGGCGAATGGCTAAGAATTTGACAAGGCCAACGGGGTAGGCCTGCTGCCAGGCATATTCCCGCTCTTCCGCGCGCCACTTGATGAAACCGGCCCAGCCCGGCAACGCAGTCAACTGCAACGACAGATAATCCTGTCGTAACTCGGCTGGAATCCCGAGCGCGTCCAGGCTCTCCAGCAGCGCATCTTCGGGATGGTCGGGAAGCCGCGAGATCTTCTTGCCGCTTCCTTCAATCCCGCAGGGAGACCATTCGTGCGCCGCGAGCGCCTTCCAGGCGCCGTACAATCCCTTTTCTCGCCCAGGCATGGTCCAGGTGGCGTGCCCTTCGTCCAGAAACGCTTCGCACCATTTGATCAACTGCTCGTTGATCTGACGGACGATCTGCGTCCCGAGCGTGTCGTCGCACCAATGCGAGAGTGTGAGCCAATGTCCCAACGCCGCTTCGTCGCCCTCTACGATCGTACGAATCCGATCGCCCAGATCCTGAAAGGGGAGGGCGGCCTCCAGGCGCCCCGCAACCTGCTCGATCAGCTCATCCAGAGGATCGAAGAGCTCCGCATCGAGCGGCTCCACGGTCGGCGCACAGAGGCCGTCGATCAAACAGGCCTTCAAGACGTCGTCGTGCGCGACCCTGCGCAGTCCGATATTCACGTGGGCATCAGCAGCCAATGACTTCAAGGCCGCATCGAGATGGTCGACCGTGATTCGGCCCGCACGCACATACCCGCGGTAGGTCTCGCCAGGGAGGTACCCATTCCCTCCCATGAATTGCTTGCCGCGCCGGACGGTTTCCTCGAAAGGCAAATACTCAAGACTATGGAGCGGATTGTGATGCACGAACGTCCGCATCGGCCAATATTGGGCGATGACTTCTCCTGCGAGTTGGACGATCCCTCGCAGCTCCATCCGTCTGGTTTCGATGTTGATCGACGGGGTTACTTGTTCCATGCGAACGGTCCCATGATATCGCTCGGCGAGAGCGCAACGATGTTAGGCCCCAACAGCCCGGCCGGAATCACACCCAGCGCGATGACGATCAGCACGACCATCAGCAGCGCGGCGAACTCCGATTGCTGAAGGTCTGTGAAGGGAAGATCCGGTCGCTGCTGGCCGAAGAGCAATCGTTGCACCGCGTCGAGGATGTACCAGGACGTGGCCAGCCACGCGAGTAGAATGACGAACAATGCGGCCGGCGAGGCGATCGGTGACGTCAGCAGCAAACCCATGAAGCCCGAAAACACCCCAAACGGGGGAAGGCCCATCACCGCCAATGCCATGAGAGACAACAGCACGGCAAACCGCGGCATGGTTGAGGCCAGTCCGCTGACGGCCTGTGGATCCACATCGTCACCATATCTGGTCCGAATGGCCTGCCAGGCGAGCAAGAGCCCGCTTGTGCCGAACGAGACCGCGCCGACGAACACCGATGCCCAGGCCGTGGTGATCCCTGCCGCAGCGGCAAACCACCACAGCATGGAGAAGAGCGAGAGGCTGCTATAGGCAAGCAACAACCGCATGCGGGATTGCGCCAAGGCTCTGACGGCGCCGTAGATTGCGCCGAACACGGCGAGTCCCATGATCGTCACCGCCACGTTGTTCGGCAGCATCGGCGTCAGCATAACAAGGCCGTGCAGACCGACGGCGGGAAAAAGAACAACAATGAAAGAGGGCAAATTGCCCGGCAATCGTGTCAAGGCCGTGAAGTATCCACTGTGAAGCGGGACGAGCGGCAACAGAACCGCACAGGCCAGTACGGAGGCGATGGTGGAGATCGGTGGTTCTGTCATGGCAGACGTCACGGTCGCCACCGCACCCAGACCATAGACACCGATCCCCCACCACGACATCGGCCACAACGCGCTATGGTGCCGGGATAAGAGTCCGATGACCAACCCGAACAATACCAATAGCGCCAACTGGCCCACGACGCCGTGGCTCGCAAGGATGGTCACGCCGAGTCCGAGGAAGACCAACGTCAGGACCCAGGCGGATCGATGGGTCTCGTGGGTCGGTTGTCCGAGAATCGATACACATGCGGCCAGCGGGAGAAGGTAGAGCAACAAGAAGCCTTCCGGAGGCACTGCGAGAAATGGGGACAATGCAATGGTCGCGCCTAAGCTGATCATCGTCATGACAATCGCTGTCTGCTTCACGTAATCCGACCGTGACCAGACCGTAAGGCAAAGGAGTGCCCCGATAAACGGGACACTGGCCAGCAGCGTGGTGACGATCTCGTTCATCATCGTTGCGACCACCCCTGCGTGTGCTTATCGATTCGATGCAGCAGGCGCAACAAAAATTTCCCGGCCTGCTGATAGGCCTGTTCCACATACAATCGATTCATGAACAAGACATAGAGCCGGATTCTCACCCCATCCACCCACGGCGGCATCCAGACCGAGCGGCCGTGCGCGCGCAGGTACAGGTACAACCAGCCGGAAATCGTCGAGAGGGTCGCGCCGAGAAGGAGCAAGTCGAAGAGCCAGTTCGGCAAATCTGCAGCCTGGAAATACGAGGCGACTTCCGCCGGATTGGGGTACAAAAATGCGGTGAAGGACTCGACGGCGAACAGATACACCAACACGACGAACAGGAGGGTCAGTAACATGGCCGCGGAGACTTTCCATGACGCGACGGCGTGCAGACGCGTCAACGTCAAGATCGCCTGCGACGAGGTCACCCAGATAAAGAACAGGATAATCACCGCACCCTGAGATTCCAGCAAAGGAATACGCAGGACGCCATGGGTCACCAGCAGGATGATAAGCGGAATCGCGAGCGTGGTCAAGAAACCCGTCGACCAGGTGAGTGGAGAAAAATGCTCTTCTTCTTCCCGCTGATCGGCATGGGGAAACTCCGGATCTTGGCGGGCCTTGTGGATCACATTGCCGCAGTTCAAGAACACGGTGGCCTTGAACAGTCCATGCGCGATGAGATGGAATACCGCCAGCGAGAACGCGCCTAGCCCGCATTCCATGATCATGTAGCCCATTTGGCCGATGGTGGAAAACCCAAGCGTTTTCTTAATGTCGTTCTGCGTCAGCATCATGGTGGCGCCCAGGACCGCCGTGAGCGTGCCGACGACGAGCGCCACATGCAGCGTCGCCGGGCTCTGGCCGAAGAGCGGAGCCAGGCGATTGATCAGAAACCCGCCGGCATTGATGATGCCTGCATGCAGCAAGGCGTGCACCGGGGTCGGGGCATAGAGGGATCGTGGGAGCCAGATGAACAGGGGGAACTGGGCCGATTTTCCCATCCCGCCGATAAACAGGAGCAAGGTCACCGCAGTCGCGCCGCGGATCTCGACCCCGGGCAGTAAAGAGAGGGTGGCCGTCGATTCGGCTGCCCGCACGAACAATTCTTGGAATTCCAAGGTGCCATAGAGAAAATGAGCCAGCACAATTCCTGCCAGAAACGCCACGTCGCTTAGCCGCAAGAGGGTAAAGGTTCGGAATGCGCCGTCCAATGTCCCCGCATGCGAGTGGTTATGCGCCAAGATATACAACAGATAGCTCAGGATTTGCCAAAACAGAAACAGCATCATAAGGTTGGCGCTCGAGACCATGCAGAGGAGCACGAAGGTTGTGCCTCCGATCAACGCAAGGTACCGGGGTGCATGCGCGTCCTGATACATGTATCGGATGGAGTAGGTGTAGATGATGCTCCCAACGCCTGAGATCAAGACCATCATGACCGCACTCAGCCGATCGACATAGAAACCAAGGGGAAACGCGAACGACCCGGCAGATTCCGGATCGTACAATCGAAAGGTGATCGGCCCCTGCGTGGCGACGAGGTAGAGGGTCGCAATGGCAAGACAGAATGCCGCACCGATCGGATAAGCCGCGAGCTTCGCACGCTGGGATAGCGTGCGGTCTGGGCCGATCACCACAAGGCATGAGGCTAGGAGAAAGAGTAGCGGGACGCCAAGTACGAGCGACACAAGCACCTCATCACCTCTGGCTTTTAGTCATCCTGTCGCTCTCCGTCCGGGAATCATTCATCACCGGCGCGCTCATCATTAATACGCTGCGCAGACTCGCGTCAAGGACTGGATGGGACAGGAGTCCAAACCAGACAGATCCTGGATTGAAGACCCATTCTCTCGTGTGCAGGCACAGAAAGAACAGCCGCCTCGGCGCAGCCCTGTATCATCTATTATTTATTATGGCGCCCTTCGCTTCGCACGGCTGTCAATGCTGCGGATAACGTGTGTGACGGCCCAGCCAAGTCGCTCATTAGCCTGGTCCACATAGAGCCGGTTCAAGAACAGCACATACAAGCGGTGGCGGAGACCTTCCACCAAGTTCGGCACCCACATCGTCTGACCGTGGGCTTTGGCATAGATATAGAACCACCCGAGAATGATGACCAGAGCCGTTCCGCCGATGAGACCATCAAAGAGCCATGTGGGGAGCGCTGCCGCCTGGAAGTATGTCGCGACCTCGGCCGGGTTTGGGTAGAGGAATTTGGTGAAGGATTCGACGGCGAACAAGTAGTTGAACACCACGAAGAGCAGTATCAGCAGCATTGCGACAGATACCTTCCATGAGGCGACTGCGCGTAGGCGGATAAGAGTCAAGATGGCTTGGGAGGACGTGACCCAGATGAAAAACAGGAAAATCACGGTTCCTTGCGATTCCAACAACGGGATGTGAAGCACCCCGTGTGTCACGAGGAGGATAAGAAGCGGAATCAGCAGCGTGATTGTGAATCCCGTGAACCAGGTCAGGCGCGAGAACTCCCGTTCTTCCGCATGAGGATCCGCATGGGGGGATGCCGGCTCCTGGCGAGCCTTGTGGATCACGTTACCGGAATTCAGGAACATCGTGGCCTTGAACAGTCCATGGGCGATCAGATGAAACACCGCCAGCGAGAAGGCGCCTAATCCGCACTCCATGATCATGTAGCCCATCTGGCCGATCGTCGAAAAGCCGAGTGTGTTCTTAATGTCGTTCTGGACTAACATCATGGTCGCGCCAAGGACCGCCGTGAGTGCGCCGACCACAAGCGCCACATGCAGTGTGGTCGGGCTCAAACCAAAGAGCGGGGCTAAGCGATTAATGAGAAATCCGCCGGCATTAATAATCCCCGCATGCAGCAGCGCTGTCGCGGGTGTTGGCGCATAAAGATAGCCGGGGAGCCAGATGAACAGAGGAAATTGCGCCGACTTACTCATGGCTCCGATGAACAGGAGCGAGGTCACCGCGGTTGCCCCACTGATCTCGATCCCTGGCAGAAGAGGCACGGTGGCTGTCGATTCGGCTGCCCGCGCGAACAATTCTTGGAATTCCAAGGTGCCGTAGAGAGAATGAGCCAGCACGATCCCGGCTAGAAATGCCACGTCGCCGACCCGCAAAAGGGTAAAAGTTCTGACAGCTCCTCTGCGCGTGGCATCATGGGAGTGATTGTGGGCGAGCAAATAGAGTAAACAGCTGATAACTTGCCAGAGCAGGAACAGCATCATGAGGTTGGCGCTCGAAACCAAGCAGAGCAGCACAGAGACCGTAAAGCCGATGAGTGCCAGAAACCGGCGATCGTGGTGATCCTGATAGAGGTGGCCGATGGAATAGGTGTAGATGATAGTACCGACACCGGAAATTAGCACCATCATGACCGCGCTCAAGCGGTCGATATAGAGACCCATGGGAAATGTCAGGGGTGCGAGAGAGGCAGGGTCATAGAAACGAATGGTGATGGGCCCCTCTGTCGCCACCAACCACAGAGTCGCAATGGCGCCGAGAAAAGCTGTGCCGATGGGGCAGGCCGCGATTTTGGCCCGCAGATTCCTCGATCCCTCATCGCCTACGAGCACGATGAGCGAGGCGAGGAGCGGGAGCAAGGGGACTAGGATGACAGCAAACATCGGTCCCTCATCATGTTCACAGTATGATTTCTAGCAAGGGTGCAACATTCTGTCGGCACGCGAGAGCCTCTTCCTTCGGCACGTGTAGCACCACGAGAGTATCGCTCCAGCAGCCTACAGGCTGCTGGAGCATCCTGCTAAAAACACAAAAGCCAACCGGCATCCTCGACAACTCATCGAGGCAACTCCAGTTGGCTTGTACTACAACCAGCCATTCCGCCGAATTGCTGGTCGCCCTACGGCCCTTGTCTCTCGAACGGCGTTCCACCTGTCTGTGAACAACCACAGAACCGGAGGCAGCGCTGACCACGAAGCCCAGTCCAATCAATAATACGATTCGTTGATCGGCGTCAAGCTCCGGGAAGCATTTGGTTCTCTTACCCGTCACGCAATGGTCCGAAAGCCCTAGTCGGCAGAATAGGGTGAGCAAAGGCCGTATGTTTGCGCTTGTTCGGGCAAGCGTGTGTCCCTATAATCCCGCACTCGCAGGATGCTAAAACCATCCGTCTGCACCAGAACGTTTAGGCGGCTTCCTTCACCCCTTGACCCCGGTCTCATCCTGCTAGACCGGACGACAGGCCAGGATAGATCGACTCAATCAGATAAGGACATCGCATGGAAAACGCCATTCGAAGTGCCATCATCAAGTTTGAACAGGAATTCATGGGCCGCGGACCGGATGAAGTACGCGCGTTCATCGTGAAGGATCTGGTCGTGGTCCGACTCAAGGGGGTGCTGACTCCGGCAGAGCGTCAGTTGGCCAAAACAGTGGAAGGC
>JACMLT010000363.1 GCA_014379455.1 Nitrospiraceae bacterium
CGACTGGGCCTCTGTGCCGCAGTTGACCGCGCGCTGGCCGGCGAACCGGTGTTGTATCTGGCCGGCGCCAATGTTTTCGATCCGTTCTTGGTGGGGCGGCTGGCTCGGGCCAGTCGGGTCGCGCCGGCTCACGTGCTGCAACAGATTCATGTCTCACGGGCTTTCACCTGTCATCAGATGGTCCGGTTGGTCACGGATTGTCTCCCGTCGGCCTTGCGCACCTATGATGCGCGGTTCGTCATTCTCGCCGGCCCACTCGACACCTTGTACGATCAGTCGGTGCCGGAGCCGGAAGCAACGCGTCTCTTTCGTGCGATGACGGAGGCCTTACAGCACATGGCCGAGCAGGGCATCCAATTATTATGCGTGACACCGCTCGCGCCGCCTGAATCCGGCGGGCGCAGTCGATTTGTGGCGGCACTCCGTGCGCAGGCGCGCCGGGCGATTGACCTGTGCGAGGCCGAGGATGGACTATGGCTACAGGAGCAGGGAGGGCCTGAGCCTAGACGCTGGATGATTCCGCGTCCGCTCTGGAATCGGTTGTAGGCAATGGGGCGCACGCTTGCCACCTTCACGCAATTGGTCCAGCAGGAAATCGACTCATGGAGCCGCTACCGGCGTGCGTTGCGTCGCGAGGATCAGCAGGCGCTCGATGTGTTGTTCGCCGCAGCACGCCACCATGCATCGGCTGGCGCCTATCTCGCGCGCGAGACACCGTTCGAGGTGATGCTGTTGTCCATGTTGATCGAACAACAGAAACATGTCGTCATGTTGCAACAGAAAGTCATGATCCTTGAAACCCACGTGCAGCACGACTCGACTCACGGGGTGGCTTCTTGATGTCTATCCGGCGCAAGAAGGTATGGTCGTCTGGCTCCTATGCGAGGACGGTCGCCGCATCAGAGCCGTCGATCCCTATGTGCCGACCTGCTATCTGGCTGCTCCGACGCCCATCCGCGAGCAGGTGTTCCGGCTACTCCGCCGTGCCTCCTGTCGCATCGGCACCAGAGAGGTCGAGCGATATGAACTCGGCGCGCTTCGTCCGATCCCGGTGCTGGAAGTCTCGGTTTACGCTCCTGCGCAGTTCTCACCCCTGACGCAACTGCTGATCCGTTCCTGCCCCGACGCGCAGTTCTTTCACGTGGATGTGTCATTACCGCAGCGCTACTTTTACGATCGGCAGCTCTTTCCTCTCGTCCACTGCGAAGCTGATCTCACAGCCGAGGGTTTGATTCAGTCGATTCAGGCGCTGGAGTCGCCCTGGGACACGGATTATGGCCTCCCGCCGTTCACGATCATGGAGCTGTCGCCGGACAGTCCGTCGCCCAACCCGAATCATGGCGGAGGTGGCTCGCTTGTAGTGCGAATGGATGGAGAGGAGCGTCTGTTGGAGGGCGATGATGCCGATGTGATTCAGCGGTTCAACCAGCTGCTCGCGCGGGAAGACCCCGACATTCTCTTGACGGACTGGGGCGATTCCTATCTTCTGCCGCGTCTCATGGCCACGGCAGATCGGCTGCACTTGCCGCTCGCGCTCAATCGTGATCCCCATCGATCCATCGGCGCCAGGAAGCCCCATTCGTATTTTTCGTACGGCCGTATTCTGTCCCATGCCGGCGCCCGCACCCTGTCGGGGCGGCTGCACCTCGATCGGCACAATTCCTTTGCGCTGGCGGAAACGGGCCTAGCCGGCCTCATCGAGCAGGCCCGTGTCACGAAGGTCGATCTGCAGCAGATGGCCCGTACGACGACCGGAACGGGAATCACCTCGATGCAACTCGAAACGGCCTGCCGTGACGGTCTGCTGATTCCCTATCGGAAGCAGGAGCCGGAATCCTTCAAATCCGCGCTCGAATTGCTGCAGACCGATCAGGGCGGATTGGTGTTCGCGCCGATCGTCGGCTATCACGAACAGGTCGGTGAGCTGGATTTTTCCTCGATGTACCCCTCCATTATGGTGCGCTTCAACATCTCGCCCGAGACGGTCAATTGCCGGTGCTGTCGAGATGATCCGACTGCACGGGTGCCGGAGATCGGCCACCATACCTGCCGCCGGCGCCAGGGATTGGTACCTCGCACGCTGACCCCGTTGCTCGAGAAGCGCGCGCGGTACAAGAAGCTCATGGCCGCGGCGGCACAGCCGGCGGCGAGAGCCGTACTCGATCAACGGCAAACGGCGCTCAAGTGGCTGCTCGTTGTCTCGTTCGGGTATTTGGGATACAAGAATGCCCGGTTCGGGCGGATCGAGGCGCACGAAGCGGTCACCGCCTACAGCCGTGACACTTTGCTGCAGGCGAAAGAAATTGCAGAGCGTCAAGGCTATCGCATGCTGCACGCGATTGTGGATTCGCTCTGGCTCGTCAAGTCCGGTGCGGTGAGAGCAGACTACGACAGCCTCGCACAGACGATTACTGAGCAGACGGGACTCACAATCGGTGTGGAGGGGCTCTATCGCTGGATTGGGTTTTTCCCGTCACGGGTCAATCCGCTCATGCCGGTGCCAAATCAGTTCGTAGGTCTGTTCGACTATGGCGGGATGAAAATCCGCGGTATCGAAATCCGTCGCAGCGATGCGCCTCGGCTCGTGAAGCGGGCACAAACGGAGGTGCTGCGCTGTCTGAGTGAGGCAGGGACGCTAGCCGAGTTGCGCACACAGATTCCACAGGCCATGGAAGTCGTCCACACCTATCGGCGCTATCTCCAAGATGGTCATGCCACCATTGAGGAGCTGGCCATCGCAAAATCGCTCACGAAAGAGCCTCAAGCGTATCGCCACCAGACCCTATCGATGATTGCCGCGCAGGAACTGTTGGCTCGGGGCGTGTCGCTCCAAGCCGGCGACACGATTCACTACATCATGACGGATGCCGATGCGGCCTGTCCTTCAGACCGTGTGCGTGCCGTGGCAGGGATCGATGGAGCCTGGAGCTACGATGTCTCGGCCTATGACAACCGCTTCTGAAGGCGGCACTCGTGTTGCTGATGCCCTTAGGCGTGACAGCAGCCTTATTGAATATATCGACCGATCCTACCAGGCGCACTGCTCATGGTTCGATTAATGGCGAATCCGCGAGTCCGTGATGAGAGGCCGAATGCCAGCGCAATGCGGCGGGTCTTTTCCGTCCCGCCCCCTGATATTGACTCATTTCGAGAAACCCGCTAGCCTCCCGTCGCTTGAAGAGTTGGAATGTTTCTAAAGGAGGGTAGGCCCATGAAGTTGTGGCGATATATCGGTGTGGTGGTGTCGACGGTACTGTTGCCCCTTGCGGTCAATGCTGCCTCTCTGCCGGAACCTAAGGTGGACTATTCTGCCGATAGCACGATGGAGACAGAAGGGGGCATGACGATGAAATCCCATACCTACTATTCGCCCGGCAAGCAGCGCATGGAGATGGGCGGGGCGGACGGCAACGTCACCATCATCCGGAGGGATAAGAAGGTGATGTGGCAATTGATGGGGAATATGTATATGGAGATGTCGATGGACCAGTTGGAGTCGCCCGATCTCAACTCCATGGACGTGGAGCAGACTGTCGTCGGTGACGAAACGGTCAACGGAGTGAAGACCACCAAATATAAAATGATTGCGACCAAGAAGGACGGGTCGAAGTTCGGTGGATTCTTCTGGACGACCAAAGACGGCATCCCGATGAAAATGGATCTCCTGTCCAAAGAAGGCGATAAGAAAATGCGCATCGTGAGTGAGTTGACCAATCTGAAAGTCGAAAAACAGAGTCCGGCGCTGTTCGAAATTCCCGCCGGCTATACGAAGAACGATATGGGAGCCATGATGGGGCAAGGCGGGGCTCCGAACATTCAGGAGATGATGAAGAACGCAGGGCGGGAGAAAGACAAGAGGCGAAGTAGAGACAAGGGGCCGAGCAAGGGAGATGAAGACGGTGAGGCCATCGATGCGGGTAAGATAATGAAAGGCCTGCTAGGACGATAACGGAGGAGAGCGCCGATGATCCTGTTCAGAATTGCCTGCTGTGCGCTGGCGATTTTCGCTGTGACGGCTTTCCCCGTTCGCGCGGACGATATCTGTTTGGCCGATGACGAAGAGAAGGCTGCCAAGGCGGCGATTGCCGCCATGAGTAAGGCGGAACAGTCCGGCCAGCCGGCGGAACTATTTGTGGCCTCTCGATTCGTTGCGGGCAATGACTGTATCGATCGATTCGACAAGAATGCCCAGGCCAGAGCCAAGGCGAATGTGTCGAAGCTTGGTCGGGATTTGGCCAAGGCGGCTGAAGCGAAGGGCTTCTTGTATTCACATGAGCCGGTACGGGCCGATGGGCGGACGTCGGCGTTCCGATATTTTGAAGCCATCGGTGACTTCAACGAGGCCAACCGGGTGATGCTGAAAGCGGTGCATGCGAAACCTGATGATCTGACGCTCTTCGAAACGGCCTGGGGTGTCGACCGAGGCCGCCGTGAGCCCCGCGATCCCAAGACGAGTGAAATCCATCCCCACGTCTCGCCACCAGCCTATCATCAGGAGCTTCGCCACATCGCGTCCACCAACGCTGACCAATTGATGAAGGCCGAGGAGAAGGATGCCCAAGGCCTGTCCGGTGGTATGCAGGAAGTCATGAAGGCAAGCACGGGCTCGCTTGAGAAGCTGAGGAAAGCCTCGGACTGGATGAAGGTTCTGCCGAACGGCGACAAGTTGGCTAAGGCGAGGGCCGAGCAGCGGGGCGATATGATTATGAAGCGCAGCGACCCGATGTTCACGCAAAGTATTGCAGGAAGATATTACGAATTTGCCGGGTCCTCCAAAGCCAAAGAGGTAAAGGCCAAACAAGAAGAGATGGGGCGCGCTATGGGGAAAACAGGCGAGAATGTGAAAGGCTCGATCACGCAGAAAAGCGAGGCGGAGCAGAAAAAATTCAATGATAAAAAAGCCGATCTCGAAAAGGAGCTTGGTTTTTAGCGCCACACGCTTCATTCCCGGCTATGATTGTTGACCATAACCGGCCTGGCAACAGTCACACGTCCATTGCCGAAACCTCTCGAGTTTTCGCTCCCTTGTAAGCCGACCGTACCAAGAGGCCTCTCGCTGAATATTTCCCCCTTGACTTGGTTCTAACTAGAACTATTATACTGTATTCAGGCAATGACACGCAGTCGATTTTCATCGTGTCACGGGTGGCATCTCCCACAG
>JACMLT010000364.1 GCA_014379455.1 Nitrospiraceae bacterium
CCGGACTTTGCTCGCACAGATGATTCGTCGATCGATGGAGCCGTGTTCGTTGACGGCTTCTTTATCGACAGCCAGACCCCGACCGTGCAGGACTTTGTCGCCCGGTATAAAAAACGGTTTGAAGCCAGCCCGACACTCTTTTCGACCCAGGGCTACGACGCCGCGAAATTGGTGCTGGATGCGGTTCGGAAAGGGGCCTCTTCCGGCGAAGCGGTACACGATCAACTGCTGACACAGCCTGATCTCTCTTCCCTGACGGGACCGGCAGCGTTCGGACCAGACGGAACATTGCATCGTCCGCTCTTCCTGATACAAATCAAACATGGCCGATTCCTTCAGGTGAACTAGGACAACCGACCGCATGAACTCGTTACCGCAAATTCTCCACACAATCTCCTACATGGGGCTTCCACTCCTCTTCGCCATGGTCTTGCACGAATACGCCCATGGCTGGGTCGCCAATCGATGCGGCGATCCGACCGCCAAGCTCCAGGGCCGACTCACCATGAATCCGCTGGCACACATCGACCCCTTCGGAACCATCATCCTACCGTTACTCTGCCTACTGATGCCTGGAGGATTCTTTCTCGGATGGGCGAAGCCGATCCCCGTCGATCCACGCAATATGGGCCAACCACGTCGCGACATGGCGCTCGTCGCGGCGGCAGGACCGGCCATGAACCTCGCCCTGGCCGTCGGCAGCGCGCTGCTCTTCGCGCTCATCCTGTCGATCGATCCCACCATCGGAGTCTCACCGTCGACATCGGAAGAGACCTCGCTCTCGAACACGTGGCACCAAATGTTTCTCCAGCCGATCGCCGCCATGTCGATCTACTCCGTCTTGATTAACGTGCTCCTCATGCTATTCAATCTACTGCCGCTCCCCCCATTGGATGGCGGAAGAATTCTCACGAGCCTTCTCCCGGACACCGCAGCGATGGCGCTCAGGCATGTGGAACCCTACGGCATGTTCATCTTGATGGGGCTGATCATGTTGGACCCACAGATCCATGTGATCCATACCATCACGGGGACCTTGACCCACAGTCTCACTAATTCAATTCTCTCTACCGCCATCGGCCTTGGAGCAGGAGACACACCGTGACTACCCCCAGAAAAAGAGTCCTCAGCGGCATGCAGCCGAGCGGGCTGATGCATCTCGGCAACTATCTCGGGGCCTTGGAAAATTGGAAAGGCCTTCAGAGCGAGTTCGAGTGCTACTTCTTTGTCGCGGACTGGCATGCGCTCTCGACGAACTATGCCGATACCAGCCGTATCCGTGAATTCTCACGGGAACTGCTCATCGATTGGCTTGCCGCCGGCATCGATCCCGAACGTTCCACGGTGTTCATCCAGTCTCGCATCCCGGAACATGCGGTGTTGCATCTGCTCCTCTCGATGATGACGCCTATCTCCTGGCTGGAACGCAATCCAACCTACAAAGAAAAGCAGGAAGAGATTAAAGAAAAAGACCTCAGTACCTACGGATTTCTGGGCTACCCGGTCCTGCAAGCCGCCGATATCTTGTTATATAAACCAGACGTTGTCCCGGTAGGAAAAGACCAACTCCCCCATCTCGAACTCACCAGGGAACTGGCCCGGCGATTCAACGATATCTACAAGACATCTGTGTTCCCCGAGCCCAAAGAACGACTGACACAGTTTCCCAAGGTCATGGGCACCGATGGCCGAAAGATGAGTAAGAGTTACGGCAACACGATCAACCTGTCAGACCCCGAACCAGTTGTGCGGCAGAAACTCAAGACGATGGTCACCGATCCTGCCCGAGTCCGACGCCACGACCCCGGAAACCCCGACCTGTGCCCCGTGTACGATTTTCATAAAATATTTTCATTGCCGATGATTCAGGCGCAGATTAATACCGAATGCCGGACGGCCGCCATTGGCTGCGTCGATTGCAAGACACTCGTTGCCGATCGAATCGTGGAACGCATGATGCCGATGTGGGACGCGCGCACGCGCCTAAGCCAAGATCCTGCATACCTGAACAACATCGTGACAGAGGGCAGCCGCCGGGCCAGCGAGGTCGCCAAGACAACCCTCCACGAAGTGAACGAGGCAATGAACATCTAAATGGAGTGGACGATGAGGAACCGCAAGATGTGGCAGGGGGGACTCGCACTGTGCCTCCTGGCTGGAGGACTCTCGGGCTGCGGGACTTGGATGCACTCCGACAAACAGTCGGTCACCATTTTCACCAACCCGCCGGAGACCGCAGTCGTCATTGATGACTACCTGCACCTCACAGCACCGGGCACCGTCACGCTCAGCCGTAAGGGCGACCATCTTGCTCAGGCGAACAAGGACGGCTATGAACCGACCTCGCTCAAAATCGACCGGACCTGGTCCTGGTGGGTCGTCGGAGATATTTTCGCCTGC
>JACMLT010000365.1 GCA_014379455.1 Nitrospiraceae bacterium
CATCCAGCTTCTTAACGGTCTCGCCCTGTACGTTAACCTCGCCGGTCGTTCCCAGGATATCGATGAGCCCTGCACGTCTCAGATCCTTCGCAATCAATTTCCCAACCAAACCGATCTGACCCAGAAGATGCGCAAGTCCCCCTCCAGCTTCATGGTCGACCGTCTGCTTCTGGGCGATAAATCTGCTTAATGTAAGAGGAATCTGACTCATGGTTGGCCTAAGTATAACCGTTTTGAGGAGGGCGGGCAACGAACGGTTGCTTTCCTCATTGGATCGGTGAAGACGATTGGGTCGGTGAAGAGGCCAGCCATCGACTGACGAGATCGGCCACGATCGACCCGATGATGACTTTGGCCTTCATTCGAACTGGAATGCGCCGATCATCGTTGGTAAACCAGACCCGGATATTACCCTGGTTGAGAAACAGACCTTGGAACGGCATCACGACCAGCACACGAGCCGCTTCAACTTCCCCCCACGGACCGCTGACCGTCTCGATCTCCTCAACGCGCACGTCCAGTTTACGATTTTTTTTATCATGAAACACGTTCATGGTGAGAGATGAGCCTGGCAGGAACGATAACGCGCTCCGTGCAAAATAGAGGCAGGAGATGACGTCTTGGGTACCGGGAGGCATCTCCACTATTTCAGTCTCTCCTCCTTTCACCACCGTAACTTTTCCATCTTTCTGATGAAACGTATATTCAATATCCTCTTTCTTCTTCCCTTCTCTCCGCTTGAAGACCAAATGCTCCGGAAGCAACGTGGCAGGATCCACAATGGACTCAACCCGGTTATCCACAGGAAAGAATTTGCTGATCACCGGCCTCGACTGCGCCGTCGTAATCAACTTCGCCAGCGGCCGGTCTCCCTCCATACCGGCATCACTGACCGCCATGACGGCTGTGCCGGCTGTCATGTTCAGCCAAGAAATTTCGTAGGTGAGTTGTTCCCCAACTTGGAAAGATCGTGCGGTCGGAAGAGGACTGCCCGGTTCAGCCCACGAGATCGCCCCGTTCATGGACCCTATGATGAGGCATACTGCTAGGAGCAAGGCGCGAGCCTGCACACGGCTTAGAAGGGAAATAGCTCGCTGACGATACCTAGCAACCAAGAACTTGTTTGGCCTTAGCCAACTCGCCTTCGATCACTGCGCGGAGCATGGCCAATCGCTCCGGCGAGGTAGCTTCGAAACGTAACACGAGGGCCGGCTGGGTATTTGAGGCTCGAATCAGGCCCCACCCATCATCGAAGATGGCGCGTACACCATCAATGGTCACAACATCACGGATCACCAGCTTGGACGGACCAAGCGCTTCGCCGGTCTTCGCATAGGCTGCCAACTGTTCCTGCACATGTCTGACCAACTCGAACTTCATGGAGTCTGATACATCATCCCGAATCTCCGGCGTGACGGATGTTTGGGGAAGATCGGCCACCAACGAGGAGAGGGAACAAGTCGTCTTGGCTAGAATCTCCACCAGTCGGCATGAGGCATAGATCGCGTCGTCATACCCAAAATATCGATCGGCAAAGAACATGTGCCCGGACATTTCTCCGGCCAAGACAGCCTGTTCGCTTTTCATCTTCGCCTTGATCAGGGAGTGACCGGTTTTCCACATGATCGGCCGCCCCCCGTGCTTGGCAATATCATCGTAGAGACTCTGCGAGGACTTGACCTCTGAGATGATGGTACCTCCGGGCTTTGCCGCCAGAATGTCGCGCGCGTAGACCACCATCAGGCGATCGCCCCACAACACGTGGCCCTGCTCATCGATGGCCCCAATGCGATCGGCATCTCCATCGTAGCCGATCCCGACATCCGCTTTGTGCTCTTTGACTGCCTGAATCAGATCGACAAGATTTTCTAACACCGTCGGATCCGGGTGATGGTTCGGGAATCGCCCATCGAGGTCGCAATAGATCCCTGTGACCTGACAACCCAAGAGCTCTAGCGCCTGTTTCGCCACCAATGCCGCCACTCCATTCCCGCAATCGATCACCACGTGCAGGCGCTTGGCATCGACGTGCGTGAAACTTTTCTTAATATACCCTAAATAATCGGGAATGATGGGATGCTCCGATAACTGTCCCGCCCCGGAGACAAAAGATCCGGCCTCCATCACCGCTCGAAGTGCCTGGATCTCCTCTCCATAAATGGCGTCCTTCCCGATGCAGATCTTCAATCCATTGTATTCAGCCGCATTGTGACTTCCGGTAATCATGATGCCACCGTCAACCGGTAGCTGAAACAGGGAGAAATACACAAGCGGCGAAGGACAGATCCCGATATCCACGACGTTCAATCCGCCGGCAAGGAGTCCTCGCACAAGCGCTTTATGGAGCCCCGGTGAACTCAATCGGCCATCCCGCCCGACCGAGATCGTCTTCACTCCCCGTTCTTTGACATAGGTGCAGTAGGCGCGACCCACTTGTTCAGTAATTGAATCGGTGAGCTCCTGGCCCACGATGCCTCGCAGATCATATTCGCGAAAAAGTCCCATATCGTACGTCCCTCGTTATTCGTGAAGCGTGAAACGCAACGCGACGTCTTCCTGCATGCGCGCGAACGACGCTTCACGCCTCACGCTTCACGCCTCTCCCATAGTCATCCTGAAACCGGACAATATCATCTTCCCCAAGATAGGGTCCGTTTTGCACTTCAATGATATGCAGAATCTCTTGGCCAGGGTTTTCCAACCGATGTCTGGTTTCAAGAGGAATTTCTGTACTATGACCAATGTTGAGATCGAAGACCTCATCGCCTCTGGTCACCCTCGCCGTCCCGGCAATGACTACCCAATGCTCGCTTCGTCGATGATGCATCTGTAGTGAGAGCCGCCCTCCCGGCTTCACGGTCACGCGCTTCACCTTATACCCCGGTCCCTCTTCCAGGATTGTATAGGAGCCCCAAGGCCGATACACCGTCAGATGCTCCAGGTGTTCCGGCGCATTCTGGCTTTTGAGAATATCGACCAACTGCTTCACCTCTTGCGCGCGGGATTTTGGACAGACCAGTGTGGCATCCGGCGTATCGACGACCACCATGTCGGTGAGCCCGATCGTCGCCACAAGCCGGCGATCTCCGTAGATGATTGAGCGACGGCTGCCCAAGTCGACCACACGACCGATGACAACATTGCCGGCCTTATCCTTCGACGCCACCTCATCCAAACTCCCCCAACTCCCGACGTCAGACCACTGGAAAGACACGGGCACGATCGCCGCGTTCTTGGATCGCTCCATCACACCCGTATCGATTGAAACCGGCGTGAGTGCGCGGTAGGCATCGTCGATGGCCTGCCGGGGCGACCCCGACTGCATCAATCGACCGATTCGATCGATCCCACGAAAGAGGGTGGGTTGATGGCGTCTGATTTCATCCAGGATGGTCGCGGCGCGCCAAATGAACATCCCGCTGTTCCAATAATAGTCCCCGGCCTTGAGGTACGCCGCAGCTTTGGCACCACTAGGTTTTTCGACAAACCGGTTGATCGGGTGCCCCTTGAGCAGCCCCTGTTTCCTCAACGTCACGTTCCTGTTCGGCCTGATGTACCCGTAGCCGGTTTCCGGACGGATCGGCTTAATACCAAACGTCACCAGATAGTCCTGCTTCGCTAGCGTCGCCGCCAACGAGACCGCCGCATCGAACGCGCGCTGTCCTTTGATGACATGATCGGCAGGCACCACCACCATGATCGCGTCAGGATCCCGACGGACGAGTTCTAACGCCACCAACGCAATAGCCGGAGCGGTATTGCGCCCTTCCGGTTCAAGCACAAAATTATCGGCAAGCGCGTCCTTCCATTCACTCAGCTGGACGCGAATGGACTCAGCTTGGGCGGGATTTGTGGAAATCATCACCCGGTTCGGCGCCGACGCACACACCACTCGGCGCATGGTCTGCTGAATCAACGTTTCGTCTCCCATAATCCGCAGCAACTGTTTGGGAAATAACTGCCGACTCAGCGGCCAAAACCTGGTGCCGCTTCCGCCTGCCATGATGACGGGATACAGATGGGAGCTCAGATCGTTATTCACGATACTTGAATTATGACGGGCCATACATGCAATCCTTCTTATGCCTCTACCATTTAACGAGTGACGGTTATTGCGTGCGATGCTGCTGGGCGTCAAGAATCATTTCAATGATTTCACGAACCGCCCCCTCTCCGCCCTTCTTCCGGCAAATATAGTCGACCGCCGCTGCAACTTGCGGCATCCCATCGGCCGGTGTGGCTGAAAATCCGACCGCCTTCAGCGTCTCAAGGTCGTTGATATCGTCGCCAATATAGGCGACCTGGCTGAGTGTGAGTCCATAGCGGGCCGACATGTCACGAACCAGCGATAACTTATCCATGACCCCTTGGTGCAACTCGGGAATCGTGAGCTTCTCGGCTCGCCGTGCGACCAGTTTCGTCCGCTCTTGCGTCACGATGGCCGTGATGATTCCTGCCCTCTGCAACAATTTAATCCCCATGCCATCGCGCGTATTGAATTTCTTCCATTCATCGCCGGACTCGGCATAGTACATTCCTCCATCCGTCAACACCCCGTCAACGTCGGTGGCAAACAGTCGAATCTGACTGAGCAGCTTGCGTGCCACCTTCCCAGGTCGCGTTGTGCTCTGAAATGCGGATCGTACAGCCATTAAGTGAACTCCAAGTATTTCTTGTTGCCATATTACTGACCCTACGTATCGCTGCAAAGCAAAAAATGAAACAGGCGATACGAGAGATGACAACGAGTGCAACCGCTCCCTGCTAATTCAGGGTGGACGCGCGATGTGGCGCGTACTTCATAAATCGAGCAAGAGCTTCTTTCCAGTCAGGCAGCAACGGTCCCATCGTACCCAACCGGCCTTGGGCAAGAACGGAATAGGCGGGGCGCCTCGCAAGACGTCCTGCTTGCGCGGTCGTAATAGGTCGAACTGGGGTAGAAAGCTCCATAAGGCTGACGATGGCCTCTGCGAATTCATGCCAGGTGCAGTCGCCAGTATTCGTCACATGACAGATTCCTCGCAGATCACTCACAAGGAGATTTTTCAAGGCAAGGGCCAGATCGTCCGCATTGGTCGGGCAACCTCGCTGATCCCCCACCACTTCGAGGAACGGCTTCTCACCCGCCAACCTCATAATGGTCTTCACGAAATTATTTCCCGCATGTCCATAGAGCCAGGCCGTTCGAACCACCAACGTGTTGGGACAGCCCGTCAATGCAGCGATTTCCCCTGCTCGTTTGGACTGACCATACATATTGAGAGGATGGGGTACGTCTTCTTCACAATAGGGAGTCGTCTGAGTTCCGTCGAAGACATAGTCCGTCGATACATAAATCAGTCTCGCATTGAGCGTTGCGGCAGCACGGGCAACAAAAGTGGTACCGTGAACATTCACCGCCAGCGCACGATCGGGCTCGCGCTCAGCCCCATCGACATTTGTATAGGCGCCGACATGCAGAATGACAGAGGGACGGGCAGCCACGATCTTGGATTCACTGTGAGATTGTGTGAGGTCGAACTCCGGTAGATCCTTCAGGATCAGATCTTCTCCAGAGAGGGCCTGCTGAAGCGCGTGGCCTAGTTGCCCCTGCGCGCCCGTGATCAGTATCCGCATAGCCTAATAGGGGTGCAAGACTTTGGGGGTTGAGCGAACAGCCTTGCCCAGCACTACCCCTAGCCTTCTATCCCTTTACCCTTGTCTCTGTTACCCCTTCTTGAAGCCGCTGACGATACTGCTGTTCATAGTACTGGCGAAATTCCCCAGACTTGATTGTTCGCCACCAGTCCTCATGCTTTTGATACCATTGGACAGTCGCGCACAATCCCTCTTCAAATGGCACAACTGGACTCCACCCGAGTCGACGCAACTTGCTGCAGTCCACTGCGTAGCGGCGATCATGTCCCAGACGGTCCTGCACCGATCGAATGAGGTCGCGTGATTTACCCAAATGACGGACAATCTGTTCGGCCACGGCAATATTCTCCCACTCATTGCCCCCACCGATGTTGTAGATCTGTCCCGGCTCACCTTGAAAAAATACATGCTCAATGGCCGAACAATGGTCCTCCACAGCCAGCCAATCGCGGCGTTGACGTCCATCTCCATAGAGCGGGAGAGGCTGCTCGTCGATGGCATTCGTCACGAACAGCGGAACGAATTTTTCTGGATACTGATTTGGGCCATAGGTATTGCTACCTCTGGTCACCATCACCCGAAACCGATAGGTCGTCCAATAGCTGAGGGCCAGGAGATCTCCACCGGCTTTGCTGGCAGAATAGGGACTTCGCGGAGCCAGGCAATCGGTCTCCGTCGACATTCCGGTTTCGACGTTCCCATACACTTCATCTGTGCTGACTTGCAGAAATCGCTGCAGCCCGGCACGACGAGCTTCTTCAATCAACACACCGGTCCCTACCACATCGGTGCGTGCAAAGGCTCCCGGGTCAAGAATAGATCGATCGACGTGAGTCTCCGCCGCAGCATTGATCACCCCTTCAATCCGATGCTCACGGAGGAGATGTTCAATCAACGGTTGATCTCCGATATCCCCATGCACAAATGTATGCCGGGCATGTGCCTCGATAGTCTTGAGATTTGAGAGATTGCCGGAGTATTTCAGCGCATCAAGATTCACCACCTCATGGCCGCTCTCAAGAACCAGCCGACGCACGAGATGTGACCCGATGAACCCTGCCCCTCCGGTGACTAGGATTCGCATCTTAGGACCTTGCTTGGGGTTTGAGATTCGGGGTTCACAGTCGGTGGGCCTTACAACTTATTCGCGCCGGTTTTCGCCACTAGCTGATTGGCCAGGTGGAGAGATTCGATCGTTCCCGCGTCGGTCCACCACCCCTCCAAAACATCCCAGGTCAGTGTCCCATCCGCGATATAGGCATTATTGACGTCCGTAATTTCAAGTTCACCACGCCCCGAGGGCTTGAGCGTCTTGATGATGTCGAATACGCGCGCATCATAAAAATACATGCCCGTGACGGCATAGGACGATCGAGGATTCGCCGGCTTTTCATCAATCTTTACAATGCGATCGCCATCAAGAATAGGCACCCCGAAGCGTTGCGGGTCCTTGACGTCCTTCAAGAGAATTTTTGCCCCATGCTGCTGTTTCCGAAACGCATCGGCGGCGCAAGCGATATTGCCTTCGATAATGTTGTCGCCCAAGATTACACATACCGGCTCACCGTCTGCAAAGTGTTCGGCCAATCGCAGGGCGTCGGCGATGCCGCCCTCCCCTTCTTGATAGGTATAATTAAGCCGTTTCAGGCGGAAGTCTTTGCCGTTGCCCAGCAATTTCAAGAAATCTCCCGCGCTGTTTCCTCCCGTCACCAGCATGATCTCTTGAATCCCGGCATTCGCCATCGCCTGAATGGGGTAGTAAATCATGGGCTGATCGTAGATCGGCAGTAAATGTTTATTGGTAACTTTGGTGAGCGGGAGCAACCTGCTTCCTAGTCCACCGGCCAGAACGACACCCCTCATCCTCTACACGCTCCTCTCAAGACGGGGACTGTGATGGTGATGCATGATTCGTGATGAGAGGGATTGTACGTTGATTACACAAACGGACAAATTGAAAACAGCTTTGTGAATCAGACAAGCAATCGTCGTGTAGTACTTACTCAATGGATATGCTCAACGCTGCGCGGTGACATCGGGGTGTAGGTCGGGACAGCTTCATTGAGGCGTCGGATCAGCTCGTCGTCATCTCCATGACTTATGGCAGTCTCAAGATGAGCGATCGCTAGATCAAGACGATCAGATTGAACCGCTGAAACATTGACGGCGCGCCGGATCTTTGTGTGTGCCGTAGGTTTGATTTGTTCGGTCTCTTCAAAGAGTTCCTCATACAGTTTTTCCCCGGGACGCAAGCCGCTGTATACAATCTGAATATCCTGATCCGGCACAAGACCGGACAGCACAATCATATTCCTGGCCAGA
>JACMLT010000366.1 GCA_014379455.1 Nitrospiraceae bacterium
AAACACTCATTGAGGGAATGCAGCCATACCATGCTGGGGATGTTGCCGATCGCCACCCCTTGTGGATTCTCTATACGCTCTCCAACATAGATAAGCATCGGAACATACATCTGACCGCTGGGAAGATGGATATTGTTACTGTTCGTATGAGAATTAATGGAACCATGGTAATAAGACCGGTCGATATCCTGCCCAGGTTCCTTCATTCCGGCGTACTGTGTAACAAAACAGAGGTAGCCGAATTTCCATTGACCGTCGAGGAGGCTTCTGACTTTAACGTGGAAGTGGAGGCGCAGGGCCGACCCTTTGTAGCGCTGAACGAGAGTGGGGCTGGGAGCCAACAACCCATTGACCGTCTCTTGCGCCAAATTCTTGATCTCATTCGACAAGTGGCTTTGCCTTTGCTGGAGCCACTCTTCAACCAGCCAAGAAATTCTATTAGCCAGTGATTTAGTCATTCTAGCAATCTATAAAGCCGACCATTATGCCTCGTACTCCAGCATCAAAAGATGACTACGTTATCGCAGTCGGGAAAGTTGTAAATAACGCTACCTTGAGCGAAGCGTATATGTTTACTGCTTTCAAAATCATATCTGGGTGCACTACTCCGATCGCAAGCGCCATCTTTTATACCCTAGATTCCATACAGGGCAAAAAATTTCTGTTGATGCGCATATTGAAGGAAGTAGGAGACCCCCAAGACACGGAATATATAGAGGCCATCATAGAGGCTGCCAAGAAAGCGAATAACCAACGCAGGGAAGTTGCCCATGCAGTGATATTATTCACAACCAAAGATGGAACTTCCCCGCCACACGAAATAGTCAGTCCAAAATCTAGACAGAGCAAACCGTTAACAAAAGACTGGCTGTCGCTTCTCATCCGTCATTCCGTTGAGGCTTGCACCGAAGGCTATCAGGCATTTCAAAAGCTTTGTGAGAAGCATGGAGTACCTGCGATACCAGAGCTTTAACAAAAGACGCGTGGAAGCCGTCCGGCGTCCCATCATAAAAGTCATAAGGATGGGGCTCATTAAGGTGCACCTACTACACAGAAGGAATAATTGCTATTAATTCTTCTAGGCTCGCTCATTTTCTCTCCATAGGGATGGGGGCTGATTGATCTTCCACTGCGCGCGTCCAACGAGGGGAGTCCGCGACCGCGCGTTGCGCGAGCACTGGGAATCGTCAGGCCCCCTTTCTTCTGCCTCACCGGAGGAGCACCGCTTCATCGTGCGCGTTCTGCGAGCAGGAGAACAGGCTCCTGGGATTTTCTTACTCCTATTGCTTCCCCAAAACTGGCACACTCGCTGCTCTTCACTGCGCCCTCCAGCAATGGCCTTCTGATTCCTCGAATTTCCCAGAAGGAGTAGGCAGATTGTTCTTCACTGCGCGCATCGAGCGACCACATTCCTATCGTGCGCGCTCCGGGAGCACGGGGCCACGCGGGTGCTGTTCCCGCTCCCCGTTGACTCTCTTTCCGCCCCTTTGTTAGACTCTGCAATCCAATTCTAAGTCGTTGAAAGACCCCTCATTTCTTCTACATGAGCTGCTTTAGCAACAGAAAGCACCACCACATGATCAAAGCCTGGCTGCTCGACGAGATGTATCGGTGTGATCGAACGCATCTGACCATCGATGGGACCCTGGGCGAAGAATGGGGGACCGGCGATTCGATTGCCGCCGAAGAAGAACTTCCTACGCCGCCAACCAACGTGGCTGCAAAGTCGGGGAACGGCTGGGTCACCATCACATGGGATCCCGTTCCCGATGCCATGTACTACAATCTCTATTTTCAAACCACCAAGGGCGTGATGATCAAGTTCTCCGATCTGACGCGTCCGATTGCCGGCGACGACGATTTCAAAGCCGTCATCGGGGTAAAAAAAGACAAAGGTACCTGCTTGGAAGGCGTCCAGAGTCCGTTTGTCCATGACGATCTGGCCAACGGGACCTGCTACCACTATGTTGTGACGGTGGTCACGCAGAGGGGGGAGAGTCTTGAGTCTCAAGAGGTCATGGCGATTCCCTCGCCCTATCTGTTGGCCATGTGTATCGGCCGGGAAGGGGTGGACGACGGGGAATTCAGCTCGCCTACGGGGATTACGCTCGACAAGGACGGCAATATCTACGTCGCCGATACCGATAATCATTCGATTCAAAAGCTCGACAAGTCTGGGAAGTTTGTTGCGCGATGGGGCGGCGATCCGTCTTCGCAGGAAGGGAGCTTCTACTATCCTCGTGGATTAGCGGTCGGACCGAATGAGGTGCTGTACATTGCAGACAGCGGCAATAACCGCATTCAGAAATTCGATCTCAACGGCAATCCCATGCAGGCGTGGGGTAAGTTTGGATTTGCCTGGCGCGGGGCCGATTTGGGCAAGTTCGATGTGCCCTGGGGACTGGCAACAGACGCAGATGGAAATCTCTACGTGTCCGACACCAGCAACGCGCGCATTCAGAAATTCACGTCGGACGGGCAGGCCTTGCTCAAGTGGGGGCGCGATGGGAGCTTCGACGGCGCCTTCTTTTTCCCTCGCGGCGTGGCCGTCGATTTTGTCGGCAACATCTTCGTCGCCGATGAAAGCAACAATCGTATTCAGAAGTTCGATGCTCGAGGGAGTTTTCTTGCCAAGTGGGGCCGAGAAGGGGCTGGCCCAGGCCAATTCAAGTCTCCCTGGGGGATCGCCTGCGATGCGCTCGGCAATGTCTATGTCGTCGATACGGGCAACCATCGCATCCAAAAGTTCGACGGCAATGGGACATTCCTCTGTGCCTGGGGGAACCGTGGACGAACAGAAGCGCAGTTGAATTATCCCTATGGGATCGCGGTCGACAAAGAAGGTGCAGTGTATGTGGTCGACAGCGGCAATGGCCGCGTGCTCAAGTATGTGCCGACGGAAGAAGAACTCAATCGGGGGAAGGATGAGGCTTCAACCAGTCAGGTGCCGAGTGAGACTCCGCCGCCCCGCAGCGTCGCGGTCAAAGCCGGGGATACGGAAGCGTTCCTGAGTTGGATGGAAGTTCCTGGGGCCCAGTCCTACAACCTGTATTTCAATACCGTCCCGAAGCTCACAACCCAGACCGCGACGAAAATTGAAGGTGTGACGAATCCCTATGCGCATATCGGTCTCTCGAACGATACTCCGTATCACTATGCTGTGACTGCGGTATTCGAGACCGGCGTCGAAAGCGACTTGTCGAATGAAGTGATGGCGACGCCGGTGCTTATCGATATCACGGCGCCGCAAAATCCATACGCCGTGATCAATCATGGCGCCTTCATGACGAACACGCCGGAAGTCATCGTCACGGTTTCAGCCAACGATGTCGATACCGGAGTGGCAGCCTACTTTGTCTCCGAGGCACCGATGACTCCTATGGCGGGAACGCCGGGATGGGTGGATGTGACGCCGTCCACCAAGTTTGGTGCGACGATCCCGTTTATCTTGTCGCCGGGAGACGGGCAGAAGTCGATCTATGTGTGGTTTAAGGATGTAGGAGGGAACGTCTCCACCCCTGCAAGCACCACGATTCTGGTCAACACGTCAGGGTATCTGTGCGTGGCCGAATGGGGCCGGACAGGCCGCGGCGCATCGTTGCTGCATGGCGGTGAGTTCATGGCTCCGATCTACGGGCTCTGTGTCGATCACCAGGGGTCGCTGTTCGTGGTCGACAACGGCAACAACCGGGTTCAGAAGTTCGACAATACCGGTAACTTCATCATCCTCTGGGGCAACTTTGGTACGGCCAATTCGAACTTTCATAACCCCACCGGCGTAGCCTGTGACGGCAAGGGCGATGTCTGGGTGGTCGATACGAACAACCACCGCGTGCAGAAATTTGACGGGAAGCTCGGCGGCTATCTTATGAAGTTCGGGTCGCGTGGAAACGGCGAAGGGCAGTTCAACTCACCCTGGGGCATTGCAGTCGATCGGGTGCGTGGATATGTGTATGTGGTCGACAGCGCCAATTTCCGCGTGCAGAAGTTCGACATGAACGGTGAGTTCATTATGTCCTGGGGAAGCTTCGGGAATGGGGACGGCCAGTTTTACTTTCCACGTGGCGTGGCCGTAGACCAGACGGACGGGTTTGTGTACATCGTCGACATGGGCAATCACCGGATTCAGAAATTCGACACCAGCACCAACGTGCTCCCGCAGTTGCTGGCCAAGTGGGGCGGCAGTGCCGAACCAGGTCATGCCAGCAGTCCGCTCGCGCAGGAGGCCGGTCAGCTGCGATCGCCCTGGGGCATTACGGTGGATGGAGCCGGTGATGTGTTTGTGACGGATACCGGCAATCACCGAGTCGAAAAGTTCGATAAAGAAGGCAATTTCATCACTCAGTGGGGCGGGTTCGGGAACGGCAAAGGGCAATTCAACTTTCCTTACGGTATTGCAGTCGATGTGAGGGGCAGTGTGTTCGTCGTCGATAGTGGGAATACTCGGGTTGAGCAATTCATGCCGGCGGACGAGGGGAGCGAGCGGCTTCAGGAGGACGCCGAAGCGGTGGCAGAGATTGAAAATCCGCAAGGCACATCACGGGCATAATCAGCCACGAGGATTTGGCAATCTGCGGAGAAAGTATTTCGGGAAGCTAGAACGTTGATGGTCTGTGTGGGTGACCCAACAGGAAAATATTCCCGCTGGGTGCTCAAAAAGGCTGTCCGCAAGGCCGCAGCGAGTGAAGGGCCGAGGCGTACCTTCTGGGGTACGTTGAGGGTCTGAACGAAGCGAGAACGCTGCTTGGTGAAAGACGCGTCTCGGCGCGCCGGGGTTGGGCGGGTGAGAAAAGCGACTTTTTCAGCATCCAGCTAGTGGGGGGACGATATGCTCGACAAAGAACCACGCTTAGGACTGACCTACGACGACGTGGTATTGGTTCCGGCCAAGTCTCAGATCTTGCCGAGTGACGTCGATATGCGGACGAGACTGACTCGCCACATCAAGATCAACATTCCCATCATCAGCTCGGCCATGGATACCGTCACCGAGTCGCGTCTAGCCGTCGCCATTGCTCGCGAGGGCGGCATCGGGATTATTCATCGAGTGTTGTCACCGGAGGATCAAGCGACAGAAGTAGACCGGGTGAAGAAATCCGAGAGCGGGATGATTCTCGACCCGATCACGATCTCGCCCGATCAAACGATTCGCGATGCCCACGCGCTGATGACGAAGTTCCGGATCTCCGGTATTCCCGTCACGAAGGACAAGAAATTGGTCGGTATTCTCACGAATCGCGATCTGCGGTTCGAAACGAGAATGGATTTGAAGGTCTCGCAGATCATGAAGCGGGACAAGCTGATCACGGCACCAGAAGGGACCAGCTTGGAAAAGGCCCGCGAAGTGTTGCACGAGCACCGAATCGAGAAGCTGCCGGTTGTGAACAAGCACTTCGAGCTCAAAGGACTGATTACCATCAAGGATATCGAAAAACGCATCATGTACCCCAACGCCTGCAAGGATGGACATGGTCGGCTTTGCGTGGGGGCAGCAGTCGGAGTGGGGCCGGAGACGGAAGATCGCGTGGCGCGGCTCAAGAAGGCCGGGGTTGAC
Source organism: Nitrospiraceae bacterium (assembly GCA_014379455.1). Classification (GTDB taxonomy): domain Bacteria; phylum Nitrospirota; class Nitrospiria; order Nitrospirales; family Nitrospiraceae; genus Palsa-1315. The sequence continues at coordinate 5,555 of JACMLT010000366.1, forward strand.
CTTGTCGTGGTCGACACGGCTCATGGGCATTCTCAAGCGGTGCTCGATACGGTCAAAATGATCAAGAAACAGTATCCGGGACTCGAACTGATCGCCGGGAATATCGGCACTGCAGAGGCGGCGAAGGACCTTCTCAAGGCCGGTGTGGATGCCGTGAAGGTGGGTGTGGGGCCTGGCTCGATTTGCACGACCCGCATCGTGTCCGGAGCCGGAATGCCGCAACTGACGGCGATTGCCGATTGCGCAAAAGTCCTCGCAGGTAGCGGGGTTCCAATTATTGCAGACGGCGGGATCAAGTATTCAGGCGATATCACCAAGGCCTTGGCAGCAGGTGCTTCCTCGGTCATGCTGGGCGGACTCTTAGCAGGCACGGAAGAATCGCCGGGGGAAACCGAACTGTACCAAGCCAGGACTTATAAGGTGTACCGCGGTATGGGCTCAATCGGCGCGATGGAACGAGGCGGTGGAGATCGGTACGGGCAAGGTGGGCGTCCGGTGCAGAAGCTGGTTCCTGAGGGCATCGAAGGGCGTGTGCCCTATAAAGGGAAACTCTCAGCCGTCATCTACCAATTGATCGGTGGCGTGAAGTCCGGCATGGGCTATTGCGGGTGCAAGACGATTTCTGACTTACAGCAGAAGGCCACGTTTATCCGGCAAACGGTCGCAGGTCTCCGTGAAAGCCACGTGCACGATGTGATCATCACAAAGGAAGCGCCAAATTACCGGATGGATTGGGAGTAGCTGAAGTGAAAGGTAAAAGGTGAAATGTGAAACGTACTTTCAGACGCGCGTCCTTCTTTCCCCCGTCTCACTTCTAACGTTTCACTTTTCACGCTTCGATGGAACTCTGGCACAATAGAATCCTAGTCCTCGATTTTGGGTCGCAATATACCCAACTGATTGCACGCCGCATTCGCGAAGCCCACGTCTATTCACAGATTCTCCCTTGCACGGCCCCCTTGGCGACCATTCTGGCCTATCGTCCGCAAGGTATCGTGCTATCCGGCGGCCCTTCCAGCGTGTACGAGAAAAAGGCACCGAGCGTGCCGAAGGAGCTGTTCGATCAAGGCATTCCCATTCTCGGCATTTGCTATGGCATGCAACTCGTGACGCATCTCTCGGGCGGAGAGGTGGCCAAATCTAAGCACCGGGAGTATGGCCGGGCTGATCTTACCATCGACGATCGGAGCAATCTCTTTAAGGGCATCGGCGAAGGTGGATCGACCATCGTCTGGATGTCGCACGGAGACCGCATCGAGCGAATGCCGCCGGGCTTCCGATCCATTGCGCACACAGCGAATTCACCGATTGCGGCGATGAAGCGCGACGACTCCAAGAGTCGAATCTATTGCCTCCAGTTCCATCCGGAAGTCGTGCATACCCCGGAGGGGACCCAAATCTTACAGAACTTCGTCTACGATATCTGTGGCTGTCAGCCGACTTGGACGATGCAATCCTATGTAGAGACGGCGGTGCAGCAGATTCGCACGCAGGTCGGCAAAGAGCGTGTGATCTGCGCGTTGAGCGGTGGAGTGGATTCCTCAGTGGCGGCAGCTCTCACTCATCGTGCCATTGGCGACCAGCTAACCTGTATCTTCGTCGACAATGGGTTGCTTCGAGCGGGAGAGAAAGAACAGGTCAAACAGACGTTTGCGAACCAGCTTCACCTGAACTTGCGGCTCATCGATGCGTCCGAGTCGTTCCTTGCCAAGCTCAAAGGGGTAATCGACCCTGAGCGTAAAAGGAAGATTATCGGGAAGCAGTTTATCAAACAGTTCGATGCCGAGGCGAAGAAGAAAGCGGGCGGCGTCAAGTTTCTGGTCCAGGGAACGCTGTACCCCGATGTGATCGAGAGTGTAAGCTTCAAGGGCCCGTCAGCCACGATCAAGACCCACCATAATGTCGGTGGGTTGCCGGCGCGGATGAAGTTGAAATTGATCGAACCGTTGCGCGAACTCTTCAAAGATGAAGTGCGGGTACTGGGTAAAGAGCTCGGTCTGCCGGACGAAATTGTGTGGCGGCAGCCATTTCCAGGCCCTGGCCTTGCCATCCGGGTGCTGGGAGCGGTCAACAAGGAGCGACTGGCTATCCTTCGCGCAGCCGAGTCCATCCTCGATCAGGAGATTCGCGCCGCTGGTTTATATCGAGAGATTTGGCAATCGCTTGCCGTGCTGTTGCCGATCAAGACCGTGGGCGTCATGGGCGATCAGCGGACGTATGAACATGTCATCGCGCTCCGCGCCGTCACGAGTGTGGATGGCATGACGGCCGACTGGGCCAAGATTCCCAATGATGTATTGGGCAAGCTGTCGAACCGTATCATCAATGAAGTGAAGGGCGTCAATCGGGTGGTCTACGACATCAGCTCGAAACCGCCGGCCACGATTGAGTGGGAATAGAATACTGGTGAATTGCGGGAGATAGTGTCTTGCGAGCGACGAACGACCAGATACGCTTCACGGAGAACTGAATGGAAATTAGACTTCAAAAAGTTATTGCCGGAACGGGATTGGCTTCGCGGCGGAAGGCCGAGGAGTGGATTGCCGCTGGGCGCGTGACCGTGAATGGCAAGGTCGTGACGGAACTTGGCACCAAGGTCGATCCGGACCGCGCCCACATCAAGGTGGATGGCAAGCACCTGAGTTCCACCCAGCCGTATGTCTATCTGCTGCTCAATAAGCCGAAGAACGTGATGTCGACGTTAAACGATCCGGGAGGCAGGCCGACGGTGAAAGATTTTCTCCGCGGGATATCGGTGCGGGTCTTTCCCGTCGGCCGATTGGACTTCGACAGCGAAGGGTTGATGCTGCTGACTAATCACGGAGATCTAGCTCAGACATTGCTCCATCCACGCTATCATGTGCCGAAGACCTATCTCATCAAGGTCAAACAGGTAGTGACGGATGACCATATCCGGCAGTTGGAGCAAGGCGTGCAACTGGAAGACGGTATGACCAGCCCGGCTATTGTGAAGAAGGTCAAGAAGGCCAAGCTGAATTCCTGGCTTGAAATTACCATCCGCGAAGGGCGGCAGCATCAAGTGAAGCGGATGATGGAGGCGGTGGGACACCCAGTCTTGAAGCTGACGAGGATTAAGATGGGCCCGCTCTCGTTGGGAGATCTTGAGTCCGGTGAGTTCAGGTACCTGACCGACCGTGAAGCGAACGCGTTGCGCGAACTTGCGGACCAGAAGCTGGCTTCAGCAGAGGACACAGAGAAACAGGCTCCACGGCCGAAGAAGCGGATCAGTCGGGTCGGATGGGCCCGTTCCAAGAAAGCGAAGGTGGTATGAAGGTCAGAACTCATCGCTGCGGCGAACTCACCAAAGCCGCTGTCGGGCAGACGGTTGTCTTAAACGGCTGGGTTCAGAAGCGGCGCGACCATGGCACGGTCATGTTCATCGATCTACGGGATCGAACCGGAATCACGCAGGTGGTGTTTAACGCCGAGCGCAATGTATCGGTGCACCAAGCTTCCCATACCTTGCGGAGCGAATGTGTCGTGTCGGTGACGGGCCAAGTGATGGCCCGACCTGACGAGTCCAAGAATCCCAATCTGCCCACGGGTGAGATCGAAATCTTTGTGGATGCCGTGGAGATTCTGAACGAATCGAAGACGCCGCCGTTCGTGATCGAAGACGATGCCGAAGTGACGGAGTCGATCCGACTGAAGTACCGCTACCTGGATCTTCGTCGCCCGAAGATGCAGCGACTCTTAACCCTCCGGCACAACATCATGCAGGCCGTCCGTGGATTTCTGAATGCAGAACGCTTCCTCGAAGTCGAAACGCCGATTTTGACCAAGAGCACGCCGGAAGGTGCGCGGGACTATTTGGTGCCGAGCCGAGTGAATCCCGGTCAGTTCTATGCGTTGCCGCAGTCACCGCAGCTCTTTAAGCAGGTGCTCATGGTCAGCGGCGTCGATCGCTACTATCAGATCGCGCGCTGCTTCCGCGACGAGGATTTGCGCAATGACCGGCAGCCTGAATTCACACAGATCGATGCAGAACTGTCCTTTGCGGATCGCGAACAAGTCATGAGCTTGATGGAGCAGATGATTGTCACGGTGTTTCGCGATGCGGGCGGCGTCCAACTGCCGACTCCATTTCCGCGCATGACCTATGCCGAGGCGATGGGCCGCTACGGGTCGGACAAGCCAGACCTGCGTTTCGATATGCCATTGCATGACGTCACCGCTTTTGCGGCAGCCAGCGAGTTCAAGGTGTTCAAGGAGGCGGCGACCAAAGGCGGGATCGTGAAGGCGTTGATCGTCAAAGGCGGAGCGGCCACACCGCGAAGTAGGATCGATGCGCTCGGTGAGATGGCCAAAAGTTTTGGCGCGAAGGGGCTCGCCTGGTTGAAGATTACCGCAGGGGGGCAGCTGGAGTCCGTGATCGCCAAGTTTCTGGATGCCAAGGCTTTTGCATCGGCCATTCCAGACGCAAAGCCGGGCGATCTCGTCCTCTTCGGTGCCGACAAGGCCGCCATTGTTCACGATGTGCTGGGCCGCATCCGGTTGCTGTTAGGTGAGGAGCTGAAGCTGATCGACACGACTGCTTGGAAGCCGCTGTGGGTCGTGGAGTTTCCTTTGCTGGACTATTCGCCCGAAGAGAAGCGGTATATCTTTATGCACAATCCTTTTGCTGCGCCGATGGATGAGGATGTGGCGTTCTTGGACTCTGAGCCGCTCAAAGCACGGGCGAAGGCGTATGACATGGTGCTCAACGGAAGCGAGATCGGCGGCGGGAGTATCCGCAATCATCGGAGCGAGATTCAGCTGCGGATTCTTGATCTCCTCGGCATCAACAAGGAGCAAGCACAAGCGAAGTTCGGGTTCTTGCTCGACGCGCTAGAATATGGGGCGCCTCCCCACGGCGGCATCGCCTTCGGGCTCGATCGGCTCATCATGTTATTGGGGGAGACGGACTCGATCCGCGATGTGATTGCATTCCCCAAAACGCAACGGGCACAATGTCCGTTGACCGACGCGCCGTCTTCTGTCGGCGCCGATCAGCTAAAAGAATTGCGCATCAAGCTGGACCTTGTCGAGTAGGGAGGAGTCATCCGCCCCATGGCAGGCAATTCGTTCGGTCACATTTTTACCATCACGTCATTCGGCGAGAGCCATGGGCCTGCGATTGGTTGTGTCGTGGATGGTTGTCCGCCAGGCCTGGCCCTCTCCGTCGATGATATTCAGCATGATCTCGACCGGCGCAAGCCCGGCACCTCCCGCCACGTCACGCAACGGCAGGAATCCGATACAGTCGAAATCCTTTCCGGTGTCTTCGAAGGCAAGACCACCGGTACGCCCATTGCGCTCCTCATCCGAAACGAAGACGCTCGCAGCAGAGATTACGGTAATCTGATCGATACCTTTCGTCCGGGCCACGCAGACTATACCTATTGGCAGAAGTATGGGATCCGTGACTATCGCGGCGGAGGGCGCGCGTCTGCGCGTGAAACAGCAGTGCGAGTGGCTGCCGCCGCGGTTGCCAGGAAATGGCTCAGGGAGAAGTATGGTGTCGTGATTCGTGGGTACATGAGCCAACTTGGTCCGATTGACGCGCCGTTTAAGAATTGGGCCGAGGTCGGCAAGAATCCGTTCTTCTCCGCAAACTCCGAGGTCGTGCCGAAGCTCGAATCCTACATGGATGAGTTGCGGAAAGCTGGCGATTCGGTCGGCGCTCGGATCACGACGGTCGCGGAGCACGTGCCGGTTGGGTGGGGTGCACCAGTCTATGCCAAGCTGGATTCCGATATAGCCGGCGCGATGATGAGTATCAATGCGGTGAAAGCAGTCGAGATCGGATCGGGTTTCAGTGCGGTGACGCAGCGCGGGTCTGAACATGGGGACGAGCTGACTCCGGATGGTTTTGTGAGCAATCATGCCGGAGGAATTCTTGGCGGCATTTCAACCGGGCAGGATATCATCGTTACGATTGGCATTAAGCCCACGTCGAGTATTCGAGTTCCACGTCGTTCGATCGATAAGCTGGGCAAGCCGGCAACTGTCGAAACCAATGGCCGCCACGATCCCTGTGTCGGCATCAGAGCCACGCCGATTGCCGAAGCCATGATGGCGCTCGTGCTGATGGACCATGCCTTGCTCCATCGTGCTCAGAATGCTGATGTGAAGACGGCGACACCAAAGATTGCTGGTTCTTCGAAGAAGAGGGTCTCCTTCACGAGCAAGAAGTCCACCGCGAAGATCAATCCGGATCCTGCCGAAGCGTAATCTCGGTGCGCATACATATTTTCTGTCCTAGGGTAACGGGTCTGTGCCACGGCACTGTGACGTTTCACGAGGAGAGTAGACGAATGATGGAAATCTATACAGATGGAGCCTGTAGCGGGAACCCTGGGCCTGGAGGCTGGGGCGCCTTGCTGCGTAGCGGCAATGTCGAAACGGAACTGTGCGGTGGGGAGCCGGCGACGACGAACAACCGCATGGAGTTGCTCGCGGTTATTGAGGCGTTGCAGTCGCTCACTCAGCCTGTGGAAGCGAATGTCTACACCGATTCTCAGTATGTGCAAAAAGGCATTAGCGAATGGATCCATAACTGGAAGAGACGCGGCTGGAAAACTGCCAGCAAAGAGCCGGTCAAAAATGAAGATTTGTGGCGCCGTCTCGATGCCTTGGCTGTCGG
>JACMLT010000367.1 GCA_014379455.1 Nitrospiraceae bacterium
CCTCAGGGGATACTGCCACAACGGATGGAAACAGAAAGACGATGAATCCGATGAGAGAGTAAAACGAAAGCTGAGTCCAGACTTCCGACAACGCTTGTCTCCGCGTCGCTTCTATATTCGCTTTCCGATACAATTCCGCCGACCTTCGTACCTCCTGATTCACAAATTCCTGCCGACGAGCCTGATGCATCAACAGCTCTTTCAGCCCATCTGTGAGGGAACGAAAGTGTTGAAACAACTCGGACCGGGCCTCCCGGGCTTCGGAAATCACGCTGCGGGCGCTGGTGTGCAGCCACTGATACCCCAGGGCGCCGACGACGGTGACTCCAACCACTCCCAGAAATACGCCCCACGACAGCCAAGCAAGATAAATTCCGCAACCCAGCACCATGGCCACATTCATGATCAAATGAGGGAAACATTGGATGGCCCAAGTCACCCAACTGACGTCGTCCGTCAGAATGACGAGAGTATTCGCAGCCCCTCGCTCCTCGGATCGACGCAGCGGAGCCCGGACGATCTTCGCACAGAGCGACAACGAGAGGTCCAAAATTGTGTCTTGTGAGAATCGGACGAGCAGGAGCTGAGACCCCAGGTTTGACAGAATCTTCCCGGCAACAAGGATAACAAACCCCAGCATCACCTGAAAGGAATGGTCGGAGGGATGATGAAGCACATAATTGATGAGCGCCAAAACCCCGGCACTTAAGACACCTGACAACACACCGACACAGACCATGAGCCAGGCCATCGATCGCGAACGCTGCACAACAAAGTAGAGAAATCGTCCAAATGGCATCGCCAATCGGCCTCTCATTCACGGAGGAGGAAGATGGGAATTACGCACTCATATCACGAGGGGGACGGTCACCGGCGCGCTCGTCTTGACTTTCACCGGCAAGAAAGGCTTGAAGATGCCCGGACACTTCGCCGACATGGGGTGAAGTAAGAAGGAGCCCTGAGTCCGTGGCAGCCACCTGCACAGTCTGGCTCCCCTCGCCACCAAGTTCTTCCCAAGCATGTCTGGTATCAGTCACCGTCTCAGCCACATTCCGTTTCGACGCCACGACATTAAGAATACGCCCAGGATATTTGCGCATGGCGTAGCGAGCCACCGCTTGGCGTGTCGAGTGCGACACGCGTTCGACTTGAAACTCAACGAATAGGTCATCTTCGCCAGCTCTATTTCCCAAAAATGACAGCAACCGCTCGCTTTTTCGCTGGATGAACGGTAACCAATCTTTGACCGACATCCGGAGAAGCACATGAATATTTCCCAGGGTTCTCCATACAATGAAGAGAAAGAGCAAGACCTTCATCGACCACTGAAACCGATGCGGGCGGTACGAGGACGGATGCCAGGTATCCATCATCACCAAGGTAGCGGTTTCCCCCTGCTCGAGTAATTGTTGAGCCATTTCATACGCAATTAGCCCGCCGGTACAGATACCCAGGACGGTATATGGCCCGTGCGGGCGAACGCTGCGGATCTCAGCAATATAATGCCTCGCCATCTCCGGCACCGAGGTAAACGGCGTCTCTTTTCCATCCAATCCTCTCGCCTGCAATCCATAGAACGGCTGATCCAGTCCTAACAGCTTCGCCAACTGAGCGAAGACCAACACGTTGCCCCCCACTCCCGGCACCATGAATATCGGCATCGCGGTCCCACTCGGCTGAATCGCGACCAACGATTGCCATGGCGGCACCCACTGCTCGCGTGAAAGGACCGACGCTAATCCTGCAATGGTCGGCGCTTGAAACAGCGTCGCGAGCGGAAGGCGCCTTCCAAACACCTGTTCGAGAAGAAAGAAGAGTTGGGCCGCCTTGAGGGAATGGCCACCTAGATCGAAAAAGTTGTCATGGATCCCGATCTTTGGGACTTCTAGCACCTGCCGCCACAAAAGCGTCAGTTGAACTTCCATCCGATCCCGCGGCCCTACTTGAGCTTGCCCGTCTGAGAGACTAGGAGCCGGAGCAGGTAAGGCCCGCAAATCGACCTTGTTATTGGCCGTCAAGGGCATCGACTCCAGAAACACAAAGAATGAAGGAGTCATATAATCAGGAAGTTCTAGCCGCACACATGCACGAAGCTCCGTCGGGCTTGGCACCGGCCCATCCTTACACACCATATACGCCGCCAACTGCTTGAAGCCTTGCTGATCCTCCCGTGCTGTCACCACGACCTGACGGGCTGCGGGATGGCGACTCAGCACCGCTTCAATCTCGCCCAATTCGACTCTGAACCCCCGGATCTTGACCTGATGATCCACTCGACCGAGATGCACGATGCGTCCATCGGAGCGATAGCGAGCCACATCTCCCGTTCGATACAGTCTCGCGTCAGGCTCTGTCGAGAATGGATGGGGAACGAACCGTTCCTTCGTCAACTCTGCACGGCCACGATATCCTCGGGCGACACCATGGCCCCCAATATAGAGTTCCCCCGAGACTCCAACCGGTACCGGCTGCAGGAACTGATCCAGGATATAGATGTCCGTGTTGGCGATTGGACGCCCAATAGATATCTCCTGATCTGCTCGTTGGATCTTCTCGATCGTGGACCAAATCGTGGTTTCAGTCGGGCCATACATATTCCACAAGGCGACGCTGCGATCCAGCAGTGCCCCCACAAGATCCTGCGGGAGAGCCTCCCCTCCGCAGAGTACCGTCAGCATGTCGCTGCCCAGCCATCCAGCCTCAATTAACATTCGCCATGTCGCAGGAGTCGCTTGCATGATCGTCGGCTGCACGGCCTCACAGATAGCCCGTAGTTGCCGTCCATCCATCGCCACAGCTCGACTGACGATCTCGACACGAGCCCCCACCAACAGCGGCACATACAACTCGAGCCCGGCAATATCGAACGACAGCGTCGTGACGGACACCATCACATCTCGCGCCGAACATCCCGGACTCTGCCGCATCGAGCACAAGAAATTCACCAGCGCCCGTTGGGGAATTTCTACCCCCTTGGGCTGCCCGGTCGATCCCGATGTGTAGAGGATATACGCCAAGTCTTGAGTGGTCGCGGTCGGCGGAAGGTTATGATCAGCCTCCTGTGTAATCAGCTTCTGCTCCCGATCAAGGCACAACATACGGCAGGATCGAGCCTCAAACCGATCGGAAAGACCTTCGGACGTGAGCACGATCGCAGCGGCGGCATCCTCGGCCATAAACCGAAGTCGATCTCGGGGATATTCAGGATCGAGAGGAACGTACGTCCCACCGGCTTTGAGCACGGCCAGCAATGCAATGACCATCTCCATTGACCGTTCGAGACAAATGCCCACCACCACGCCAGGCCGGACATCCAGCGTCCGGAGATAGCGTGCCAACTGGTTTGCTTGGGCATTGAGCTCACCATATCGTACGGTCGCCTGCCCCATCGACAACGCGAGGGCATCAGGCGTCCTTTCGACTTGTGCTTCGAACATCTGAGAAAAACACTCGGACTGAGGATAGTCGGTTTGAGTTCGATTCCAATCCTGCAATATTTGGGTACGCTCGGGAACAGTGAGTATGGAAAGAGCGGAAAGTTTGGCGGAGGGATGAGCCAATGCGCCTTGGAGCAAGACTTTGTACTGTCCCAACATCCGTTCAGCAGTCTGGCGTTCGAAGAGATCGGTATTGAACGTCAAATAGGCTTTACGGGCAATCTCTGTTTCAATCGTCAGACTTAAGTCAAACTGCGCAGCTCTCGAATCCACCTCGAACGGCACCCAACTCAAACCATTGACGTTGATCTCCCCGATAGGCGCATTCGGTAAATTGAAGAGGACCTGCACCAGCGGGGCAGAGCTATGATCACGAGTTGAATGCATCGTCTCCACCAGCTTATCGAACGGGAAATCCTGATTGGCATAGGCCCCTAACGCCGTGTCGCGGACTCGCGCCAGCACTTCAATGAACGTCGGATCACCGGAAAGATCGGTGCGTAACACCAACGTATTGACGAACGAGCCGATGATCGATTCGACCGCAGATTGAGTCCGGTTGGCAATAGGCGAACCCACGGCAATATCGCTTTGGCCTGAATATCGGCTCAACAGAATCTGAAAACAGGCCAGCAGGGTCATAAACACCGTCGCGTGTTGCTCTGCGCTGAACTGCTTCAGTCGTTCAATCAACGAGGCGGGCAACTCCAGCAGACAGTGTGCGCCGTTAAACGTTTGCACCACAGGCCGTGGATAATCGGTCGGCAATGAGAGTTTGGACAGTCCTGCCAGCTTCTTCTGCCAATAATCCGACTGTTTACTGAGCCACTCGTCGGTGAGACAACGCCGCTGCCACACCGCATAGTCGGCATACTGAAGCGGGATCGGCTTGGCGGAGGGAACCTCCCCTCGGCTAAACGCATTATAGAAAAATGCAAACTCACTCCCGATCACCCCAAACGACCACTGGTCTCCGATAATATGATGCATCGTGAGCACCAGCACATGGTCCTCAGACCCGATCTCAATCAATAAAAACCGTGCCAAGGGGCCCTTCTCAAGATCAAACGGCTGGTTCGCTTCCTCCTCCACAAGCCGAGCCGCCTCCTGCCGTCGTTGTTCGCTCGGCAGCCGTAACGTCAAATCAACCTCAACCCAATGAGGAGGCCGGAAGGGGCTGACGATTTGGACCGGCCCCTCACCGGTCATGGCGAAGGTCGTCCTGAACGCCTCATGACGATGACAAATGACATCGATCGTACTCCGAAGGGCCGATTTATTGAGGGGGCCCATCTGTCGCGAGGCAAACGGCATGTTATACGCCGTACCTTCAGGAGCCAGCCGATACATGAGCCACATGCGTTGCTGAGAATAAGAAAGCGGCAGGGGCTGATCTCGGGATACCCGAACGATCGGTGGAATCGCTGAAGCCTTCTGCTCCTCGCGCCGCACACGGATCACTTCTTCGGCCAACGCCGCGATCGTCGGTCGTTCAAACACCGCCCGCAGCGAGACGTCAACCTCAAAGACCTCACGCATTCGTGAGACGAGCTGTGTAGCCAAAAGAGAGTGGCCTCCTCGCTCAAAGAAGTTGTCATGGATGCCGGCCTCTGGCACAGCAAGCACTGCCTTCCACAGTTCAGTCAGCGATTCTTCGATCTGATTTCTCGGCGCAACCCTGGCCGCCGCTTGGTCCGCTGTCTCTTCCGGAACAGGAAGCGCACGTCGATTGACTTTTCCCGTCGCACTAAGCGGCATCGCGTCCACCCACAGAATGATGGATGGCACCATATAGTTCGGTAATCGGGCTGCGAGATAACTCCGAACGTGGTCGAGCATCGCTTTCAGCGTTGGCTGGCCGGTGACATACCCTACCAACCGTTGCTGCTCCGGCTTATCCTGTCGAAGCAGAACTGCAGCCTGATACACGCCAGGAAAGTTACTCAGCACATATTCGACTTCACCCAATTCGATCCGGAACCCACGCAGCTTGACCTGCTGATCCACCCGTCCAAGAAACTCAACATTGCCGTCCTCCCGATACCGAGCCAAGTCGCCGGTCCGATACAGCCTGGCACCAGCCACATGGGGGTGCGCGAGAAACCGTTCTTGGGTCAACTGCGGCTGATTCACATATCCACGCGCCAGGCAATCCCCTGCCACATACAGCTCCCCCGGTACGCCGATAGGCACCGGCTCCAGGCCCGCATCCAGCACATACAGCTGCATACGATCGATCGGTTTTCCGATCGGGACTCGAGCCCCTACTTCCTGGCGTGTCGTGTGATACACGCTACACCAAACCGTGGCTTCAGTCGGTCCGTATTCGTTGTACAGCGTGGCGGAAGGCACGAACTGGTAATGCCGTCGCACGAGTTCAAGAGGAAGACTCTCTCCGGCGGTAATGACGATGCGAAGTGATTCCAACTGCCTATCCAACGCCTCACCGAGCACAGCATGGTATAACGAGGGCACCCTCACCACATGCGAGATATGGTGCCGTTCAATCAGCGCAGCAAGTTCGGCTGGATCGCGATGGGCAGCCTCAGAAGGAATGACTAATTGCCCCCCTTGCAATAAGGTCCAGAAGATGCCCGTCACGGAAC
>JACMLT010000368.1 GCA_014379455.1 Nitrospiraceae bacterium
CATGGGTGTGAGGCTCCACTAGAAGATTCTCCGCCGCAAACTCTTCCCCTCTCGACCATCGCACCACTGCTTCAGGGATCTCGATACGTTGCTCATTCGAGAACATGACCGTGAGCGAGAGCGTTTTCCCTAGTCATATGGGTAGACCACCGGTGAGTCGCCAGCCGGTACAAGAAAGATTCCACACGATGCCGTGGCCTTGGAAGGGGCCCGCGTGGTAGGTGACGAAACTTTGCACAGAGAAACGACGGTACGCAGGTATGGAGAAGGGCATAGGGCCTCGCAGGAAGCGACTGCGGGTTACTTTGTGCGTCGGAACATCGACACAAGTACAGCCAGCCTTGCGAGACCAATACCCTCGATGATGGTCATGAGCCATTGCTGCTACTTCGAGCGAGTAAACTCGAATAGCGCGAGTCAATCCAGCTCATAGCAGCCTCTCAGAGAGACCTATTCCAGGAGGGGGACTGATCAAACCGCAAGGCGAGTGGGGAGGCGAGGGTTTTCCTGTGTATGGGTGCAAGGTCGTGCATTCCGTGAGGAAGAACGGAAATATCCTGAACTGCACAGACATTGCGGGCTGATACACAGAACAGGTTGGATACGCGCACCGGGCAGACTCCAAGGCATGCCATGTTGGACATTCCGACATGAGTGAATCAGTAACAGGCAAGCCGTGGGGGATAGTGTTTTGCCGTCTCTCTAGTATAAGGTATGTGGCCTGATTCTCTGACGAAGGAAGAACCTAGATGTTTCGATATGGCATGCCGATACTTGTTGTCTTGATCGCACTGTCCACTAGCTGTGGTCCACTGGAGACACAGGAAAACACCGTCGAGCAGTCCGTTGAACAATCTCATGGAACAGAAGCGGGCAAGGAACCTAAAGGGGTCGTGCGCCGTCCCAATATTCAGAGCCATAATGCAAGGTTTTATCATGAAAGCCAACGGTCCCGTGTGTCGATCCGATATCGGAATGCAGGCCTGAACCCGGCCTATTCTGTGAGAACAGACCTTGCCGTGTTTCTGGATGGGAATAGTGTGCCGATAGAAAAAGATACCGTTACCGTGCCGACACTGGCTCCGAACAGAGGCCTCGAATTGCGCGGCACCCTTTCAGATCCCTTCTTTGAAAACGTGATGAATGGCAAGACGACGTTACTGATGGAATTTACTGTTCGATACCAGGATGAGCAAGGCCAAGAATTTGAGGCGCTTTCCACCTGGCAATTCAGTCGGAGCACGATGGAGCTCTTCCTCTTAGAGGAGCGAGCAAATTAGTTCATCATTTCCCTCGATACCTCCCCTCCCACACCACACGAGCTATCGATTCTTTATTCGCCAACCACGTCCGTAGGGATTATCGGGCCTTCCAGAATCCAGCGTGCTACCTAATCTCAAGTTGATTACTCTGAGAAGGTCCCAACGCACGCGAGCTGCCATGTCATCCTGGCGGGCGACTGCTTGAGTCTGAAGCCACTGCTTGTGCGCTGCGCCTGCTGCGGTAGTTCCGTTCCTGGCCATCCTGAAGAGGCGCATTCATCGCAAGCGGATTCGAGGGAACATCTGGACTGATGGGGCTGCGACATGCAGACGGGCAGGCGCACATCGGCAATGGTGTGCCCGCAACGTGCCAAGATATATGGAGTGCAAAACCAGATCCCGACTCTTTCCGAGTCGATACTTATTTCCCTTTCGGCTTCCACGCCTGCGCCAGCTTCTGCGCCTCGGCGATCTGGGCAGGGGTCATCTGATTGGCGAGCAAATCACGAAGTTGGGGCGCTGGTTTATCTCCGTTGGTTGCCGCCAGGCTGAACCACTTATACGCCTGGACAATATTCTTCGGCACACCCTGACCCTCATCGTACATGATCGCCATTTTCGTTTGAGCGAGTGCCTCTCCTTGGTCTGCGGCTAGACGGAACCATCGCAGGGCCTGCTGATAGTCTTTCGGGACTCCCTCTCCGTTAAAATACAACGTCCCCAGGTTGAACTGCGCCTTGGCCTGTCCCTGTGCTGCCGCTTTTGCATACCACCGATGTGCTTGGACATCGTCCTGCGGCACACCTCGTCCTTTGCGATACAGCACTCCGAGGTGGTACTGCGCGAGGGCATCTCCCTTCTCAGCGAGCGGGCGCCACTCACGCAAGGCCGTGGCATAGTCTTCACGGGTATTGGCATCCACACCCGCCTGAAAGTCGGCCCATGCCGGCACAACAAGACAGACAATCAACAGTACAGGGGCGACGGAAAATCGGAGCACAATCGACGGACGGGGACGAATCGAAAAGGACATAGAGGCCTCGCAGGGAAACGTATTGTAGGAGTGACGCGAACGACGGCACAAGGACCGCAGATGGGAGATGTATCCTACGGAGGGAAAATCTGTCAAATGCCAGAGAGGAGACAGCCATTTGAACACATGGAGCCCCGGGCGCCTTGATGTCACAGTCTCCTTCAGAGACCATCGCAGGCCGTCCAACAAAGCCGCAGCCGCCTGCTAGTGAGAAGGGGATATCATCACGCCACTGAGGTCAGGAGCAATCGTGGGGTAGAAGCTCTCCAGCGTGATGATAAGCACTTCCTCCCCCTTGCTCCCAAAGCCAATGACTTCATCTTCATGTGGTGTTCTCTCGAATCGATGTTCCCACTTCAAGCCATCTGAGTCAATATACGTACTGACCGTGCCGTAGAAGTCCTCCACTCCTTCCCCTTTACGCTGGCCCACCATCTTCCATGGCTTGTGGATAATCGGGTGCCTGCTCTCTCCCTCCTTGAGGGTAACCAGTACATAGGAACCGGCCATGGTGACCATGAATTTTCGTGGATCTATCTGAACCGCAACAGTTTGGCGATTGCCGGAACTATAGTCCGCTATAGCCACGGCTTTCCGGCTCGTACCCGTGACGGTCCCGATCGTGGTCTTGAAAAATCCGGGAGGGTGAATCCTCCCGAAATGAGGGTGCTCGATTGCAAGGAGTTCCGCTGCACTCATTACGTGGGCAAGATCCATGGGAGGCATTTTACCGCAACGAACAGCCTCTCGTCTTCATCGGTCTCGCGGGGCAGACCGACCCGACCACGGCGCAGTTAAAAGTGCGGCCAATATGAGAATGGTGCATAAACTCGGCGAGGTTGTCCAACAATGTCCGCGCCATAATTATGCGGGGCAGGACGGTTAGTGACAGAGCTCCCTCGATTGAATACCAAATCGTCCATGCTGTGAGATCGAGGAGGAGCAGCGTTGTCTTGCCTCGGAGCGTATGACGATACTATGATCGATCATGAATTCGTAAGGAGATTCACAATGGCCACAACGACGATTTCACCGAAGTTCCAAATTGTGATTCCCAAATCAGTGCGGGACAAACTCCATCTCGTCCCAAGCCAGCGCCTGCAGATTATTGAGAAGGGCGGGGTCATCACCCTGGTCCCTGAAGTGCCTCTCAAATCGCTTAAGGGAACGCTCAAAGGCATGTCCGAGACGGATCTTCGGGAAAAGAAGGACCGATTGTGAAGGTGTTGCTCGATTCCAGCGGCTGGATCGAATTCTTGACGGGCGGACCACTCGCCGAACGGTATGCGCCCTATCTCACCTCTCGGTATCAGCTCATCACCCCAACCATCGTGTTGTATGAGGTCTACAAAAAGATCAAGCGGAGCGGGGCGAAGAGACGGCGTGATTATTCGCCGGAAGACTCAATACGACCCAGATGGTGCATCTCACAGAATCCATCGCATTGCTCGCCGCCGATGTGAGCATGCAACACGGGTTAGCAATGGCCGATGCAATCGTGTATGCAACCGCCAAAGATCAGAAGGCTGAGGTCACCACAGGCGACGCGGATCTGAAAGATTTGCCAGGAGTGGTCTACATCACGTAGGTGTCCGACGAGGCAATCCTCTGTTCCAAAGTCACCAGAGACTCGCGCCCTGAGCGACCCCCGACAAGGTTCTGGGCTTCAAACTGCTCGGGACTGACATACCCAAGCGTCTGGTGCCGTCGGCGACAATATAAGAGGTCCGGAGTCTTTGTTTGGGAGAATGTGGCCAAGCCCAGTGCAAGATCCACCCCTCCGGCATGTGTGAATTCCATGTCTCCCGCTAGAATGTTGAGGCATGTTGCACCTGTGATGCGACTCAATTCGAGTGCGAAGGCGGTAAGGGTTACTCGGAATAAAGGCTCCCGGCCCATTTTATTCCACGTGTTACCAATCGGGGGCATCTGCTGTGCGCGGCGCCGGCTGTCACCGGCGATCGCGCTCCGCATGGTTGTATGATTCCGAGAACTTAGGTTCGCACGGGGATGTCCCCTTTCAACCAAATTCTTAAACTCCATATTTCCTTCCCCGAGAACCACGCGGGTTCATTCGTGTCAATCTCTCGTCAAGGTGCTTCACGGTGTGACTATACCGTCCCGCATAAATCAAGGGAATGAGTCAGATGTATCCAGATATGATCAGATATATACAGAGAGTCCGAAGAGGGCACCCTGCACGGAGAGGGCACCATCGGTATAAGCCTCATGAATCGACTTCAGACACATACGGATTCCAACCGCCATTTCCTTTATCTTGAGCGACTCCTTCTTGACGCCCTGTCTGTTCTGTCAGGTGGCATCAAACGATGCAGAACCATACGGGATGAATGAGTGGGAGGGGAAGTACCCTGCTTAGGCCTATTAGGACAGTTGGGGACCCTTAGGGGCTAACATTGTATCAACTGCTTGTGTACGGATTCGTCGGAACCGATCACAGTAGTCCATCTCATGATCATGGGGCCTTATTGTCGGGTAAATATCCTTAAAATTGTCGTAAACCTTGCAGGTTTTGAAGGAGTTGGTGGAAGGATTGAGGCATTCGATATAATTTTGGAGGTGTGCCTGAGCGAGTGGGGACAGCGCGCTCTTCAGCTCCAGAAGAACGCTTGAATTCGTCTACATTCGGTGATTCGCAACTTCTTGTGGCCGAACGTCAAGAGGATCGCCTCCTCGTATTTCAACATGACCCACCACCTATCTCTCTAATCTGTTTCTCATCTCCGCGTGGTAGGGTACCCTTTCTTGTTTTCTCTACAGAGTAAAGAGCATGGCGTTGTTACGTATCGGATTCATCTCATCGTTCCTGCTCCTGTGCCTGATCCCCCTGATAGGCGCACAGCTTTTCCCTGCGCCGACATCCCACCTCCCGTCCAGTGAGGAGTCCTGGATAGGAAAGCATGTGGCGACTGATTCGCCACTGGTCGGCGTCATACGTGTCGGGTCAGGTAAGAAGGCGAGAAAAATGATGCCCCTCGTCCAAACCTGTTCTCCGGGGGTATGCATTCGCGTCAGTGCTTCTCCTCCCCTCACCGAACGCACCGTGAATGCCCTGCCGCACACCCATGCGTTACGCGTTCATCAACGCATCTCCGTGTATCGGATCTGAGCTTCCTCGCCCTCGTCTCCCACTGATCGCCCACGTCCGTTCTGATGCCTGACAGAGTTCCTTCTGGTATTCGCGGCTGCGGGCGATACACGTTGTGCATTTCCTCATTCTGACAACAAGGAGCGCACCCATGATCCAACGACTTAGCCACACGCCAAGTGAGGGCACGTGATGGTCCCCCATGTTCGTTCGCACTGTCCTCGATCTTCGCCATTCTCAGGAGCCCCCATTGTGCTCAAGAGAGTTCAGGGTGCTGAAGCATTCTTGATCCGTTTCCGATCCCTTTGACCGAGGCTGTTTCATGCGAAGTGTCAACCACGAGATCCTGAAATTCACTTTGGAGACTCCCAAAGCGCGGAATTATCCGCAGCCTAGTTCACTTCAGAACCCAAAGGAGGGCGTTATGAGTGCAAAGAGCATGTTCCAGGGGCCATCGCGAAGGGTTCAGGTCCACGGGTGGGTCGGACGACGTGAAGCCATGCCAATATGAATGGTCAGAGGTCATATTATCTGTTACATAAGAAAGCGGTCGAAGGATGATGCAATCACCCTGCTGGCAGGGGAGCACCCTTCCGCTCATCGCACATCAATGGAGGCCTTTATGAGTCCGATACATCGGGTTATGGCAGTACTCGTGCTCGCGGTCGTTGGTCTAGTGGGTTGTGCACACGAATGGCGCTCGGCGGCAGACGTAAATCCTCTCAGTGCGGCAGACATGAAGGCCGTCATGCGTGACCTATGGTCAGGACACAACTTTTGGATTCGGAATGTCGTCTTGGACAATACGACGAACAATCGCAGGGCGCTGGATTTTGCCGAGAAGGCAGTGGTGGCCAACGCAAAACAGATTGCGAGAATGTTTACGCCGTTCTACGGCGAAGCGGCGACTGAGCAGCTCTTTACCTTACTGGTCGAGCATTATGGCGCGATCAAAGCATACTCCGAAGCCACCGTCGCCGGAAATAAACGCCAGCAGGATGCGGCCCTGGCCGACTATGCCTCGAATACCGACAAGATCGCCGCATTCCTCAGTGGGATCAATCGCTATCTCCCGAAAGACACCGTCCGAGATCTGTTCGCTGCTCATGGAAATCATCATGTTGCCCTAATCAACGAGTTGCAAGAAGGAGATTACGCTCACGAGGCAGAAACGTGGCAGGTGATGCAGCAACATGTCTATGCTATCGCCGATGCGCTGACGACAGCACTGGAGAAGCAGTTTCCAGCCAAGTTTCCAGGTTTTCATGTTTCATGACTAGTAAGTGAGGTCGTCCCGCACGTCGATTCCGAGGGAGGAACACATAGCGGTACGCGGCCTCGCTTGAGGCAGCTGATGAGGATCCGTCCGAACGGTAAATAGTCACCACGCCTGCAGAGGCGAGATCTTGGCGTGCACCTCGGTATGGTGATGTTTGGAAAGTCCATGCAATTGCGCTACGCAAATGACGAGGCTCGCAACTATATGGCACGTGCCGGGAGTATGCATGCCGTGCTCTCGCACAAAGAGGACATGAGGAGGGCAGCCACCAGGAGGCACAAATCATACGGCAACGTTGTCCCATCATTGAAATAAAGCGTCGTCCTGTCCAACCGCACGAGCCCGACCTCGAGATGGAGGGTGATCCCGCGGTTTTCTTGGTGGCAATAAAAGGGGTCGGGAGTATTTGTTTAAGGGAGTTTGGCCCGTCCAAGAATCCACTCCTGTCGCACTGTGAACTCTATGCGCCCTACTAGAATGCTGCGCTATCTCCGCACATG
Organism: Nitrospiraceae bacterium; assembly: GCA_014379455.1. Lineage (GTDB taxonomy): Bacteria > Nitrospirota > Nitrospiria > Nitrospirales > Nitrospiraceae > Palsa-1315. The sequence goes on from JACMLT010000368.1 coordinate 7,184, forward strand.
CGATGCGATTCAGATGTGACGACCCAAGAGTCACCCGAAACACAGATTCCCTCCCCCGTTTCTTTCAGGAGCATTTCTCCTAGAGCAACCCCTCTGGATTATCCTACCCACAATTCCCCGCCACTCGATATTCCGCCTCTGCCGCGCTCTTACACGCTACTCGATCCTTTGGCACAACTTGGCTGTAGATTGGGCAGTTTGGGCAATGGTCAATGCGGCGATGGGATGCTTCCGTAGGGTCGCTTACTGCGCTTCCGTAGGGCTGGACGCATCCGTGGTGGCGTGTTGTACTTCAATGCAGCGAGGGGCGAGCCGTAGCACGCAAGGAAACAGCAGTGGGAGGCAAGAGCGGAGAGGTATCGAACACAATTTTCCGAGGACACACTCCATGCTATACGAACTATTCATGTACTGGGTTGTTGGGAGCATCGCAGTGGTCGTGGCCAGTATGGTGCTCGGTGGTTTGTTGTGTGTGTGGTGCGCCTCTAGAGGTAGTAAGCGGAGCCGGTTCGTTTCCGACAACTTCCCTTCCGCCCTGGGAAGGTCTCCGCATCAACCAAGCCACCAATGAGAGAACTCCCTCCTGGCTCGCTTTCCGGTCTTTTCCAACCCTTCCACCATCGCGGCAATCTCCCATATGTTGGAGACGGTCGCTGCTCATAGAAGGCCCTCCGCTGGTTCCTGCTTCAATCGCGTCACATAATACTGACCTCCTCTAAGGGTCATATTCCGAGTCCTCTCGCGGCCCAAATCATTCTTGGTCAGGCTCATTGTCCTCAAGACGGCCTGCTTGAGCCTCCGGCGGGAATGTTCTCCTCTTGTGCCAGACGTGCCAGCCATCGACGTTCTGCTCTGCCGACATGGTTGTTCCTCAGCCTGCTAGATATCCACGACAACCCCAATCTCGACGGTTTGCTCAGAGGGAATCCCTAAAAATGAACTGGTCCGGCGTGAGTTTCTCGACAGAAAGACAAACAGATGCTCTCGCCACAGTGCCATTCCGGGCTTCGGCGTCGCGAGCGAGTTAATTCGACTGAGAAAAAAAGTGGTGTCTTGCAGATTCACGGGCACGCCCTGCTCGTGGCACTGTTGAAGCACGATCGGGATCTCAGGTGTTTCCATAAATCCATGCCTTACGGTGACACGGTAGATACCCGGCGCGAATTGACCAATATCGAGTTGCTGCGCTCGAGGAACCAAGGGCACCCGCGCGGTGACGATTTTCAGGAACACCACGAGCTCGTGCAGCACCGTATTATGTCGGACGTTTTGCAGGAAGGCCGGTGGCGTGCTCTCATGCGACTGGGTCAGAAAGACGGCGTGACCCGGCACGCGGACGGGAGGGCGAGCCAGGAGGTCCTTTAGAAACTGAGCGAGCGGGGGCATGGTCCGGTGCAGATAGTTGGTGACTAGAGCGCGCCCGCCACTCCAGGTCGTCATCAACGTGAAGAGCGCCAAGCCGAGCACGAGGGGGAACCAGCCGCCTTGCCAGATCTTCAGCACATTGGCGCTGAAAAACCCCAGGTCAATCAGAAGAAATGTACCCATCACCGTCCCAGCCACCAGCACGGGCCAGTGCCATGAGTGTCGCGCGACCACATAGAGCAAGAGGGTCGTCATGACCATGGTGCCCGACACGGCAATGCCATAGGCGGCGGCCAAGTTGGTCGACGAGCCGAACAACAGGACCAGACTGATCGTCCCGATGAACAGGAACCAATTGATCACGGGCACATAAATTTGTCCAATGTGTACCGCGGAGGTATGCTGAATGCCCATGCGGGGCAAATACCCCAGGTGTATCGCTTGTTGGGTGAGGGAGAAGGCCCCACTGAGTAAGGCTTGGGAGGCAATGACGGTCGCGACCGTCGCCAGTCCGACCAGTGGATAGATGAGCCAGCTGGGAGCCAGGAGATAAAATGGATTGGCTACGGCGTCTGGCTCCCGGAGCAAGAGCGCCCCCTGTCCCAGATACTGCAGCAGCAAACTCGGGAGCACGATGGTATACCAGCCAAGACGAATGGGTCCTCTCCCGAAGTGGCCCATATCGGCATATAAGGCTTCGGCGCCCGTTAAGGCGAGGAAGACACTCCCCAGAACCATGAAGCCCTGCCAGGGATGCTCCACGAGCAACCGAATCCCGTGAAGGGGGCTGAACGATTCCAGGATGCGAGGAGACTGGATCATGCTTCTGACGCCGAGGACGGCCAGGCACACAAACCACAGTAACATAATAGGTCCAAACACTCGCCCGATATGCCCGGTCCCCTTGGACTGGACGGCAAACAGGCCGAAAAGGATGCTGACGGCGATCACCCCGACATACGGGTTGAACAGTGATGTCGCCACGTTCAGTCCTTCGACCGCGCTGAGGACCGAAATCGCCGGGGTGATAATGCCGTCCCCATAGACGAACGCGGCTCCTAAGAGACCGAGGATAATCAATGGGCTGAGACGTTTTGGGAACGACGGGGCACCCTCGTCTCGATGCGCCAATGCCATGAGGGCGAGAATTCCCCCCTCACCTTGGTTATCGGCCCGCATCACCACTCCGAGGTATTTGACTGAGACCATCAGGAGGAGGGCCCAAATCAGCAGAGACAGAATGCCCAAGACCGTGGGAGGCGTGGTGATCAGCCCAATGGCCGGGCTGAAGCACTCGCGCAACGCGTAGAGGGGGCTCGTGCCAATATCGCCATAGACAATTCCCAGAGCCCCTAGTACAAGCAGGCTCCTTTTCTGTCCGCCAAGAGATTCAGACATCGCGATGCTTATACAGGGACGGCGGAGTCAACACAACCTCGGAGGAACACAGCCGGCTCGCGGGCTTGACCTGCTCCACATCACCAGGCCCATGATGAAGATTGCTCGCTAGATCCTCCATGCACCATTCGTTGATCGTGTCATCATGATCCCTTCAGTCTGATGAATGGTTTTGTGTGAAAGGCCACAAGCCCCATGCCAGTGGTTGTGGAGGAAGGTATCAAATACTTCCAGATGTAACAAAGGGAACACAGTTGAATAAGAAAGTCAGATGTCTCGCAAACACCTCCTCACTTTCAGGGCTTTAGAATTATACAAATTCGAAATTACACTAATTAGGCCCGTACGATTCGCATCACTCAACGGGAGTGCGGCGACCAGTGACCATGTGGATCACGATCAACACGATCCCGATCACGAATAATATCCAGGAAATCTGGACTGCAATCGCTGCCACCCCGGCAACATTCAGAGCACCGGCAATTAAGCCCACCACGAGAAACATGAGTGCAAAATAAAGCATGGCCTACTCCTTTCTGTGTCGACCGTCCGCCTTCTCATGCAATCCTACTCTAGCCCAGCCCGTTTCGGCCCCTAGGAACTTCCCCAGTTTTCGCAGAAGAAAAGCAAGCCTCATTAAGTGATCGCGGGCCTTGCACTGTCCTCCTGAAACTACCGCTGGCCTACTGGTCAGCTCGGTTCAAGGAGGTCCCCCGGTTATTGAAGGGTTTGGCCAGACTCGGTCTCAAAGACGAAAAACCAAGACCCGTTCACCCTCCCTTGCTATGATTCCATTCTGTTAAGGCTTGACACTACCCTATGATTCAAATACCGCCCAAGCATTCGGCTTTCACACACTGGTGTTGTGGCCTCATCCAAATGTTGTCGTATGAAGACATTCTGAGTATTACCGTCTATCTGCCACCCATGCTATTCATGGCGGGACCGGCGGCGATTGTGGCGAACAACCCATGGATCACTCTCGTCATTACTGCGATCGTCGGGTTTGCTTTCAGTTGGGTGCTGCACCGTGTGGGGCATCGATTACTCAGAGTGCTACCGAACGAACCGAAGGGGGTGTATCTCTCTACCTCAATGCGCCTACCTGTGAAACTTACGCTGACCCAATTCGTGTGGATGATGGAGATCATTGTTGCAGTCGCGGTTTTCAGCGCGGTCGTGGGAAAGCGATTCTTTTTTGTCGGCGGTGTGCTCGAGGTTCTGGCTAGCGCAATCTTCTTTGTCGTGGGTCTTGGCCTGTATTTTCTCCCAGTCTATTTGGGGAGACTCTGGATCAAGAAATATTATTCTACATTGCCTCTGTTGCGCCCAACGGAAGAAGTTGTGAACAAGTCTCTCTCTGGGTTCGTTTCCATTGAAGCAGAGACATGACACCGATAATTTTTTGAATGGATACCAGGGGAGCCTCCCTTGGTAAGAATTCGAAGGGTCGGCTTTTTTGGTATCCTGAGTTCTCCAGTAGTCCTTTGTTTGCCCCACCTGTCCGCGACGGGTGGACATGTTGTATCACGCAAGTGGTCTGCCCTTTCGTTGCCGGATATGCCGCAAGCTGGCCTATCCTTGCCAGTACCAATCACGAAATCAAAGTTACGGTCGTCATCCCCGAATGGTGAATTATCGGGGACGGGATCGACTGAGCGCCATGTGCGGGGAGACATGATGATTTCGAGGCGGAGCACCCTCGCTATTACCCTGGCCATTAAGCGACAGAGATTGCTTACGAGGACCTCAGATCAGTAGCCGCCTCAACATATGGAGAACCCAGTGAGGAGGACGAATCGTAAAGGACAATCAATACCTCGCGGGAGGGGCGTAATGTGGGAAGAGACGGAAGGAAGGCCCAAGGTCCGAGTAGGGAAACCCATTAGTCATTTGCAATAGACAAATGAAAACGGCGGCCTCAGTGCTGGAACCGCCGTTAGTGATGTGCCCTTCCCGGTGTATCCCCCATAATAAGTGTCATCGGAAAGTAGTGGCACGATGTTGAAACTGAGAGTGTTTAGGCCCACAAGCTGATTGAGCAGGAACAAATTATTCGTGAGTACTATCCCTGTCGACTCGGTAAAAGTCGCAGTAGGGGTCGTTAAACTCCAACTGTTGAACGAACTGCCCAATGATGAAAAATCTGCATTAAATGTTCCGGTTAGGGTTCCGGTCACTGTGTAGTCATATGGGATCTCTTGAGCTGGCAAGATTGAGAGCATGCTCTTTTGGAGAAGATGTTTGACTTTCATGGAGTAGCCCTTTCTAAAATTTTTTTGAGTCTATGAGGCCGGAGCTTGTCATGACTACATACCAGCATGATCCGTACCATCCCCGCTCACGCCCTTAAACTCATATGTTGAGACAGAGAACAAACTTAGGCACGTAGGTGCTTAAAGCAATGCCTGAGGCAAGTAGCCACTTGAACTGAGTTGAGACTGTATGTGATTGAGCAGTAAGGCAGGCGCCTTGTATCACCATTCCATCGGTAAGTCAGTAAGGACTCACGATATAGTCGTGGTCGTATCGTTGAGCAGACGTGTCAGTGCGTGTCCCAGGTGATGCATCGAGAATTCTTTTTCCACGAACTCAGTTACTCCCAGTGCTCGCATCTGCTGCTCCGCCTCAGGCGTGAGAAAGCCCGTCAATATGATGACCGGCTGGATGAGATTAATCTGACGGATCTGTTTCAAGACCGAGACCCCATCCATTTCCGGCATCTTCAGATCGAGCACCACGACATCGGGACGTTCTCGGCGAAAGAGTTCTAGGCCCTTCCGACCACTGCCAGCCAGCACCACCGTATAGCCCTTCCGACTGAGGAGCGTGTCCAGGAGGTGTCTGATACCTTCCTCATCGTCAATCACGAGAATCTTAGCCATCGGGGTAACCCCTTGCAGACATCACGTCCATACTAGCTAACCACATCGCAGCAAGGCCGTTTAGACAGCTCACGATGCAAATATACTCATCCAACTAGCCCTCGAGCAGTTTGCTGATCGCCTGCCCCAAGCGTTGCTGCTCCGCTTCCGTGACCCGAAAGAAGGCCAGTCCGAATGTTTGGTGGCTCACCCACTGTATGCTCGCTGCCTCCACCATCAGCGGCCACTCAAAGTCTGGCACATACATCCGCAGTTCTAACGACGTGCCCGTTTCCACCGCGACCGGGCTCTCAATCCGGCATCCGCCCGATGACAAATCCAACATGATGCCTGTCCCTTCGAGTGACGGGGAAGCCGCAAACGTGGTACGGAATTGCACCCGAATTCTCGGCGTTGCCCGTCGATCCGACGTCTTCATATCCATCACGGACCGGCCGTCCACCTTTCCATCCACGACGCGTTGGCCAAACGTAATCCCGTGGATATGTGCCTCCTGCTCTGTCGCATACCAGACATCTTCTGAGAATTCGCGCGTGCGGACCTGTCGGGAATCTTCCACGGAAATGAGGATGCACAACCGCCATTGCTCTTTCTCTTTCAGACATTGCGGGATGGATTGAATAACATATCCTTGATACTCGATCGTGTTGTCCATCGATGTCATTCGTCTCCTTCGACAAGGTGCGTTCGTTTTTTTTGCACTCTGCCGCGTTGCCGTGCCTATATATTTCGCAACTCTGGTTCTTTCCACACCGCGGAATCCAGGCAATCCACGACCGCGCCTCGATCTGCTCCCCATGCCGGTGCCTGTTGTTCATCAGGTGTCCGGAATCCATTTGACGAGTAAGGCCCTGAGATGCTCCAGCCGTACTGGCTTCGCAAGGTAATCGTCCATGCCCGCACTCAGACATTTTTCCCGGTCCCCTGTCATGGCGTTGGCGGTCAAGGCGATGATGGGGAGTCGTCCGGTTCCCTGTTCCTGCTCGCGTGTCCGGATCATCGCCGTCGCCTTCCATCCATCCATCTCCGGCATTTGACAATCCATCAAGACCAGGGCGTACCGGATCCGATCGCTCGCTTCGATCGCTTCAAGACCGTTGGCCACGACATCGGTTCGGTAACCGAGCTTTTCCAGCATACACACCGCGACTTTCTGGTTCACGCTATTATCCTCTGCCATCAGGATACGGGCACGGGTCACCCCAGGCGTTTCCGTAACGAGGGGGGACTTGACGACCACCTCCCTTGGCTGCCTCGCACTCTCGCCCTCCGTGGCCTCCGCGTGTGATATTCCAGCCCTATCCATCATCATCGACAAACAGTCATAGACGTGAGAGCGATGGAGGGGCTTGGTCAGGGTGGCCTGAAACCCTCCTCGTGCCATCTTTTCCGACTGCTCCCGAAGACCGACGCTGGTCAATAGTACCAGGCGTGTCGCTGCCAGCAACGGATCGGCTGTGATCGCCTGCCCCAACTCGAATCCGTCCATGCCGGGCATGTGACCATCAATGATCGCCACATCGAAGGGCTTCCGCTGGGCGGCGGCGGTACGCATGATGGCGCGAGCTTCGTCCCCGTCCGCAGCACTGGCACTGTGGAGTCCCCACTGTACGGCATATTGTTCCAGGATACGCCGAGTCGTAGGATTGTCATCGACAATGCATACCCGTCGCCCATAAAGGGGCCCTCTGGAGAGCGGTGTCGTGAGAGCCTGCGCCGGTTGTGGGGTCAGTTCCACCGTAAATCGAAACGTGCTGCCTTGACCGACCACACTCACCACCGCAATGTGCCCTCCCATTTGTTCTACAAGCTGTTTGCAAATCGCGAGGCCCAGTCCGGTGCCCCCGAACTTCCGTGTGGTCGAGCTATCGGCCTGCGAAAATGGCTGAAAGAGACGAGCCTGTGCCTCGGGGGCAATGCCGATGCCCGTATCTGTCACGGCACATTCGATCGTTACCGTGGTGGACGTCTCTTCACCCCGCGTTACGTGGATCATCACCTCGCCTTCTTGGCTAAACTTGAGCGCATTGCTGATCAGATTGATGAGGATTTGACGCAATCGGCCGGGGTCACCCCGGAGCGCCGTAGGGACCGCCGGGTCGAGGAGACACCCTAATTCCATGCCCTTCTGCTGTGCGGACTCAGCGAAGAGATCTAAGGTATCTTCGACGATGGACCGAAGGTCAAAATCAATCGTCTCCAACATCAACCGACCGGCCTCCATCTTTGAGAAGTCCAGGATGTCATTGATAAGGTCAAGGAGGGCCTCAGTGCACCGGCGTACGGTCTCGGCATAGTCTCGCTGCTCGGGGTTCAGCGGGGTATCGAGCAAGAGTCCGTTCATTCCCATGATCCCGTTCATGGGAGTACGAATTTCATGGCTCATGGTCGCGAGGAAAGCGGACTTGGCTTGCGTCGCGGCCTGAGCTTCGATCAACGCATCATCGAGGGCGCGATTCTTCTGCTCCAGTTCCAGGGCGTGGGTGCGGACCTTCGCCTCCGCCCATTTCCGTGTAATGAACTGACCAATCTGGCTCCCGGCGGTGACAAACACCTGCATGAGGTCATCATCAAGCACGCGGATCTCACGGCTGAAGAATTCCATTACCCCCAGCACGCGATCATTGAGCCGGAC
>JACMLT010000047.1 GCA_014379455.1 Nitrospiraceae bacterium
CGAGTGAAGACCGGAGGCGTACCCTCGGAGGTACGCTGAGGATCTGAACGATGCGAGAACGACGCTGGCGGACTTTTTCAGCATCCTGTTAGTGCGATTGTTGGGAGCAGTCAAAGCGAACACTAAACTGGACCGAACAATGGTCGGATTTACAGTGGGTGCAGGAGCCGGTGATGTGGGTTTTCCAATCTGTGGCCTTTTCGTCGAATCTGCAGAACGTATTTCCTCCCTTGGAGATCGTCGTCCAGGGTTTGTCAGTTCCAGGGATATGGGCCACGAGGCAGCTTGTGGGGAAAGGGACGTGACAGCTCTGCGACGCGTCTCCCTTCGCCATGCCAAAACTACAAGACTGTTCGGTCGTGGCGTATGAATCGTCCATGGGCTGCGCGTGAGCCTCTTCTGCAAAGTTCCACAGGCCGATGAACATGAGTAGCAGGAAGGACCAGCGTTTCATAGTCCCGCATCGTATCACAGCGCTGTTTCTCAGGCTGCTGAAAAAGGATGGAGCGGGTAGCCTGGGTGGTCCCTTTCGCTCGCAGAGTGCGCACGATCAGAATGTGCTCCCTCGATGCGCGCGGTTTGGGACCAATCCAGGCCATCCTTTTTGAAAGCGCGTCATACACTGCTGCGGCCTTGCTGGACGGACTTTTTGAGCAGCCTGCGAGCGCTCATGCGCTAGTGCCATTCAGAAAAAGCAGAACGTAGAATTGCGATTGCTCCTTATTCGGAACCTTTCACTTCTGACATTTCACCTCTCACGATTCGTTGTTTGTACTCGCGTGGTTCTCACCGGGTCTATATACTTGCACCATGTTGTGGCGGGTGATGATTGTCGTGGGCTGTCTCGTACTCGGCTGGTCAGCGCGGGGCTATGCGGCCAATCCGGTCGTGCTGGATGTTCGCACGGAAACTACCGGCGGCGTGAAGGCGAGTGCCACGATTCTCTTTCCGGTAGGGCCGGCGATCATTGAACGGTTACTGACGGACTATGCTCATTGGCCTGAGCTCTTCGATGTGCGGATGCGGATGGCAGAAATACGGGAGCAGGACGGTAAGGTGTTTACGGATATCCGGATCGACCATGCCCTCCTTCCAGGAGAGCGACGCCTCTTGAGTGAGACGAGGACCCTGCCGCCCGGCGGGTTGTTGACGGAATTGAAGGGAGGCGACTTTAAGCAGTATCGCCGGCTCTGGAAACTCACCCCCGTCGATGGTGGGATTCATACGACAGCCGAGTTTGAACTGCTGGTCGAAATCGATACCATGTTCCCGGATTGGATGGTTGCTGGGGCGATGAAGCGAGATCTCGAGTCGCATTTTCGAATCATAAGGGAAAAGGCGATGGCGCAGCAGGCGCTGCAGTCAGGGCGATCACAGTAAGGGCAGGCGATCCGTGAGACGTGAAACGTCAAAGGTGAAAGGGTTCGGAAAGAAAGCAGGCCGCAGTCCGACGTTTCACCTTTGACGTCTTACTTTTCACGGTTCTTGAGAGCAGTCTGCTACTGAGGAAACGTGAATTCGGACAGCTCAGCCTTCTCAAGACCCTGCTTGACCAGCGCGCCGATATCGAACATTCGTTCGACCTTTTGAATGTCGTCGAGCCTGGTTTTTGTGCTGGGGTGTGGTGGGGTGAAGAGCGAGCAGCAGTCTTGATCCGGCTCGATCGATATGGCGAAGCTGCCGATCTGTTGAGCCTGGTCGGTAATTTCCACCTTGTCCATCCCAATGAGCGGGCGTAGGAGCGGCAACTCTGCCGCCTCTTCAATGACCGTCAAGTTCTCCGGTGTTTGCGAGGCGACTTGCCCCAAGCTGTCGCCTGTGACGAGTCCCCAACAGTGTTCGCGTTTGGCAAGTTCCTGAGCAATGCGGATCATCACGCGCCGGTAAAGGACCACGCGAAATGGAGCCGGCGCGTTTGCCACAATGTCGCGTTGAATCTCCCCAAACGGAATCACGTAGAGCATCGATGTATATTGATGGATGGTGAGGCGTTGTACGAGTTCACGCACTTTCTCTTCCGAGGCGCGGCTCACGAGTGGTCGGCCCGAGAAGTGGACGAAGAGGGCTCGGCATCCGCGCTTCATCATGCGATAGGCGGCGACCGGCGAATCGATCCCTCCGGAGATCAGGCAGGCGACTTTCCCACTGACGCCCACCGGCATGCCGCCCGGCCCCTGAACTTTTTCAATCGCGTAGTAGACCTCTTTGGAGAGGAGTTCCAGATAGACGGTGAGGTCCGGGTCTTTCAGACTAACTTTCTTGCCCGTCCCTTCACAGATAGCCGCGCCGACGTCTCGTGCCACCTCCATGGAGGTCAGCGTCAATCGTTTATCGGCTCGTTTCGCCGACACGCGAAAGGTGGAGAACGATCCCGATTGGAGCGAGTCGATGACCGCCTTGCTGAGCGCTCTAATATCTGGATGGGCTAGATTAAGCGGCAACCCATGGGCCAGCGAAAAGTTGGCGATCCCGAAGACTCGTGTGAGGCGTTCTTTAATGGTCTGGTCCGGAACCTGGTCTGGTAGGATTACGCGAATCCGGCTGCGAAGATTCTCGACGCGTCTGACACCGAGGTCTTTCAGGGTCCATTGGATATTGCGTACGAGCCGCTCCTCGAAATAGTCCCGGTTGCGGCCTTTGAGGGCGAGTTCGTGGTAGTGGACGATAGCGCAACGCATGTTACCGTGAAACGTAAAAAGTGAAAGGTGAAAAGTATCGAGTCATGGATTGTTCCGGCTTCGAAGGGAGCGAACGAGGCCGCTCAACATTCGGTCGATCCGTTCTAATCGTTCGTCGAGTGTTTTCCACCGTGCCTGGTCAAGGTATTCGAGGCGTCTTGCTATTTCTAGTTGAGTGTCCAATTCGCTTAACGAGCCCTTTGCAATATGAGGAAAATTTAGAAACTCTTTCTTCGTCTGCCTGGCAGCTCCTTCGGCAATGTTGCCGGGAATACTTACAGCAGCTCGCCGTATTAGGCTTGTAAGGCCGAATCGTTCATTCGACGGAAATCTTTCAGTGACCCGATATATCTGTTGAGCTAAATCGACAGCGTCAGTCCAGGCATTGAGCTTTTTGTGAGGCTTGTTCACACCCAGGTTCCTGCTGTGAACGTTTTACCTTTCACCTTTTACTTCTCACCTGACTCCAGGAAATGTTCGGCGTCGATGGCGGCCATACAGCCTGAGCCGGCGGCGGTCACGGCTTGGCGGTATACAGAGTCTTGGACGTCGCCGGAGGCGAAGACGCCCGGCACGTTTGTGGCGGTTCCCTGTGTCGTACGGATGTAGCCCTTGGCATCCATGTCTATTTGGCCGCTAAAGAGATTGGTGTTGGGACGGTGTCCAATCGCGACGAATACGCCGGCACAAGGCAGGTCCGTCGTTTTGCCGGTCACGAGATTCTTGAGGCGCGAGCCGGTCACCACGTCACTGCCGAGTATGTCTTCGACAACGGAGTTCCAGACGAACGTGATCTTTTCGTTCTTCACCGCGCGGTCTTGCATGATTTTGGAGGCCCGCAGCTTGTCGCGCCGGTGGACGATTGAAACCTTCGTCGCGAACTTGGTCAGGAAGGTCGCTTCCTCCATCGCGCTGTCGCCGCCGCCGACGACAATCAGCTCCTTGCCCTTGAAGAAAAATCCGTCGCAGGTCGCACAGGTAGAGACGCCGTGCCCTGTGAGACGCGCCTCATTCTTCACCCCGATCTGGATGGCCGACGCGCCGGTGGCGATGATGACGGTCTTTGCATGGATGGTCTGTTCAGCATCAACGGTGATCGTGAACGGTCGCTGTCTAAAGTCTACGGCTGTGACCTCGCCGGTCAAGAATTCCGTGCCGAACCGTTCCGCTTGAAATCGCATCTCCTTCATCAACTCCGGGCCCATGATGCCCTTGGCAAAGCCAGGATAGTTCTCGACCTCTGTTGTTGTGGTCAGCTGGCCGCCGGACTGCCAGCCTTCAATGAGCAGAGGTGAGAGGTTTGCCCGAGCCGCGTAAACCGCAGCAGTGAGCCCTGCCGGCCCCGAGCCGATGATAATGACATTGCGCATGAGCAGGATGCTAACACAGCGGAGTAAAAAGAATGAAGTGATGGGAGACGGTTTTGAGAATTAGCTACGCCTGAGCTGCCGGGTCTTGTTCCCTTCGATTGCTCAAAGGCTTTCATCAGGCCGAGCTATGCATCAGAAAGCCGACAGACTTGCAAGATTCCCTTAGCAGGAGTGGCAGGGCAATCGCTGGGGTTGACCTGTCGCAGTCACATGCAGCGTTCGGAACCAAATCGGTGGGTCGTCAGGTTCATCGGCATGGGGCGATGAGAACGCAGGCCTGGGAAAG
>JACMLT010000369.1 GCA_014379455.1 Nitrospiraceae bacterium
CCGAAACCTCTCGAATTTTCGCTCCCTTGTAAGCCGACCGTACCAAGAGTCCTCTCGCTGAACATTTCCCCCTTGACTTGGTCCTAACTAGAACTATTATACTGTATTCAGGCAATGACACGCAGTCGAGTTTCATCGTGTCACGGGTGGCATCTCCCACAGAGCCTGTTCATGAACTGGTTCAGGAAGCATTGGGTGAAGAAGAGAAGTCGCGTCGGTTTGTGTTTGAAATCGATCGGTATGGTTGGTCACTGGCGCAGGTATGTGGCCGGTTGGTAAGGTGGTCGCAGGGAAGATGGCATGATTCTCTGCGAGAAGGGGGCGTCATCATGTTTGTTGTTTTGGGTGCGACAGGGAATACAGGATCAGTAGTTGCAGACACGTTACTGAGTCGGAAGCAGCCGGTGCGGATCGTCGTGCGCTCGGCGGATAAAGGTGCGGCATGGAAAGCAAAGGGTGCAGAGATCGCTGTGGCCTCGCTCGACGAGGTGTCTTCGCTGACCAATGCGTTTGAAGGAGCCAAGGGCGTCTATCTCTTGGTACCGCCGAACTATGGGGCAACAGCATGGCTGGCCGACCAACGAGCACGAATGGATCGTGCTGCAGAAGCGATACAAAGAAGCGCGACCGGCCACGTCGTGTTTCTGTCCTCAGTCGGTGGCCATCTCGCTGAGGGGCTCGGGCCAATTCGAGCCGCTCGCTACGGCGAACAGGCGCTCGGAGCAGCGGCGAAGAATCTGACGATCCTCCGCCCCTGCTACTTCATGGACAACTGGGCTCCGGTCCTCGGTGCAGCCAAAGCCCAGGGTGTCTTGCCGACGTTCATTGCGCCTCAAGCCATGGTTCCCATGATCTCGACCAGAGACATCGGCCGTGTGGGGGCGGAGCAATTGATGGCCGGTGGAAAAGGCACACAGATCGTGGAACTCGCCGGGCCGGAAGAATACAGCCCGGATCAGGTTGCGGCCGCGCTCGGTCAGATTCTGGGAAAGCCTGTCACGGCTCAGCATGCGCCGTTGAGTGCAGTGGTGCCCACATTCAACTCGTTCGGTTTTTCCGATGAAGCGGCGAAACTGTTTGAAGAGATGTATGCCTCATTTTCTAAGGGGACGATTGGGTACGAACATCCCGCATCGGTGATTCGGGGTCGGGTGACGCTGGCCGAGGCCTTGAAAGGGTTCGTGAAGGCCTCATGAATGGTGCGCGATCATGAGTGAGACAAAGGAGACAATCATGAAGACGGATCTCGACAAGGTGAAAAAGTTGGCCAAGGATCTTCGGACAGGCTACCCGCGCAGTCCACGGGAAAAACTGGGCGGCTATGTGATCGCGGCTCGCTGCGTGGACAAGTGTCGGGCGTTTTTGCTCGGGATGAACGGTGAATACAATTACTGGCCCTGTTCGTTAGCCAGCCAATGGTTTTCATTCACCGGTATCACGCCCGATCAGTTCAAGGAGGTCGTGGCGACCGGAGTCTCAGACGAGGAGATCGGGTTGTGGATCGTCAGCCATTCGCAAGTAAAGAATATGGATGACGTATTGAAATGGAACAACAAACTGCGCGATATGCGGCTCAGCGAGATGAGTCTTGAGGCCCAGCAATACCTCGAAGAATATATTCCCAAGGTCGTGCCGAAACATCGCCCGGTATATGTGTGGTTTGATGTGTATGATTTGGAGGAGAAGCGACTGTAAGTTTAACGTTCGCATCACGGGGTTTGAGCCGAAGGGAAGGAGGATCCAATGAGCCATCATGAGACAATCGAGACCGTGGCAACAAAAGACATCGTGGGGATCTATCAGCCAGGCTCCACTCACATGGTTGGTGACGGATTCCCTGTGCGCAATCTCTTTCCCAGCAATGAGCTCGACCGTGAGGTCAGCCCATTTCTCATGTTGGACTATGCGGGGCCACAGTACTTCACGCCGACCGACCATCCGCGTGGCGTGGGAGAGCATCCGCATCGCGGGTTTGAAACCGTTACCATCGTCTATGAAGGGATGGTCGCGCATCGCGACTCTGCAGGAAATGCCGGCGTGATTGGCCCAGGCGACGTCCAATGGATGACGGCGGCGTCCGGTATCGTTCACGAGGAGTTTCACGAAAGGGAATTTGCGAAGAAGGGAGGCACGCTTCACGCCATTCAATTGTGGGTGAACTTGCCACGCGCTTCGAAAATGTCGGCGCCCGGCTATCAGACGATTCTGAACGGGGATATTCCGGTAATCGATCTTGATGGCGGAGTTGGCCAATTACGGGTGATCGCCGGATCATACCTTGGACACAAAGGACCAGCCCATACCGTCACTCCGGTTGAGTTGTATGATCTGCAAGTGAAGGCTGGAAAGGGGGTTGCTCTGGCTTTGCCTGAAGGACACAATGCTTCCGTCTTTGTCTTGCAAGGCAGCGCTTCTGTCAACGGAGGGCAAGCGGCTGGGGAGGCCCAACTGATAGTCTGCACGCGACACGGCTCTCAGATAACAGTTGTCGCTCACGAAGACAGCCGGTTTTTGGTCATGGCCGGGGAGCCGATCGAAGAACCGATTGCGCGCTATGGCCCCTTCGTCATGAATACGAAAGCCGAACTGATGCAAGCGATGCAAGACTATCAGGCAGGCAAGATGGGTCATTTGAATTGAGATAGCCGCA
>JACMLT010000370.1 GCA_014379455.1 Nitrospiraceae bacterium
AAATACGGGAGGCTCGATAGGACCGCATCGAATCGATGCGCCTTCAAATATGCGCTGATGGTGTCGGGATGTCGGACATCAAGGAGCAGGGGCGTGACTCGCGAGAGACCAAGGTCCTCGACGAACCGCTTGGAGGCATCGAGGCTGATGTCACCGAGACAGACCTCGTAGTCGCCGCTCTCTGATAAGAGGCAGGCAACCAGAGATCCGATCTTTCCAGCGCCCAAAACGAGCACACGGTGCAAGGGAGGGTTCATGTGCCGTTATTATACTCCTGTCCTGGCAGGATGCGGCGAGACAATAGACAATTGTACCTCGTGACCACTTCGATGGTTCACATGTCAGAACTATGGATATCTTATTGCCAGCACCAAAAGTGGTGAGATCGTGCACGCCGATCGTCGGCGAAAGTCGCTCTGTAATTTATAAGACACGGGCATCGCTGAGCCTGGTTAAGACCTACCCCGCCGGAAATAGGCTAGGCATTTTGACAAGGCAGGCAAACGAAGGCGCCTGATCGCATAATGAAAACCTGTTTAACTAATTGTTTTTGCTGCATATATCTGCCGTGAACCAGACACGGACTTTGTGTTATCCTAATTTCCTATCAGGAGCAACGGTGATGTTACGCATGCCTTCTCGAGTCGTACTTCCTTTCGGATACCGGATTTCAGTGCGTCAACTGTCCGATACCGACATGGACCGTCGGGACCCGAATGCCGATGGTATCTGGGATGACGACACAAAAACTATTTATCTTCGTAAGCGCTTGCCCATGACCAGGCGACGCTACATCCTGGCCCACGAACTTGGCCATGCCTGGCTCGACTGGCAGCATCGGCATTTGGATAACGGTAAAGCCAAAACGTAGCAGGCTGCTGAAAAAGGCCGCCAGTTTCGTTCTCGCATCGTTCAGGCCTTACTGGACAGCCTTTTTGAGCAGCCTGCAATGATGCCTTCCTTTTCTCCCAAACATGCAGACCAGCAAAGCCCTCGCATACGAACATAGGTTCCGTAAGCCCTGCTAGGCCCCCGCAAGCTTCAATATCACAGCCCATTCGGCTTCTGTCACCGGCTGAACCGAGAGGCGGGAGCCTTTTTGCAACAAGACCATGCCCTGCAGCTTCGGTTCCTGCCTCAGTCGGTCGAGTGACAGACTCGTCTTGAATGTCTGACGAAACTGAATGTCCACCATATCCCACCGTGGAGCAGAGAGAACACTGGCTGGGTCATAGTGGTGATTAGCCTTGTCGAACTGTGTCGCATCGGGGTAGGCGGTCCGCACGACTTCCGCAACTCCCACCACAGCAGGCGGCTCAGCGTTACTGTGATAAAAAAGCACGCGGTCGCCGGCGGCCATTGCACGCATGAAGTTGCGCGCCTGATAGTTCCGCACCCCATCCCAACAGGTTGTCTGTTTGGGAGACTGAGCGAGATCCTCGATCGAAAACACGCGAGGTTCCGACTTCATCAACCAATAACGATGCCCTTGTGTCATCACATCACCTCTTCTGCTTGGTCATTTGCACCACTCCATGTATGCTATCAGCAATGCCCCCTATTCGATTGAGGTCTGCCAATGGAACTGACGCCATTCTTCTTCGGTCTGTATAAATTCGTCAAATACGGCCTCTACCCGCTCACGTGGGTGGTGCTGCTCCTCGGAGTGGCAACGGTCTTGGCCCTCTTCCCGTTCTCACCGACACGCCTGCGGTGGGTGCGCAAACTTCTCTTGTCCTCTCTCCTTCTCCTCGTGACACTATCCAGCTCGTTGGTCGCCACCCCGCTGATCGGGTCGCTCGAATCTTGGTACCACCCTCCACAGCTGACACCGTCCGACCGCTTCGATGCCATCGTCGTTTTGGGGGGAGGCATCAATGAGAACGGCTCGCTTCGACCGGCTACCGAGCCGTCTTCCCTATCCAGGAACCGAACCACCTGTGGTGTGGATCTCTACCAGCAAGGCTATGCCCCCACCGTGGTACTGACGGGGGGGAATGACAGAATCTTTGGTACTGGCCCCCCTGAAGCAATCGAAATGAAACGATGGGCAGTTCGCCTCGGCGTTCCCGAGTCCGCCACAAAGATCGATACAGAGGCACGAAACACGTACGAGAATGCAACAGGAACCAAACGTCTCCTCGGACCCGCCTCGATTCTCCTTGTGAGTTCAGCCAGCCATCTGCCACGCGCTGTCCCGGTGTTCACGAAGCAAGGCTTCCGCGTTACGCCCGCTCCCTGCGATTATGCTTCGCAGAACCTACCGAGAGAGAACTGGGACAACATCGACCCCTTTGATGTCTTGCCGAACGATACCTCATTACAACAAACCCGGGAGGTCGTGACGGAAATGTCCGGTATGGTGATTTATTGGTTAGCAGGAAAACTTTAGTCCGACGCTTCGAGAACGGTGAGCAACGCACGATACGTCAACTCTCGAACTATGTCCTTCGACGGTACCTGGTCACTGCTGTTGATTTCCATCCACACGCGTTCTCCCACCTGAGTTCGGGCATCGTTACACAGCCCCCACATCTGATGGAGAAACCCGTCAGGCAATCCAACTTGCATCCCTTCAGATTCGATGCGATCGTCTAGTAGCGCCAACAAATCGGACAGCGCCTGGTCCGACCGATAGGGCGTAGCGGAAAAACCAAAAGAGGCATGAGTCGCCACTTCCTGCTTCGCCTGTTCGACCAAGTCCCGCATATATTCTTTGAGCAAGCCCACCACATGACCAGACAACGCCATGCTGTTCTCCTTTGCACACATTATGCGGCTATACCAGAGTGGGAGCAAGAACCGCCGCGCGTAAGTAGAGCTAGGAAGCTGTGGAAAAACTATGTTGTCATGGCATGAGCTTCGATCGTCTGCACACCTATAGCTAGCGGACAATACTCCCGCAGGATGCTCAAAAAGTTCGTCCGGCAAGGCCGCAGCGAGTGAAGACCGGAGACGTACCCTCTCGGGTACGTTGAGGATCTGAACGATGCGAGAACGCCGCTGGCGGAGTTTTTCAGCATCCTGCTTAGGGTGGTGCGGTTGACCAGCCATTGAACGGTTCTCTATGATGCCGATCGGCGCACAAGGCGGAGGATTGTGATGGTCGAACGATTTGAGGTGGCACTGAATACCCCCGCCGGGCGTCTGACCACGGCCATCGATGTGCCGACGGGACTTATCCCCATCACCGCGATCGTCCCACTCACGCGCCGCCTGGGAGATGAAGCCGCAGAGTTGGAGATCCGGCAAGCCACCGAAACAGGCCAATCCATTTCCTGCCGAAAGGGCTGCGCCGCCTGTTGTCGCATGCTGGTTCCGCTCTCTGCGCCAGAAGCGTTCACACTGCGAGAGTATGTGGAGCAACTGCCGACGGATCGACGAACCCATCTGCTGAAACGCCTCAACGACACAAAGGATCGCATGAAGCAAGCTGGTTTGTGGGATAGGATGAGCGACGTGGCAGAGGCCTCCAAGCAGGTGCCGGATGAAGAACTTGATCCGATCAATCAGTCTTACTATGCGCTCAGAATCCCTTGCCCCTATTTAGAGAACGAACTATGTTCGATTTACGAGGCACGGCCAGCCGCCTGCCGGGAGCTCCTCGTCACCTCACCAGCAGAACTCTGCCAGGATCTAGCGCAGAACCCGGTCACGCCCCTGCCGATCTCGATGCGAATGAGTTCCATCCTAGGGCTGACCTGGGGGGCCTTAACCAACTCTCCTCCTCGACTCATCCCGCTCCCGATGGCCTTAGAGTGGGCCGAGCGACATGAAGAGGAGTCTCAACGGACGTGGCCCGGCTCATCCCTCTTAGACCAAGTCCTCGACAACATGTGGCGGTTTCTCAGCCAGGCATTTCAGAAGAAGTGATGGGTGATACGCGATCGGTATTGAACGGTGACGTGCCGGCCAGATCGTCTTCCTCTTACTACCACTCCGGATCACGTCATCGCACTGGGATTGTACGGAACGCAAAGGAGACACGAGCATGCCAAAACCCGTCATCGTCTGTTTAGATCTCGAAGGCGTGTTGGTGCCGGAGATCTGGATCAACGTCGCGCTCAAGACCGGCATCGAGGAATTGAGAATCACCACACGCGAGATGCCGGATTACGATGCCTTGATGACACGGCGCCTGGCTATTCTGGATCAGTACAAGCTCACCATTCATGATATCCAGCGCGTCATCGATACGATGGGTCCGCTGGAAGGGGCCGTCGACTGTGTCGCCTGGCTCCGCGAACGATGCCAAATGATTATTTTGTCCGATACGTTCTATCAGTTTGCCCACCCACTGATGCGCCAACTAGGATTCCCGACACTCTTTTGTAACCAGTTGGAGATCGATCACGCCGGCCGCATCGTGAATTACCACATGCGGATGCAGAATCAGAAGAAACACTCCGTGGCGGCGCTGAAGTCCCTCAACTTTCACGTCCTGGCCGCCGGCGATGCATACAATGACACCGCCATGCTAGGAGAAGCCCACGCGGGATTCTTCTTCTGTCCGCCAGATCACCTTCCCAAAGAGTTCCCGCAGTTCCCAGTGACGAAGACCTACGCAGAGCTACAAGACCGCTTCGCACAGGCAGGGAATTTCTGATAGCGCTCAGTCGGCACTCACAGCTTAGTGAGTGTCATTCACCACTTCCAGCACACGCCGACCATATCGTTCTGCCTTCAGCGGACCGATGCCGGGAATCTCCATAAGAGCGGCGGGCGTCACGGGCTTGTGGCCGGCAATGGCCTTCAATGTTTTGTCGTGAAAAATCAAAAAGGCTGAGACGCCCTCTTCTTCGGCAAGCTCTGTACGAAGCTGCCGGAGCCGTTCAAAGAGCTGCGGGTCCGCCGGTGATGCCCGCATCGCAACCGCAGACGTCGCCCTTTCAGGAGATCGTTTCGTCACAGGTAAATCTGGCTGCAGCTCTGCTGCCTGCCTCAACGCTACCGCACCGATCCCTTGCAGAATCTCTCGTCCCTTTTGCGTCACATCGAGAGTGGGATACTCCGTGCCTTCGACCTGAAGATAGGCCGAGTCGATCAGGTCTTTCACGAGTCCAGTCATAGACTGCTTCGAGCGTGTGCGACACATTCCGTATGTCGGGCACTCTTCCGTGCCATACGCCTGCATCGCTTTCGAGCGGCTTCCCCGAAGAATCTCAACGATTCGACTCACGCCGAACCGACCCATGCACCAGGACACGGTCTCCAAGATAGCCTTCGCAATCTCGGCATTGTCGTGGGAGACCTCTCTGCTCGGCTGCCGTACCGGCGCGGCACAACGGTCACAGAGGCCGCAGGGGCCTAAGGCCCGCTCAGCCTCATCGCTGAAATAGTCAAGAATCGCGAGCTGCCTGCAGGTCGATACCGATACGTATCCCAACATTTCTTGAAGGAGCGTCTTCATCCGTTCGGCGCGCTCAATACCTTCCTGATCTTGTGACGCCTGCTGAATGAAGTATTCCTGCGTGGCAAGATCTCGTTCATGGAACAGCAACACACAGGCAGCGGGTCGTCCGTCGCGACCGGCCCGCCCAACCTCTTGATAATACGCCTCCACACTTCCCGGAATATCGAAATGGACGACCAGCCGGACATCCGACTTATCGATACCCATACCGAAGGCATTCGTCGCAGCCAGAATCCTCACCGTTCCCCGGCGAAAGTCGTCGTGCACGAGTTGCCGCTCTTCATCCGAGAGACCGGCATGGTAGTAGCCGACCGACTGGTGAGACTGTCCCAGCCATTCCGCCACCTCCTCCACTGCCCGGCGTGTGGCGCAATAGATCAGGACCGTGCCTTTGTCTGTCTCACCAACCAACCGCTCCAATGCGGCCAGTTTTTCCTGACGGGACTGACAGAGACGAACAGACAAGGCAAGGTTAGCCCGACGGAATCCTGCAACCAGCTTGAACGGATCGCGGAGCGACAATCGTTTGCACAGATCCGTTTGAACACGGGCTGTGGCCGTAGCAGTCAAGGCCAAGCAAGGAGGGTTCGTGAGTTCCTGGCGAAGGCGGCCGATTTTGAGATAATCGGGTCTGAAATCGTGGCCCCACTGAGAAATACAATGGGCTTCGTCGACGACCAGCAACGAGACCCACAGCGACCGCAAGAGTTGAAGAAATCCCTCATGCTGCATCCGTTCAGGCGCCAGATACAGCAACTGAAGCTTCTTCTGATTGAGATCTTGAATCACGCGGTGCTTTTCAGAACCCGTGAGGCCTGAGTGAAACGCCGCCACTGCGATCTTCCGCTGCTTCAAGCTTGCCACTTGGTCTTGCATGAGCGCGATGAGCGGAGAGATGACCAGGGTCAACCCGGGCAACATGGTTGCGGGTAATTGATAACAGAGCGACTTACCCTGCCCGGTCGGCATGACCCCCATCGCATCGCGACCAGCCAGGATGGCGCGAATGACCTCCTCCTGGCCCGGCCGGAACTTTGCAAAGCCGAACTGTTCGCTGAGCTGTCGAGTCAGATCATCCACGATGAGGTGAATCAGAAAGTAGGATGGTGGTGGAACGCAATCGTCCGCAGAGTATAGACGAGCGAGCCACGGCGGGCAAGCCACAGAAGCCCGATACGAGCTATCAGCCCTCAGCGTTCAGCCATCAGCATCAGACAAGAGCGCTCTCGCTATGCGCTAAAAATTGACTCCTGGAAATGACCTAACCCAGCATCACAAAATGCTCAAAAATACCAGACGTCTCACCCGCCCGATCCTGGCGCCGTCGAGACGCGCCGTTCCGCGGGCAAGGGGATCGTCCCAGCTACCCCATTCCCTCTTTTTCAGCATTCTGCTAAAAATTAATCCAGAGCTGGGCATAGGCCCAGTCTTGATCGGCGTTGGTGCCTAGATTCTCTTTGATATAAGCCCCGGCAAACATGTGCCCATAGACCGCCTGAAAGGACAACTTGCCATCCATAAATAGGTGCGTCCAGGCAAAATCTATTTCGTCGC
The DNA here is from genome assembly GCA_014379455.1 of Nitrospiraceae bacterium. Taxonomy (GTDB): domain Bacteria; phylum Nitrospirota; class Nitrospiria; order Nitrospirales; family Nitrospiraceae; genus Palsa-1315. The sequence goes on from JACMLT010000370.1 coordinate 6,968, forward strand.
CGACGTGCCGCTTGTTGTTGTCCGTCTTTGAAAAGACATAGACCCCCTGTGTGGCTCGATACCAGTTGTCCTTCGTATTGGCCAAGTTCAGTCTGGTGGCCCAAATTTCGATGTGGTCATCCGTGGTTGGACGAAATTGCAAGTTAACCGAGAGGCCCATCATGTTCTTCCAGCCTTGCACATCCATGTAGCCCATGTGAATGTGGTTGGTCGGGTACAGATTCTCAAACGTGTTGGCAGTTTTACAATCGGTGTTGCCCCCGATCGTGCAGTTCGCTCGGCCATCGCCCGAGGAATAGTCGAAGTTGAAGGCCAAGCGCGGCTTCCAGGACCACTCATACTGCGTGTACCCGATCCAGTTTCTGGTCGCCCAGGCACTGATGTGGAGATACTTCTGGTTGCCATAGCCGGCGCCATTCGGCCCACCGGTGTCGCCCATCTGGCCGAACTGGTAGACCGTTTCGTTGGTCGCGTCGAAGTTGCCCTTGCGCATCTCGATCCGGCCTCCGACGATATGACGGGTCTGGTTCGAGTGCCTCGGCGTACCGAGACCTTGGCTCCGGTTGTCCAGCGAGTTGTACCGGTTCGAGTAGAGAAAATAGTAGGGCTCGATGATGAAGCCCGGTACCGACTTGATTTGGTTGTAGAAAATGAGTACGTCGGAGTCTTGATTCGCATTGCCGTTATTGAAGGGGCTTGGGCCAATGTTTGGATTTTGTGCGCCGACGGGCACGGCTTGCCCGAGATCGGACTCAGAGGTGCGGAACCAGCCCATATAGCTATCCCAGGCCCTGGTGCTATATTGCAGCATCACTCCGTCATGGGAAATTCCGGTATTGGACCAGTCGAAGGCGCCGAATAGAGACTGGTTGCCGAACACTACATATTGCCGACCGGCCTTCACGCTCAGGCCTTGAAACCCGGCGAAGTTTCGAACCAACATGTACGCAGCACGGACCCCCAATGTCCCGCAGTTACCCCCGCCATTGGCGGTGGCACACCCATTATGGTTTCTCGCGTCGTCTTGAGTGCCCTCTCTGCCGTTGGCACCGTTTCCGCCCCAGGTCCTCGAATCTTGTAGCTCCATGTAGAAATTCACGTCCGGCGAGAGATCATACCCGATACCCAGCCGTGTCAACTGTTGGGCATAGAAGTCGTTGGCTTGGCCAGGCGTCCCGTTCGGCGTGGTGCCGGGGTTAGGGTTGTTACAGGCTCCGTTCCCGACGATATTGCTGCCGAAACAGACGTTGTTCCGCATGATCGGCCGCACGCGGAGATCGGCTCGTATCCAGAAATTCTTGAGATCGAAATTCTTTCCGATCTTCGGATCGTAGAGTTCATATTCTTCTTTCTGTGGAATTGAGCGGGAAACGACCGGGAGGTGGGTGATTCTTCTTTCACCTTCGGGCAATTCAAACGCAGCGGGCGCAGGGGCCACCATGATGAATATCCCTGCCGCCAGCACGGCTGATCCGCACAGGGTGAGTAGGCTGACCCTCCCTATCTGTCTGATGCTACGCATACGATTCTCCTGTATATGGGAGAGGCCGATTGCTGGTGAGTCATGCAGTGGTGAAACTAATCGGGGCAACTACCGTGAAGGCGGTGCCGACGGTCAACCCTAAACTGGTGAAGATGCAGCGTTGGACCCATGTGAGGGTGTCGACTGAAGAGAGAGCGTCCGTGAACCTCGAACTGCACACGTTTCATAGGAAGTAGCGTAACGCCTTCAAGGTAAGCTCAGCTGGATTTGTCAGTGTATGCGGCGATCAATCCAGAGATTGCTCGTTTTGCTATTCCCGCCAATCATCGTCACGCCTGATTGTTCGACCCCTTTGAATCTGCCTGTTTCTCTGTCGGCGCCGTCACCGCATTGATCTGCTCTTCTGCGTCTTTGAGCGAAGCTTGAAAATCCTGTTCAACCATCTTCACTTCCTGCTGGATCATGTTGAGCTCAGGCTCTACCGACTTCCGCAAATCTTCCGCCGTGTCTTTGAATCCTTTGACCGCTTTCCCGACCTGGCGAGCGACTTCAGGCAGCTGTTTGGGGCCGAACAGCAAGAATGCGATCACTAAAATAATGAGAACTTCGCCGATGCCCAATCCGAACATGATTCTTCATACGTCAAACATCATGCGCCACGCAAAAAAGGAAGCGTGTGATTCCTCTTGGCGCTTCACGCCAGACGCCTCACGCTTCACGTCTCCCTACCCTTGCTTAACCTGCTTCACTGGTTGAGCCGGAGCTGTCGCCGATGGAGCAGCCTGTGTTTGCGCAACCTGAGACGGTGGCGCCTCAGGCGCCTCGGACGGAGGAGGCGTCACGTCGATCGCGTCGGCTTCGTTGACGCTCTTCTTAAATCCTTTAATGGCCTTCCCAAGCCCCTCACCCAGCTGCGGAATCTTGCCGGCGCCGAAAATGATCAAGACGATGATCAGAATCAGCATCAACTCCATCCACCCGAACGATCCAAACATCGATCACTCGCTTTCTCTTGTTGCCCCACCCAAGTCCATTCGCCCAGCGGCGCTGAGCCGATCACTCAGTGGGAGCCTTCCTCTTACGAGGAGAAGATCATAAAGGCTATAGAAGTACAAGAACTGAGTCAAGCAGAGAAATTCAGCCATTGGGTCGTTTTGCCTCAGAAATCAGCGAGGTCGGATAAGGCAATGAAAGTAATCCACAGGGCCCGGGGGCGCGGTCAACGCAATCATGAACGACTGAGGATCGTAGCCGATGTCTTCGAGGTCCCTCGCGGCTAGGCTCAACTCTTCTTCTGTGAGATAGGCAATGGTGTCCGGAATCCCTGTCGGCGCGAGTGAGCACACAAGCGCTTGGAGTGACTCACGTTCCTCCGACGGCACCTCTAACGGGATGGGGAAGTCCAAACGGCGCGCATAGGGGCTTCGATAGGTCTCGTTCAACGCGCGAAGGGTTCTGAGCATCAAGCGATCCTGCTCCCATGGCGCCATTCTCGTCCCGGCGGAAGGATGAGTGGCAATGAGGTCCATGAGAGTCAGGACATTGGTCCCCAAGCTACACCCCACGAACTCACGCTGGCTTTCTAGGGTCATTGGGCCGGCCTCCAACTGTTTGGCAACCGCTTCGACCAGCGCAAAGTTGACCATGAAACTCTGTTGCCCCCCAAATTGGCCATAGCAGGGCTTCTCCGGATCGTTCAGCACGTTCATATCTGCCGTACCTGCATCGAAACTGCTGAACCCGATCGCGTCGGAAGCCAGCAGGCGCTTCGCTTCTTTGATCGTTGCCCAGGCCCCTAGATTGACGGGAACCACAACGTGCTCATCGATACGTTTGAGAAAATCTGTGATCGTCTTCCGGTAGGGAACCTCTTTCCATTCGACCGCCCGATATTCTCGCTCCCACACCAGGTCGTCGAGAAAAGGTGGAAACTGCTTGAGCGTCTCCGTGTCCATGGCGTCGAACGATCGGACAAAGGCCGCCCAGTCTGAAATTTTCGCATGAGCGGCTTCGCTCACGTTCGGTCGCATAAACTCCTCTTCAATATCGCTCGCCTGGCGCGACATCAGTTTTGTCGGAAGATCGTTCCACAGTTCGTTACAGATGATGCGATCCACCGTGCCATCTGCAACCGCGTCGAGCCGGTCCACGGTCCCTCGTTGCAGCTCGACACGGTCACGATGGATCGCAAGTTCCGGATGAGTCAAGGCGGTATCGAGTCCCGCTTGTTCCCAATCGACCAGAACATACCGAACGCGGGGATAGACCACCTTATCTTTATCGAGGGCTTTAAGATGGCTCAAAAAACATGCGGCGAGATTGCCGTTGCCCGGGCCGAGCTCTAAGATCGTGAGGGGTACGGCGTGAGGGGTACGGTGTGAATCCGCCGCATGATCGCCTGACGCCTGACGCCTGACGCCTGACGTGTTGTCGCGCCTCACGACTTTTTCGAAATAGTCCGCCGCGAGCGCATGGGCGAGTCGATAGTCGGCTGAGGTAAACGTTTGGTAGAAGCGGCGGACCTGATCGCCCCGGAAACGGTAGAACAGTTTATTGATGTGAACTTGCCACTGATCGACCGGCTTATAATCGCCGATGAGCTGCGGTAAGGCATCTGCGTCCTGCAACATCACACAACTCCGTGCGGTCCGTCCTGCTCGTTTCAGTTTCAATGAGTGAGAATTTTAGCAGACGGCGGGAAACAGCCGCAACGGGCTTATGGGAAGCTCTCGCCCTTTGTTTCAGGCTAGAGCCCCTTGGTCTCGTGACCTTGACAGCGCCCATCGACCGGTGTACCAAGAAGAGATGGCGAGAGGGGCGAGACGAGGGGCACTTGCAGTCATCGTGAGCATGGCCCTCTTGGCACTACCGGCACTCGAGGCAGCAGAGCTGCCGATCACCAAGAATTCTCCCATCCCGGATTTTCAGAACCGGACCCAAGACATGGTCCCGTACGACTTCGATGCTCCACCCCAAGGGCTGTTTCAAACCATTACAATGGCGGAAGGATTCGACGAAGAACTGGGCTTTCATCGTGCGCATGAGATTGTGCCAGTGAAACCGACTGACCGGTTCCGGCCCGACACTCCTGCAATCTTCATCGTGTTCCATCTTCACCAGCATTATCAGGGGTTCCAAGTGTTCGGACGCTGTTTCCCTGAAGGAGTAACCGGTCTCGATCCTACGGTCGTGATTGGACAAGATGCAATGCAGATTGCGCTCGAAGACGACAGCGGCTATCTCGCACTTTCCCCTCCGAAAGGCGCATGGAAACCCGGCCGATACAAAGTGGAGATTCACGTG
>JACMLT010000371.1 GCA_014379455.1 Nitrospiraceae bacterium
GCGCAACGGGATCGGCGGCTTTGACCGTAAGGTGTTCGAGGACTTGCGTGTCCTGCTGAGGGAGGAAGGGCTCGCCGGATGTCATCGAAGGGCCGATGAATGTGAGCCATCCCGTTGCGATCAGCCAACTCAGTGTTCGTATTCCATTCATGGCATCCTATTAGTCACGCGAATAGGTGATGGGTATGCGCATCACGATCTGTTGACGATCCAAGCTGTGATCGAGCGGCATAGGGAACGCGCGCTGCACAAGTCTCATGGCTTCCTGATCTACCCGATTCAATCCGGAACTCTTAACCACTTCGGCCTCGATCAACTCTCCCGTACTGGACACGACGGCTTTGACCAGGACTTTGAGCCGGCTTGAATCGTCTAGGGACGGTCGCGATAACTGCTTCAGGTCTTCCAGCCGACGGGACACAGCACGTTGCAGCCAGGTGTAATCTGTTTGTGGCGCAGAGGGTTGGACAGAAGCTGCAAGGGGAGCAGGCGGGGGCGGGATAGATGGTGTGTCAATGGGCTGGGCTGGTGCCATTGCCGCATATGCGGCAATGGATGTCGGGGAAGACGGTAATTCCTGCTCTATTGTGGCTATGGGTTGCGCTGACGTGTCCCCACTGAAGAGTGATGTGGTCATGTCTGGGTTCGGTTGTTCGCTTGGTAGAGCTTCTTGGGCAACCGGTGTCCGCTGTGTGGTGGCGGGCATCGGAGGTGAAACTTCTGGCTGTGTTTGCGCCATGAGTGTTGGTGATGGTGTAGCCAACAGTGGCCTCGCGTGGCTGGATGTTTCGGCGATGTGATTGCGGTCATTCTTTGTTTGCTTGGGAGGCCTGGGCACGTACGTTTGCGAAGATGCTGAGCCGGGGACTTTGGCTTCGCTCGCTCGAAGGGACGTATTTGCAAGAGGAACATCGCTATCCGATTCAACGGAGGTAGTCTGTTGTGGCGACTCAGCGAATGTCATATTCCACCGAAAGGGTTCTCGGTGCGTTGGGATAGGCAGATGACGGAATGCCGATACGATTGCGAGGAGAAGGATTCCGTGGAGGATCAGCGAGAATCCCCATCCTTCCATCCGGCGTCGTTGAACGATTCTTGACTGCATGTCCGCTCTCTCGGTTGTTGTGCGAATTGCTCAACTGTAGGGTGCCGCGCTCATGCGCGACACCCCCGATGGCTCCTGCTAATTGATCGCTTCCCCTGGATCGATATGGCGACGGTCCCGTCCGTCGAATGGCGTTGGGAGGAAGGGGAAGGCCGTGGCAATGCCGTTGGCGGTCTTGCTTCCACCCACCGATCCGATATTGAAGTTCACACCGTCTCCTAGGTTCGGCACAGCCGGGTTTGTCAGGATTCCGCCCACGACCCGCAAGGCGACGTCGGTGACATCATCGTTCGGTCGTCGTCCGTTCGGCCAGCCTGCTCTGTCGGGAGTCGCGTTCCCACTCTGGTCATGAGCGAGAGGCCCCAGCCGTCTCTGACTGTCTGCTGCCGTTGGAGGCACGTTCAAATCCACTCGCAGGAGGTCAGAGAGGGTTTCGTTGGCTTTGCCCCCACCGCAGACCGGTGGGCCCGGGCTGTACCGGAGTAGCGCGTTGACGAGGTCTTCTCTGTTCGTGGTCGGGAAGTTGGTGGCGAACACCGCGTTCAGCGCAGTCGCCAGTGCCGAGTTGCAGTAGGACGAGACGAAGTCGGCTTCGTCTTCGGCATCCGTCGCGTTCCATTTGTCTTTCATGTTCGTCGGAATGATCAATTCATTCACCAACGGATTGCCCATTCGGGCCACTTGGACGAACCGGGATGAATTGTCCCGATCGCCGTTTTTCTTGATGACCGTGACCTTGGGGCGGCTGGTCGAGGCGTACGCGCCGATGAGTTTGTTGCCGTTCGGGCCCATCAGGTCGTTGATCGGGATTTCCAAGGCAATGGTGTTGACGTTGAAACCGCTAAACGTATCGCGCGCGGCGCCGAGCAGAAGCGCGTCGTCGGCATCGTCGGCAGGTGAGAGGATTGGAGACACATGGAGGTTGAGCGTGTCGAAGGTTCCTCCGAGGTCGATGTAGAACGTCTCATCCCGCTGTCCGGCGAATACCCGCCCGCCGTTCTTCAAGGGGAAGATCCCCTTGGCTGCCAGCTGTTCGTAGTTTGGCGTGGTCCTGGCGCCGACGTTCGAAGGCACCGCGTACATCGGGCCGGTGCCTATGTCTTTGGGTTGTTGGCCAAAGCGTACTTCTGTGACCGTGTAACTCTGCCGCACAAGTAATCCCTCGGACCCCGAGCCGGCAAGTGCGGTGATCGGTGGCAATGCGACATAGGCCAAGGGAAATACATCTCCTGGTTGCCTGATGTCGGTCTTGAAGCGAATTTGATAGGTGATGTTCGCCGCAATGTTGTTCTTGTTGTTATCGATGTGGATCTCGTAGAGCACATCGTCGGCGAAATTGAAATAGTTGGGACCTGATCCTGGCTCCTGACCTGGAATCACATTCATGATCACGATAGCCTTGTCCGAGTCCTGCCAGCTCCTGAATAGATACAAGTCGGTGATGTCTGCTGCGGGGTCGTTCGCGATCAACGGAGCTTCACGATGGCTGGCGGCGAAGACCGGCGCACTGATAAACAGCGCCAGTATCGCCAGGATGAGTAGTCGAATCTGTCTGAACATTGTCGCCTCCTTCTGAACAAAGCCGCCATCGAAGACGGCATTTGGTTACAGATCTGGTAATTGTGCCGGCAAAGGCTCCGAATTGGCCTGATTCACCAAGCCAACCTCAGCAGCTGTCAGCGCGTCCGATTGTGAGACTCGCTGGTCATCCTCTACCGCTGCCGTCGGTGGTCCACCGGACACGATAGATGGGTTGTCGCTTCCGCTCCCGCTGCAACCGGGCAGGATGGTTACAGCGAGCGCAAGACCCAGCACCGATAGTACAAGGGATTTCATAGATACCTCCTCAGAGAGCAGTACGTTGAGGCCGATACAAAAGTCTTGCTGTCGAGTGACGCGGGTCCCTGTCAGTGCACGGAGGCCATCGGCTTTTCGACGATGTCGCCCTTCATTGGACCCAGCGCGCCGAGCAATTCACTTTTCTCCCGCTCAGGGACCTTGAATTTGTTGAGGGTGGCGACGAGATTCCCAACTAGCGCATCAAAATCGCTGCTGCTGACGCCCATGCCGGCGTGGGTAGCCTTCATGCTGCGGCCGGTGTAGGTGCAAGGCCCGCCGGAGGCCTGGCAGATCTGTTCCATCAACAGCATTTTGAATCTGGGAATGTCGGTGTTGGCAAACTTGCCGTTGATGCGGTTGTCGGCGGCGACGCGCCCGACGAAATCATCCACGACGGCGGTGATGGCCGGCTTGCCGCCTAGACGATCGTAGAGCGACTTGTCCGTCATCGCTGTCGTTTTGGATGTCGCGGAGCCGGACGTCGATTCCATTGTGTTGCAGCCTGTGGTGCTAAGTGCGAGTCCTACAATGATGAGCGACGTTGCGAGTATGGTTCTCATGGCCCTCTCCTCCTGGTGAATAAATTGGTTAACTGTTTGGAACCCGTCCGTCTTGCTTGGTACCTGCCCGCGGTTTCTCTCACTCTACGAGCGTTCCTTGGATTTGGATTTCTTTTCTGGGCAATAGGTCTTGTGAGAGTCTTTGAGTCGATGCTCTGGTTCGGAGCATCCAGCCGAAGTAAGAAAAATCTCTAAATCATAAATCCAATCTCCCTGATCCTCTCGTACAAGTAATGGGGGAGAGTCTATGTTGGTGATGCCTCTGTAAACGACGCGGTCAGCTCTGCGTGTTTCTCTGCTCGAGAGCACGTAGTCCTCTCCATCGCCACTATTGGTGTCTTCC
>JACMLT010000372.1 GCA_014379455.1 Nitrospiraceae bacterium
GACCGGTACGAACCACGCCTGCCTGTTGTTGTGCAGGCACACCCCTCTTATGAGTCGATGGGACGTGTGCGACCTTGCGTGGCCCTTTCTTGTCAGATTTTGTCTTCGCAGTGCGTCGTCGATCAGATGTAGAGGAAGCCGGCTGCTCCTCGATTGCTATGTCATTGGAAACAGGAGCCGCCAATGGAGCCTCTCCTTCGATACCTTCCGCTGTGACAATAATGGAATGCGGCAGGCCTTCAGGTCCGGCGCCGGTCTTGCCGAGCGTTTCATCCGTCTTCATGCCGCCTGTCCGTGAAGAGGCAATTTTCTGCAATTGCGCTTTCAATTTTTCGACGGACAGCTTCCCACCCTTTAACCTGTTACAGGCTTCGGCGACCTCCTCGATATAGAGTTCAAAAATATTTCGCCGCCGGAATTCGCTCGCTGCTCGCTCGCGACGTCGCAGGAAGAGCCCAAGCCGCCGCCCGCACTCACGAAGCGCGAGGGTAATTTCTTTATGGATCTCGTCGTACTCCGCGATCGCCTCTTTCGATTCGCTGGTAAAGGGCACCCACACGGACGCGATATGCACGAAGATAGCCATCGGCCCACCCGGCAGTGCTCCACGCGATTGAGAAATCCCATAATTACGCCAGGTCGTGGCGAGCACCGCCTTGAAAATTGCGCAAGCAGACTGCTGATAGAGCAGCGGCACCCGGTTGGCATAGCGAATCACACGCGCGAGTTCCGAGTCTCCTTCTTCCTGCTCCCCTTCTGCCAACGGCATTGCCGGCCTTTCAGGCTTGGCCTCGCTATCCGGGGATTTTCCAAAGGCCAGTCCTGCTTCGATAATGAAGGGATTGCCGCGATAGACAGAGGGGGGCCGGCTCACCGCCGTATAGAATTCCCCTTTGATCTGTTTATACAGACCTGAGAGGATCGCCTTTTCGCCGATCGGCGAAAGACAATTGGTCGGTGGCGCCATGATTTTCGTCGATTGAACCGCATGATAGAGCGTTTCGGCGATCGTCCCGCGAATGTCGCGAGGCCTCGCGTTGGGCGACACCTTCGCCGTCGTGCAGATGTCATCCGCGAGCGCCGGTGTCACCCGACAAAAATCGCTGGACAGAAAACCCGAAAGAGTCTGACTCTTCGCCTCCTGGAGCATCTTGAGAAACATCCCGAACTCGATGCCGTAGGGATGGGGCTTGATTTCTTTCGGCGAAGGCGGCAGCTCATGATAGGCGCGTGCATATTCCTTTGTCTCGCCTTCCGGCGTTCGGTAGATGAGCTTCACATGAGCGTTGGCAATTGACGTCTGCTCGAGATACTCATCCACCGACGCGCGACCCTTCTGGTAACGGCCTTCAACTTCAATCGCCACCTGTGTGCCTTGAGGCTGGTCCCACTCGATTTGCTTATTCTCATGGACCAGAGGTTCATTCTTCTTCGTATCGATCTGCACCTCGAAATAATGGGCCGCCGCCTTGGGGCCGATACGCGAAATAATCTTGACCGGTTTGCCGGTCGTCAGTTGGCCATACATCCCTGCCGCTGAAATGCCGATTCCCTGCTGACCACGACTCATGCGCAGGCGATGGAACTTGGAGCCGTACAAGAGTTTCGCAAAGATCTTTGGAATCTGCTGGCGAACGATCCCGGGACCGTTGTCTACAACCGTCACGCGAAACCTGGTTGCCTGACTTGCGGGCGGGATGGCTGACGATCCAACAGCCACAACTTCGAGCTGGACCGTCACCTCAGGAAGAATCCCAGCCTCTTCACAGGCGTCCAGTGCATTGTCGACCGCTTCCTTGACGCAGGTCAGCAGGGCTTTGCGCGGGTTGTCGAAGCCGAGTAAATGCCGATTCTTGGTGAAGAATTCGGAGACGGAAATCTCGCGCTGTCGCGCGCCCATTTCTACCGCCGTCACGGCCGAAGCTGCACGGGGTGCTGTGTTCTTGGACGTCGATGCAGGCGACTTGCGCGTGCTCATTCATCTTCTCCAGTCAGGCGACGACACCGGGACAGCTTCGGCACATCTTCGTTGCCATCTCGAACGGTGGAGATAACACAGCGAACCTCATCACGGTTGTGAGAGGAGCACAGCGGCACATGGCGGGGTGGTGAAACGGGGAAAACCGCCAATCGGAATGAGAGGGCAATTAGGGTGGGAGGAGCGCGCACCTACCGAGGACAGCATAGGTACGACGGAGATCTTGGCGGGACTTTAGGCTTCCCGGTCAAGCCGGGCTTGCACACCATCCCGACGCTCGACCCCCTGATGAACCATATTCCCTCGGGGCGTTAAGCTCCTCCCACAGGGATACGATATTCTTCCGATGCGAGCGAGTCAAGGATTGACTCACTATGCATGGCCGTGGCCTTCGCCCTCTTCATATTTCTCGATGAGCTGTTCGAGCTCATCGAGTTTGGCTGAGCCGGACTTTTTTTAAAACGAGATCCCGAATGCATCCTCTCCGGCCCATTGCAGGGAGAACTCCGTCACCGGAGTTTGAGTGTCGTGCCGTCAAGCTTGGTGTCCGTCACAAACTTCTCGAAATTCTTGTTGTACAGTTCGTTGAGCAACTCCTGGGCATCCTGAGGGTCGAACCAGAAGACCTGGTTGGTTCCGGCACCAGTGAGGGTCTCACGAATTTGGCTCCCATCGGCGCGGTTCTTCACTTGAACAGCCATCCGACTTTTCGC
>JACMLT010000373.1 GCA_014379455.1 Nitrospiraceae bacterium
CGTTCGGCTTCTTAGACAGTGCAGGCTTGTTCTTCTCAGCCAGGATACGGGCGATAGATTCGACAGATGCTCCAGTCTCGACCGCCGTCGAGCTGGCGACGTTGGCGATCAACGCTTTCCGGTATTTCGCTGGAACCTTGAGATGCGGGTTGGTTTCAATGAGTGGCTTATTCTTCATCACTGTTGCCCCTCCTGGTGAGTACTATTGTACCGCATGACCTGAAATGAGGCTATCGCAAAGTGCGAGCCTTCGCGGGGCGCACTTGAGGTGTTGTTCCGTTGCGCCCCTATCTTCTTCATTGGGGGCTTGCTAGAGGGTCTCCAACTGCGCGCATCGCTCCATCGCTACTTATTTCCTCAAGGGTAGCCTGGCCGATCCTCGAATGCGCGCGTCCAACGAGCACGCTTTGTAATGCTCCAGCCAAGCTCGCTCGTATACGTTGTTCTAGGATGGCCCGGATGAGTCCCCCATTGCGCGCGTCCAACGAGGGGAGTCCGCGACCGCGCGTTGCGCGAGCACAGGAGACTCACCGGGCCATCCCACCCCCTGCTATCGGATGGTCGGTTCCAAGCTCACTCGCGTCTTCATCGAATTGGAAATCAGGCAGTTCGCCTCGGCTTTCTCGATCAGCTCCTTGGCTTTGGCTGCATCTGTGCTCGCCACGAGCTTGATGGTCGGCCTCAACGTGATGGTCGTGAACTGAAATTCCCATCGACCAATTCCAGCTTCCCCTCGGCTACACTCTCGTACGAGGTAAATGCCAGACCTGCTCGCTCCGCCACCGCCAGAAACGTCGTCCTTCCTCATGTGGTTCCAAGCGCTTTGAGACGTTCCGAGAGACGAAGATTCTCGCTGTAATCCACTGGGCAATCGATCACCGCCGGCTTCCCGCACGAGAGTGCGGCCTTCAGTACCGGTCCCAATTCCGACGGTCCCTCGATACGGTAGCCGACCGCTCCAAAACTCTGCGCCAGGGCGACGAAATCCGGGTTACCGAACTCAACACCGGAGGTCCTCCCGAACTTCATCTGCTGTTTCCATCGGATGACCCCGTAACCATTGTCCCGCCAGATCAACACCACGAGTGGAAGGTGCAACCGCACAGCGGTCTCCAGTTCTTGAACATTCATCAGAAACCCGCCGTCCCCGGTCACAGCCACGACGCGCCGCGCGGGATAGAGGAGCTTGGCCGCAACAGCCCCTGGCAACCCCATACCCATCGACGCAAATCCGTTCGAAATGATGCACGTGTTCGGCACCTCGCAGGGAAACATCCGGGCCATCCATAACTTATGTGCTCCCACGTCGCAGATGACCAGATCGTCCGGCGCTAGCGCCTGCCGCAGATCGCGAATGATGTGCTGAGGTCGCAGGGGCCATCCAGGCGGTTGCGCCCACTCCTCCTCATATGCGGTTTGCACCAACCGGCGGCACTCTTTCGCCCACGCGAGATCGAACGAAGCCAGATGCTCTCCGATCTGATCGAGAGATAAAGCGATATCTCCCAATACGCCGACATCCATAATATAGTGCGCATCCACTTCGGACGGCGACACATCCACATGCACAATGTGCTTGTCGCGGTTCGGATTCCACAAGGACGGAGCGTACTCCACAAAATCATAACCCACCGCCACAACAACGTCGCTCTGCTCCATCACCACAGTTGGATAATCCCGCATCTGCAATCCAATCGCATAGAGGGACAATGGATCGCTGTCCGGAACGACACCCTTGCTCATGAACGTGTGAACCACCGGTATGTTCGTCTGTCGCGCAAACCGCCGGACTGCATCGTACGCCTGTCCCCGAATCACCCCATTGCCGACCAAGAGGATCGGCCGACGTGCCTGAGCCAAGACCTCGACGGCCCGATTCACTTGGCGCGCCAGCGGCTCCGGTAGGGATGGCGCCTGCACGCGCAACGGCCCATCCAGCTCGCGATCACTCACGGTTTCCGCCGCGACGTCCTCCGGCAGCTCCAGATGAGTCGAGCCGGGCTTTTCGGTCTGCGCGACCTTGAACGCTTTACGCACCGTCTCGGCCATGGTCCGAGGGTGAAAGATGTCGGCGTTCCATTTCGTGACCGGCTTGAACATGGACAAGACATCGATGAACTGATGCGACTCTTTGTGTTTCCGGTCCAGCGAGGCTTGTCCCGTGATCGCGACCAGCGGGGCCCGATCCAGATACGCGTCTGCCACGCCGGTGAGCAAATTGGTTGCACCAGGCCCCAAGGTGGAGAGACAGACCCCGGCCTTTCCTGTCAGCCGCCCATGGACATCGGCCATGAAGGCCGCGCCTTGCTCATGCCGGACAGCAATAAACCGGATCTGCGAATCTACGAGCGAGTTCAAGACGTCCAGTGTCTCTTCTCCGGGCACGCCGAAGATCCACTGGACTCCCTCATTTTCCAGACAACGCAACAGTAGCTCAGACCCTTTCATCATAATCCCCTCTTCTGGTCTATCTGGTTTGTTTTGTTTATCTGGTTGATTTGGTTCATCTGGTTAGTTTCCTTCAACCAAGAAACCAGACAGACCAGATGGGCGAGATGAACCAGAGCAACCTTCGCTCGCCCATCCCGCTCGTCTCGCCTGGCCCGCGTCCCTATCCCAGACGTCTTGGTCACCGAAGGGCAATAGCAGCACCGGCCCTCGTCAATAGAGGACATGCCGGTAGAAGACTTTCTTCGCCACCTCAGCCGCCACGACATACCCAACGACGATGCAGAGCAAGGCCGCCAGGAACAGCGGCGGCAACGGTACGAACCCCAACGGCCCGCGCAGCGGCGTATAGGGCAACAGCAGCGTCAGTCCTACGACCGCAAGCGTCGCAACCAGCAGGCCACGACTCGGTCGGCTTTGAGTGAACGGCCGACGAGTCCGCACGACCAGAACGATGACCGAGGCGGAGATCACCGACTCCACAAACCACCCGGTTCTAAACTCCTCCACACCCGCTTGAAAGATGAAGAGCAGCACCGCGAAGGTCAGATAATCGAAGATCGAACTTACCAAGCCGAACGTGAGCATAAACTTTCTGATGAATGCGATGTTCCACCGCCTGGGCCGATCGATCAGCTCCTCATCCACGCGATCACCGGCGATGGTCATTTCCGGAACGTCGGTCAGAAGATTGGTCAGTAATATTTGCTTGGGCAACAGAGGCAGAAAGGACAGAAAGAGCGACGCCCCTGCCATGCTGAACATGTTGCCAAAGTTCGCGCTGGTCGCCATAAAGACATACTTCAGCGTATTGGCGAACGTCCTCCGCCCTTCCAGCACTCCTTCGACAAGGATGCCAAGATCCTTTTCCAGCAACACGATATCCGCTGCTTCTTTCGCCACGTCCACCGCGCTCTCGACGGACACGCCGACATCCGCCGCGTGCAATGCCGAGGCATCGTTGATGCCGTCCCCCCCATAGCCTACGACGTGGCCTGCCTTTTTCAACGCCAAGATGATCCGTTCCTTCTGATTCGGCTCGACCTCGGCAAACACATGGACGTCGTTCACACGCGACACTAGCGCTTCGTCGCTCATCTGCCGTAAATCCTCGCCCGTCAACAACTCTCCATTCGCCAAGCCGATCGCCTGTCCGACGTGAGCCGCAACGAGTCGATTGTCGCCGGTCACAATCTTCAAGGTGACGCCCAGGCCTTTGAGTCGACCGATCGTCTCCACGGCATCAGCCTTGACGGGATCTTCGAACAGCAGGAATCCCAAGAACGTCATGTTCGACTCATCGTCCTTAGTGATACCCTCTCGTGCACCCATCTCGCGGAACGCAAGCCCGAGTACGCGCAATCCCTGGCCGGACCACTGCGCCATCTGCAAGAGGATGGCATCCCGCGCGGCAGGCAACTCAACTAAGGCACCGTCCGCAGTCTCGGCAGTTGAACAGACCGCCAGCATATTCGCCAGGGCTCCCTTGGTCACTAAGAGATGGGCCGTCGGCGTCGCGACTAACACAGACAACCGTTTACGGACGAAGTCGTAGGGCTCTTCATCCAATTTTCGATAGGAGCACAGATCGAACGAGCGAGCGGTACGGATGGCTTCGTCGATCGGGTTATGAAATCCGGTTTCGAAACTCGCATTGAGCGCGCCGTGCAAGAGCACCCGTTCGCTCGGATTCCCCGTGATATCGCAGGCGGCCTTCAGCCGGACGAGCCCTTCGGTCAGTGTCCCTGTCTTGTCCGAACAGAAGACCGTCATGCTCCCGAAGTTTTCGATCGAGGACAATCGCTTCACAATCACTTTCTGCTGGGCCATGCGCTTGGCCCCATGGGCCAAATTGATGCTGATGATGGCCGGTAGCAGCTGCGGGGTGAGGCCGACCGCGAGGGCGAGGGAGAAGAGGAAGGCTTCGAGCACGGGCCTAGCCAGATACACGTTGACCGCAAAGATGGCGACGACCAACACGACGGTCACTTCCAAGAGCAGATACCCGAATTGCCTGATGCCTCGTTCGAACTCCGTCTGGGGCGGCCTGAGTTGCAACCGGCCCGAGACCTTCCCGAATTCCGTGTCCGACCCAATGTGCACCACAACCGCCGTACTGTTTCCGCTGACGACATGGGTCCCGAGAAAGAGACTATTCGTCCGTCGAGCCAGGGGAATGTCGGCCTGCAGGACGCCGCAGATTTTCTCGACCGGATAGGTCTCGCCCGTGAGCGTCGCCTCGTCCACGAACAGGTCTTTCGATTCAAGCAGCAGGCAATCGCCGGGAACCGTGTCGCCCGCTCTGAGGAGGACGACATCGCCCGGCACGACCTCCTCAACCGGCACAGCAGTCTGGCTTCCGTCGCGCCACACATCTGCTTTGACTTGCACGATCGCGAGCAGGCTGGCCACCGCTTGGTTCGCGCTCCGTTCCTGCCAAAACCCGAGCAGGCCGCTGGCGAGCACGATCATGAGAATAATGGCCGTGTCGGTCGGATCCGCCAACAAGAAGGCCAGCCCCGCGGCCGCCAGGAGGATGAGGATGATCGGGCTGGTGAATTGCCGAAACAGCAGCTCGTAGGTAGATAGCCGGCTCTTCGGTTTCAAAAGGAGATGCGCATCGCGCAGATGACGCCGCCGCGCCTCATCGCTAGAGAGCCCTGTGGACCTTGAGTCGAGTTGATGAAGAGCCCCAGCCGATGGGCTGCTCCAAAAATGCCACCGGTCGGACGACTCCTGTCGGATCACAATATACCTCGGCTCTTTCAGACTCCGGATACTCGCCGGTCATTCAACCGGGGTTCCGGACATGCTACGCGCCATTCTCTGGGTTTTATAAAGGCACCGTTCAGCTCGCTCCTGCGTTGCAAGACAGTCATGGTTTACGAGCCGAAGCGCCGACAAGCTGGGAAAGATCGTACGGAAGCAGATCGCCGATGCGGTCGATGCTCACATCTGCCGGCGGGTCACTCTTGAGGAGGTGCGGATCATGAGCATAGTGCCCCTGCCGTGGAAACACGGTGGTCACCCGCGCGCCCCAGATCTTCTTGACCGCCGTGAGGATTCTGAGCTTGTCGTCGACCAGCACATAGTGATCGCCCGGATACCGCCGCTCGACATCGTCGAGTTCTCGCTCTTTATGAATGTAGATCAGCACATGGCCATCCACAGCCTCGAAAAGACCGGACCGTTCGATTTTTCTTGGTTGGAACACCACATCCCCATCCGACAAGATGACCGCCTTTCCCCATTGCTTCACATGCTCCACCGCATCGAGCGCGTTCGGAAACAATCGATTCGCAAATGGATAGTTCACCAGAAAATGAGAGACCGTCAATACTTGTGGATCGCGGGGATGTTCGACCCGAAAGCGCTGGAGCGCCCCCAAGTAGTCGGCATACCCGAGTTCCGTTCGCAACCGTTCAAAGATCGCCCAATAGTTTTCCTGACGTTCGTGCCCCACCGTCTGTTCAAGATGGCGCTTGAGATCGACCGTCACTCGATCGTTGTCGAGAAGAGTGTTGTCGACGTCGAAGAGAAACACCACATTCGGTGTTGTCATGGCACCTCCCCTGGCCTATATCACATACGTGGATCTGCATACCTTCTGAATGTTCTGTGTGTGACGGGCCGAAGACCGCACTCGTCGCACCCATCAAGAAAAACATCACACCGTCCCACTCCATCGCCAATTGCGGATCTCCGGCATGTCTTCGCCATGTTTGGCGATGTACTGTTTGTGCTCAAAGCGTTTGTCGCGCAGGGCCTGTTTGGCATAGTCCGCGCGGGAGCCATGCAGGGGGATCCGGTCGATGACATCAGCGACTAGATGAAAACGATCGAGATCGTTCATCACCACCATATCGAACGGGGTCGAGGTTGTCCCTTCTTCCTTGTACCCGCGCACATGCAGATTCTTGTGGTTGGTCCGCCGGTAGGTCAATCGGTGGATCAACCAGGGATAGCCATGAAACGCAAAGATGATCGGCTTGTCCGTCGTGAACAGGGCATCGAAGTCCTTGTCGGGCAATCCGTTCGGGTGCTCATTGGGCGGTTGCAGCTTCATGAGGTCCACGACGTTGACCACGCGTACCTTGACAGTCGGCAGATAAGCCCGCAACAACGACACGGCCGCCAGCGTTTCCAGCGTGGGTACATCGCCGCAGCAAGCCATCACGACATCCGGCTCGCTGTTCTTGTCGTTGCTCGCCCATTCCCAGATGCCGATCCCGGCAGCACAGTGTTTGAGCGCGTCGTCCATGTTGAGCCACTGCGGCGCCGATTGTTTGCCCGCAACGATGACGTTGACGTGGTTTCGGCTGCGCAGACAGTGGTCGGTGACGGACAAGAGGGTGTTCGCGTCCGGCGGGAGAAAGACCCGGATCACCTCGGCCTTCTTATTCACCACATGGTCGATGAAGCCGGGGTCCTGATGGCTGAATCCATTATGGTCTTGCCGCCAGACGTGGGAGGACAAGAGATAATTCAGCGAGGCGATCGGTCTCCGCCAGGGGATGTGTCCGCAGACCTTCAGCCACTTAGCATGTTGATTGAACATCGAGTCGATGATGTGAATGAATGCCTCGTAGCAGGAGAAGAACCCGTGCCGGCCGGTCAAGAGATACCCTTCCAACCAGCCCTGGCACTGATGCTCGCTGAGCATCTCCATAACCCGGCCATCCGGCGCGAGGTGGTCGTCGTAGGGATAGCGATCCGCCATCCACGCGCGGTTGGTCACCTCCAACACATCCTGCCAGCGGTTTGAATTGTTCTCATCCGGACTAAAGAGTCGGAAGTTCCGGCTCTCCATGTTCAGCTTCATCGTGTCCCTCAGGAATGTCCCCATGAGGCGGGTGGACTCGACATCAAGGGCGCCTGGTTTCGTAACCTTGACGGCATAGTCGCGGAAATCAGGCAGACGCAGGTCCCTGAGAAGGAGGCCGCCGTTCGTGTGGGGATTCGCACTCATGCGACGCGCCCCCTTGGGCGCCAGTTCGGCCAATGCAGGGGTGAATCCTCCCGTCTTGGTAAATAGCTCCTCAGGCTTGTAACTCTTCATCCACTGTTCGAGGATCTTGATGTGCCCTGGTTTGTCCATGTCGCCCATGGGTACTTGATGTGAGCGCCAGTAATCCTCGGTCCGCTTGCCGTCGACCTGCTTCGGACCGGTCCAGCCTTTGGGCGTCCGGAGGACAATCATCGGCCAGAGTGGCCGCTCCTTGACGCCGTCCCGGAGCGCAGCCGCTTTGATACGCTGAATATCCCGGATCACGGCATCGAGCGTCGAGGCCATGAGCCGATGCATCTTCAGGGGGTCGTGGCCTTCGACGAAATAGGGGATATAGCCGTAGCCGACCAATAGCGATTCCAGCTCGTCGTGACTGATACGGGCCAGGACCGTGGGGTTCGCGATCTTGTAGCCGTTTAGATGGAGAATGGGCAGGACGACACCGTCGGTGACTGGATTGAGGAATTTATTGGAATGCCAACTCGTCGCGAGCGGACCGGTTTCCGCTTCACCGTCTCCGACCACGCAGGCCGCGATCAGATCCGGGTTGTCAAATACGGCCCCGTACGCATGCGAGAGTGAATACCCCAATTCGCCGCCTTCATGGATGGAGCCCGGGGTCTCCGGAGCCACGTGACTGGGAATGCCGCCCGGGAAGGAAAACTGTTTGAACAGCCGTTTCATGCCCCGTTCGTCCTGCGAGACGGTCGGATAGACTTCGGTGTAGGTGCCTTCGAGATAGGTGTTCGCCACAATCCCAGGTCCGCCATGGCCGGGCCCGGCAATATAGATCATGTTGAGATCCTGTTCTTTGATGACGCGGTTGAGATGGACATAGATGAAGTTCAATCCCGGCGTCGTGCCCCAATGGCCAAGCAGCCGCGGCTTGATGTGGGCGCGCTTCAGCGGCTTCTTCAGCAAGGGATTGTCGTAGAGATAAATTTGACCGACGGACAGGTAATTGGCCGCGCGCCAATAGGCATCGATCAGTGCTAAGTTCTTCTTGGCTAACACAGACTTCATGGTTATCGCTCCTCCTGGCAAAATTGTAAAAGGTAAGACGTGAAAGGTGAAACGTAGGGCTGCCGAATGCTCTTCGTCAAAAACCTTTCACCTTTCACGATTCACGTCTCACGGATCGCTGGACCGCCTGTTCAGTATGCATTCGAACGTGGCACGAGCGATCTCCATCCCTTCATCACCTCCCGCCACGTAACACACCAACGGTGCCCCTTCTTCGCTGATCTTTATCGCGTCGCCGGGAGCGATCTCCCTCGCCGCCTCATTGCGCACGGGATCGAGACGAAGCCCACACCAGTCCATCCCCTCGCAGATCCGCGCACGGATGACCGCAGATCGCTCACCGATGCCGCCGCCGAACACAATCGCATCGGCGCCTCCAAGCACGGCCAGGTATGCGCCGATATACTTGCGCACGCGATAACAAAATATGTCCAGTGCCAGCGCGGCGCGTGAGTCCGGCCTGCCTTCGGCTGCGTTCAGAAGTTCGCGCATGTCGCGCGACAGACCCGAAACACCGAGAAGGCCAGAGCGCTCATTCAAGAGACGCTCAACCTCATCGACCGACAGCCCTTCCCTCCGAACAAGATGCCCGACGACTGCCGGGTCCAGGTCGCCAGATCTGGTCCCCATCACCAGACCTTCGAGCGGCGTGAATCCCATCGACGTATCCACCGAACGTCCCCCATCGATTGCCGTCGCAGAGCAGCCATTGCCGAGTTGCAACGTGATCAGTCGGAGTTGGGTGAGCGGGCGCTTGACTGCTGCGGCACAGATACCGGCCAACGACGCATGGGCAATGCCATGAAATCCGTAGCGATGGATGCCGTGCTTGCGGGCCAGATCGAGATCGATGGCATAGGTGGCTGCGTGAGGCGGGATTGAGCGGTGAAAGGCCGTATCGAACACGGCGACCATCGGGATGTGCGATCCCAATGCGGCACGCGCTCCCTTGATCCCGGCGATCGATCCAGGAATATGGAGCGGCGCGAATTCAGCCAAACGATCGATTGCAGCGACCACGTCGTCGTCGATCACGACCGGCTCTCGAAATTGCTCCCCTCCATGCACCACTCGGTGCCCAACCGCATCAATGCGGAGATCTTGTCCGTCAAGGCGGCTCGATTCCTCCAACATCTGCATCATGCACCGGACCGCCTCAGCATGGGTCGAGACATTACGTGTTACCTGGACCACCTGTTTTCCAGCGGGACGGAGCATCGTCTTCGCAGCAAGCCCGATACCTTCTATAGATCCTTCATACCGACTGCTCCCGGTGAAGCGGGCGGCTGTCCTCGGAGATTCGTCGAATTCGATGACCTTAAACTTCAAGGATGAACTTCCACTATTGATCGCCAACACATTCTTCATCGTCGTCGCAGAGCCTTTATCGGTTCCATCAGGAAGAATGGCAGAAGGCCCATGGCTCCCATTAATGCCCAGTCTTCGATCGGTAACGGGGCAACCTTGAAGATCGACGCGA
Source organism: Nitrospiraceae bacterium (assembly GCA_014379455.1). Lineage (GTDB taxonomy): Bacteria > Nitrospirota > Nitrospiria > Nitrospirales > Nitrospiraceae > Palsa-1315. The sequence continues at coordinate 9,960 of JACMLT010000373.1, forward strand.
CGGCTGGGACGGTGAGCACCGCCACCTGCACAACCAGCGAGAGGAGGAACGCCCACACCAGCGCGCGATTCGTCCCGACGCCCAACTGGAAGAGCGACAGCCGTTCGCTCCGGCAGTTGAAGACATGCACCAGTTGCGCCACCACCAACACCGTAAAGGCCACCGTCCTGGCCTGATCGAGCTCTTGATGCAGACCATAGAGGCTATAGCTGAACGCGCCTAACGCGATCAGCCCCAGCATCAACCCCTCTCCGCCGATAGCCAGTAATCGTCCGCCGTCCAGGAGCCGAGCCTCCGGCCTGCGAGGCAGACGCGTCATCAGATCGGGCGCCTTGGGATCGACCGCCAGCGCCAAGGCGGGGATGCCGTCTGTGACGAGATTCATCCAGAGAATCTGAATCGGTAGGAGCGGCAGAGGCAGGCCCAGCAGCGCCGCAAACAACATGACCAGCACTTCGCTCAGGTTGCACGACAGGAGGAAATGAACGGTCTTCCGAATGTTATCGAAGACCCCCCGGCCTTCTTCCACCGCCGACGCGATTGAGGCAAAGTTGTCATCCGTCACCACCATGTCAGCGGCTTCTTTCGTGACATCGGTTCCGGTGATCCCCATCGCGATGCCGATATCCGCTGCCTTGATCGCAGGCGCATCGTTCACGCCGTCTCCCGTCATCGCCACAATCCCGCCTCGGCGTTTCCAGGCCTGGATGATACGTAACTTGTGTTCCGCCGAGACCCTTGCATAGACCGCCACCTGATCCACAGTCTTGACCAATTCATCGTCGGACAAACGATCGAGTTCCATCCCGGACAAGGCTTCCACCTGGCTGTCCGTCCCGTAGAGCTCCCCTGCAATCGCCGCTGCGGTGTCCTTGTGGTCCCCCGTGATCATCACCGTGCGTATGCCGGCGTCGCGGCATGCCTGAACGGCTGCCTTTGCTTCCGGCCGCAGCGGGTCCTTCATGGCTGCGAGCCCAAGAAACACCAGCTGGTTCTCCAACTCATCCGCGCGATAGGCGTCAGGCTCGCGTTCCAATCGCCGATGGGCCATTCCCAGCACGCGCAACGCTTGATGCGCGAACGCCGCATTCGCTTCAAGGGTGGCGGCACGAATGGATTCCGTGATCGGTTCAATCGTGCCGTCCATGGCCAAACGGTGTGTACAGTGCCGCAATAAGACATCCGGCGCGCCTTTGACGTACGCGACCGGTCCGTCCGGCGTCCGCCGTACGATCGTCATCATCTTGCGCTCCGGATCGAACGGCACCTCCCCGAGAAAGTGAGAGGTCGAAGCGAGTGCCTCTATTGTAAGCGCTGCTTTCGCTGCCACGACCAACAGCGCACCTTCGGTCGGATCTCCTAGAATTCGCCAAGCACCCTCCTCCAGTCGCAGTGTCGCGCCATTGCAGAGCACTGCCGCCGTCAGCAGTTCGCGCAAGGCTGGAGACTGGCTCGGTTCTGAGTTCTGGGTTCTGAGTGCTGAGTTATCGGAGCGACGCTCAATTCCTTTTCCGGATAACTCAGCACTCAGAACTTTCAACTCAGAACTGTTTTCTCTGATTTCGCCGACCGGCTCATACCCTTCGCCCGTGACCTCGAACTCCCGGTCTCCGGTGAGCAACCTCGTGACCGTCATCTCGTTCTTCGTCAACGTGCCGGTCTTGTCGGTGCAGATGACCGTAGCGGATCCGAGCGTTTCAACTGCAGGCAGTTTGCGAATCAGCGCATGCCGCTTCACCATGCGGGTCACCCCCAGCGCCAATGTAATCGTCACCACGGTGGGGAGGCTTTCTGGCACGGCCGCCACAGCCAGACTCACCGAGGTCATGAACATAGTCACCAACGGCTCGCCGCGCAGATAGCCCAGGGCGAACACGACGGCGACCACAGCCAGCGCCAGCCACAAGAGGGTATAACCGAATTGTTCGAGCCGGCGTTGCAGCGGGGTCTCTGCCCGTTCAGCCTCCGACTCCTTCTGAATCATCGAGGCTATCCGGCCCAGCTCCGTTCGGAGCGCCGTCGCGACGACCAGCGCGCGGGCCTTGCCTGAGACCGCAATGGTGCCCATGAATGCCATGTTGGTCTGGTCGGCCAAGGACACGTCGGACCTGTCGAGGGCGGTTGCCATTTTCTGAACCGGCGTGGATTCGCCGGTCAGCGAAGCCTCTTGCGCCTGAAAATTCGCGGTATAGATGAGCCGAGCATCCGCTGGGATACGGTCGCCGGCTTCAAGGTGGATTAAATCGCCTGGCACTAATTCCCGTGCAGGAATAGACTGGAGGACGCCGTCACGGAATACCCGGGCCGTTGCCACCGACATCTTTCGAAGCGCGGCCAAGGACCGCTCGGCCCGGAACTCTTGCACGAACCCGAGCAGACCGTTGAGCAGCACGATAGCCAGGATGGCCGCCGCATCGAGCCAGTCTTCCAATAGACCGGATATAACGGCGGCCCCGATCAGCACCCAGACAATGACGCTCGTAAACTGAGAGAGAAACAGCTTCAGTAGTGATGGTGGCGGGGCTTCGGGCAGTTCATTGGGGCCGAATTCGGCATAACGCCGCTCGACTTCCTGCCCGGCGAGCCCACACTCGGAATCGGTGCCAAGGAGTGCTGTGAGTTTGTCCGGGGTGAACTGCCAGGTCTTGGCCGTCTGGTTCTCTAGCAACTGAGGCATAGCGGATATCTTTCTCATTGAAACAACAACCGGAGTCCTCGCCCGCATGATTCATGACAGTTCCTCGCTAACGCGAGGCAACTGGCTAGGCCATGGGCGCAAGGCTCCCGGCAAGAGAGAAAATTGATGTTCTCGACTGAAAGTCTTCGCCCCTAGCCTCTGGTCCAACCGTTACCTGCTGATTCTGCTGGCTGCCTGATTCGCTCAGGGCTTATGCTTCTGTTTGCGCCCCTGTTTCTGCTCGCTCTTCATATCTTTCTCCGACTTCTCTTCCTCCACGTCGATCACGGCTCCCGACTCCGCATCGATGTGAATCTCCATCACCCTATTCTCCGCCGTGACAACTTCGACTTCCCACACGAGTGTATCGTGTTTCTTCTCCAATTCAGCCTCGACCACCTTGCCGGCCACTTTCTCCGACGCCGTCTTGATCGCCTGATCGATTGTCACCTTGGCCTTGGCAGCCATTTCAACCGTCTCTTTCGATTCATCTTTCTTTCCCTTCCCTTTCTGATCGCTCCACGCGGGGCCGTTCAGCACCAACACCACGCCGATCGCCAGGGCTAACATTCCTACTAGCTGTTTCATACGAACCTTCTTGTATATGTTGTTGTGCGTGAGGCACACTCGTGATGACCACGCGCGCTCGTGCATTATGCGCTTCGATTCTGCAAGACATGGGCCCCTTGAAATCGCCCTCTGAACTCCTTCCGCTGAACCAGTCTGCCCCGTTATGCAACAGCGTTACAGCTTCGGTGGTGGAATTCGCGTCAGCTGGTTGCACGTTCCTCAGTGCGATTTGAGCGACTCAATGCCCCGCAAGTCTTTGGCTCTGCGACATGTTCATTTACCCCAATCGATAGGCATTGTGGAGATACTGCGCGACCATCCGGTGCATATAGAATAACGATCCGTTGACGGCAATCATATGCCGTATGATCTTGATAACCCGGTCACATTCCTTCCGGAAGTAGTACACCACGTTCGGCTCGAGCATGGCGTGTCCCCTTCCAACTCGACGCTTATCGTATTCGGTTCCAGACCATGAGCACCGAACCATCAGCATCAGGTGAACAAGCTGGTGACGATCCCCACGGCGTATGCTCGACCGTCGTCCAGTGGGGGTGCTCCGAGGCGAACCGCGTCGTGATTGACCGATCATAGATCACCTCTCCATTTGTGCAGGGCCATGCCCCGCCCCGCCACCGTTCTCAACATGACAGGCTTTCCAAGAGATTACCCGACCGGCACGTCGAGCAAGTACAATTCCCCTTGCACCTCCGGGTGCAGGTCGCAGCGGAACGTGATCTTTCCCTGTCGATCAGGCGTCAGGCGGATCGCTAACGTCTTGCCAGGATCGAGGTGGAACCCTTCGATGCCCGTTCCGAAGGCCTTGATGCCCTCTCCTTCCCCCTGAACGGAGCGGCCCAGGAAGAGGGGCGAGATGAATCCATGCCGGACAGCGTCCTCGTTGTGAACCACGAACAGCATCGGCGCTCCCGCGCGGATCGACTCCATCTTGGTGCGCACGTACTTGAAATCGCGGATGGTGATCTTGATGCGTGGTTCCAGCGCAGGCACGACGTCCAGAGCGACGATCGGCGTCGCACCGATCACCTGCCACCCCACCAGCCCCAGGACGGCGAGGGCACCCCAGCGCACCCTTCGTGATCTCAATATTCTGTGTTTTTCCATGTCCGACCTCCTATGTCTGAATACAACAGAGTCACCTATTCGGCCCACCGGTTCAACGGACGTTCTTTCTCCTGCCTTTCAGCAGCACGATCACGCCCACGGTGCCGATGACCGGGGCGAGCCCGCCGAGTACGTGCCACGGGTTTTCTGGTCTTCTTCTGTATCCTAAAGAGACGCGGCGGCGGCGGTCATCCGTGAAAACTGATCAAAGGCTTGATGATGCCGTCTTCCTTTGTCTCCATCAGACGAAATGCCTGATCAACCTGGTCGAATGCAAACCGGTGCGTGGTCATGGGCCTCGGGTCCACGCGACCGACTTCGAGCAAGCGGATCAGGCGGGCCATCCGTTCTCTCCCCCCTGGACAGAGCCCCGTGCGGATCGTCTTATCGCCAAGACCCACGCCCCATGCCAATCGCGGAATCTTTACGTAGTCGCCATCTCCGAAATAGCCTGCCACAGAAATCGTGCCGCCAGGACGCGTGGCCTTCACGCACGCTTCAAAGGTCACTTGCGCACCAAGACACTCAATGGCTGAATCCACTCCCTGACTTCCCGTCAATCGTAGAATCTCCTCGACCGGATCAACCTTGGTAAAATCCACCACCACGTCCGCGCCGAACCGCTTGGCCAGTTGCTGCCGTCCGGGCATGCTTTCCACGGCGACAATCAACCCGGCGCCCAGTAACCGTGCACCGACCGTCGCCATCAACCCAACCGGTCCTTGTGCAAATACGGCTACGGTTCCGCCTAGCGGAATGTTTGCCCGCTCGGCCCCCATAAACCCGGTGGACATCATGTCGCACGTATAGACCGCGCTATCGTCAGACACGGAATCGGGGATGCGGACTAGATTCCCGGCGGCGGCATTCACGTGAAAGTACTCGGCGAAGCTCCCATCCTTGATATTGGCAAACTTCCAGCCTCCGAGGAGTTGCCCACATTGAGAAGAGTACCCCCGCAGGCAGTTGTCGCAGGTGTAGCAAGGCGTGATCGCATTGACCGCCACGCGATCTCCTTCGCGGAAGTCTTTAACCTGGTTGCCAAGCTTGTACACCACTCCCACGGCCTCATGCCCTAGCGTCAGGTTCTTCCGGTTCCCGATAGCACCCTTCACGGTGTGAACATCCGACGTGCACACGAGCGCCCGGGTCGTCTTGATAATGGCGTCGTTGGGTCCGACCTCATTCGGAATGGGCTTCTCCATGAAGCCGACCTTGCCGATGCCTTCCATCACGAACGCGTTCATTGTTGTTCCCATCGCATACTCCCTCATTCAATCTGCGCCAATCCGCAGGCAGCAAGCGGATTTCACCCGTTCGCCGGCGCTTCGAATCCTGAGATGACGTTGAGGAGGTCTCGTCAATGCCACCCTGGCGCAATGATGTAATATCCCGTTGATGTCCTCCAGCCGTTCATCGATGTTCTTCTCGGCGCGCTACCGCCGTCACGCGGCTCATGTTCTCGATTGCCAGAAATTCCGCGCACGCCCTGAGAAGCGAAACGAAAAAATACTCGCGGATGAACGCCCGCAATTTCTTGGTATTGCCGCCTTGGCGATGGTGTCTCCAGCCTGGCTAACCTTATCCAACTGGTCAATCTGGGTCTGCTCAATTCTGCTCATATGGGAGGCTTCGCGCCTCGCTTCCATCACAATCGCTTCCGCGTCGAACCAGCCTTCGAAATCATGGCCTTCGCGGCAACCGCGTTGTTCCCACAGTTCATTGGCTTTCTTCGCAATCCATGCCCACAGGCCTTTCGGCAATTCATAAGGTTTCACAAGGGACGGTACTGGCCGGATTCGTCATTGCAGGAGCATTGGTTTTGGCGCTGCCTCTACCGAGCCAGGCGGAAGAGAAGTCTTTTGCCGGTAAGTCGCAATCCTCCCTTGATCCCCATTACTCAGATAACAAGGCCGACTTGCGACTGAAATTAGATGTCAAGAGGGAGATATCATTAAGTCCTTACGTCGACGGCGATTTCATCCACGTCACAGTTAGGGATGGAGTCGTGACGCTCAGAGGGTCCGTCGAGGATCAAAGTGCCGCCAATGCCGCGATTGAAAACGCGAAGGAAGCTGGTGCCAAGAAAGTCATCAGCCATCTGACAACTGAAGAGAAGAAGTGAAGACGTGAGACACCTCTGGGCGGGGGGCAGCGGTTGTGCGCATGAATGTTCCGAACGCACGGCCGACCCTGATCCTCTCCCTGGAATTGACCATTGAACATTCCTTGGAAACACGCGATACGTCCTTCGACGGGCTCAGGCATCCCAAGCCTGTCGAGGGGCGCGCTTCACGAGGAACGCACGCGCAGGAATTTCGCGACGAACCATCATAAATCTTGCGTACTAGGGCATACGCGCTTGCCCCAATCGATAGGCATTGTGGAGATACTGAGCGACCATGCGCTGCGTATTGAAAAATGCTCCGTTCAAGGCAATCGCATGCCGCATGATCTCGACAAAGTGTTCGCGGTCCTTGTAGAAACAGGGCACGACTTTCTCTTCCAGCTTTCTATAGAGATCTGCCGCGTAACGAGCATCCGTCTCGGGCTCAGGCCGTGCTTCCACTCGATCACCAATTGACCAGCCGGTCACGTCTTCGAGGTGGCCCTCGATCCACCGGCCGTCGAGCACACTCAGGCTCGGAACCCCGTTCATCGCTGCTTTCATCCCACTCGTTCCTGATGCCTCCAGCGGCGGCAACGGTGTATTGAGCCACACATCGGCACCGGCACAGAACATCTTGGCTACCTCCATGTCGTAATTGGCCAGGTAGGCAACATTGATGATATCGCGTAGCGCATCACGCATCTCATGGATGTGCGCAATCAGGTCCTTGCCCTCTCGGTCGCGTGGATGCGCTTTTCCGGCAAAGACGATCTGGATCGGTCCAGCTTCTCGAATAATTCTCTTGAGCCGATCGAGATCCTGAAAGATCAGACCGGCCCGTTTGTAGGCCGCAAACCGACGGGCAAATCCGATTGTCAACACATCGCGATCAAACCCCGCGTTCGACTCCCGATTCACATGCTCGACCAACGTGCGCTTGGCTTCCACATGAGCCGCCCAGATATCCGAGGTGGGAATGCCCACGGCATAGCGAAACGAGAGTTGATCCCGCCTCCAGTCCGGCAGATGGGTATCGAAGAGCTTCTGGAACGATGGAGCGGTCCACGTGACCGCGTGCACTCCGTTGGTAATGGAATGGATCGGGTAGCCGGGGAACATGCTGTGCGAGACCTCCCCATGCTTCATCGCCACTCCGTTAACATACCGAGAGCCTCGTAGCGCCAGTTGCGTCAAATTGAGCGTCTCCTCAACACCGCAGGCCTTCAGCAGGCCCCACCAGCGATCGCCCAACACCTGGCGCGCGAGTGTTTCGGAAAATTTATCGTGCCCTGCCGGCACGGGGGTATGAGTTGTAAACACGCACTGTTCGCGAATGGTTTCAATCAGCTCGTTCGAAATCGAATCCGACTGGTTCTGCTCGGCCAACTTCTCCTCGCCAAGCGCAAGGACAAGCAAAGCGGCGTGCCCCTCATTCATGTGGAAGCGACGGATGTCTGTATAGCCGAGGACCCGCAAGAGTCGAAATCCTCCAACCCCCAGCACCATTTCCTGGCACAGGCGATAATGGTCGTCGCCTCCATAGAGCACATCCGTCAGTGTCCGGTCCCATGGCTGATTCTCGCTTACGTCTGTATCGAGCAGATACACCGGAACGACATGCCCGGACTCACCCGTGACGCGATACCTCCAGGCCCTGACATGGACCGTGCGACCTTCGATATCGACCGTGGCCCGCTCGTCGATCAGCTCAGCAAAATCATTGACCGGCCATGCGACAGGCTCCTCGCTTTGATCACCCTGCGCATCCAGTCGCTGGAAAAAGTATCCGCGCTGGTGGATCAACGACACCGCCACCATCGGCACGTCGAGATCCGCAGCCGAACGAATCGTGTCGCCGGCAAGCACACCAAGCCCTCCCGAATAGGTCGGCATCCCGGATTCAAGACCGATCTCCATTGAAAAATAGGCAACAAGCGGAGACACACAATGAGGCATGTCAATATCCTTCCTCTACTGCCTTTGTTTCACGAGAACCACGATCGAACGAGCACATACCTTATCGCTTAACAACCGAATCGGTACGGTACGAGAAAGCCGCACATCAGCGAAAGAGATGTGTCACTGCCCAGATCAAGAACAGGCCATAGGCGCAACCAAAAAACCAGGGAAAACTGACGGAGCGATGGCCCACCACTGCCGGTGCTGGCGGAACGCCCAGTTCGGCTTGAAGACAGGAGGCTCGTTCCGCAGATCTTCGACCGGTTGCCGCGTTTCGTGGAGTCGATACAGGCCCGTGACGAGTTTCTGCCCCTGCCACTCCTGAGCCAGTTCGATTCCCCTCAGCTGCCATTCCCACAATCCATTCTGCCCTGACAAACGGCCGAGGACGATCGCCATCTGAAGACAGAGGAGAATGCCAAAAATGCACAGAAGAAGAATTAACACGGTAAGTGACATAGTCGCCGACTCTCTGGACACGATCAGCCCGATGACCGCGACGAAAATGGAGTTGGCCGTGAGGTAGTCGGAGAGCATCGAATGATAGTCCCGGACCCCCGAGGTCCAGAGCGTGATGAGATGATCGTAGTCCATCGTAAGACCGGATTCTCGTTGCGTCGTCATGGTATTGTTTCTTGCCGCAATTCAACGGAGATGGCCCTCATTTCGCTTCTACGAGCCCTTGAACCCAATCGCCGACTGCATAGGTTATGACGACAACGGACAGGGCGATAAGGAGATGCTCGCCTATGACCTTCCACGGGGGGATCGCTTGCGCCCGTGCGACAAAGAAACTGAGGACAGCCAGCAAGAGTAGCCCCCAGATCACGCTGATCACAATCGCCTGATCGAGCGGACGGGTCACGACCGGAACCACGAACGTCATCGCGATTACAAACTTTGCTACAAACGTCGCCACGGTCGCTTCCCAAATTTGCCTTGGAGGACCGCTGTTCTTCGACTCTTCGGACACGTGGATGC
>JACMLT010000374.1 GCA_014379455.1 Nitrospiraceae bacterium
CATGGGTGCAGCCGTTTGGCTCGCGTTGCCGTTCCTGGCGGTCGTCCAACCCTTGCCGTGGCCGCACATATTCTCACTATCGTTCCTTGTGGCGGTGCTGTGGCAGCCGACTGTTGAAGAGCTTCTGTTTCGAGGATGTCTGCAAGGATGGTTATTCACTCATGGATGGGGGCGGCAATCGTTCGTCGGAATCAGCATCGCTAATCTTCTGACGTCGATCGTATTTTCTGGCGCGCACATTGCGACGCATTCGCTTCCGTGGGCCTTGTCGACGTTGTTTCCCTCGCTGCTGTTTGGGGTTCTGCGTGATCGTTCTGGTTCTGTCCTTCCTCCACTCGCACTACACATCATCTACAATGCGGGGTATTTTCTGCTGACAGGAGGTTCGTCCCTCGTCTGAGCCTGGGAGCCGGTCCGACATTGACCATTCTACTGCGGCGAAAGATCTGCGACCATCTGCGTCGTACTCGGCCCGAAAAAACCTCAACGTATTCCAGCGAATACGCCTCCGGTTTTTCCAGGCCTGCGGCCTCGCATCTGACCGCATCTCTTTCGCCTCGTCACGAAGGCAATGTCGGACAGGCTCCCTAGGAGAGGATCTCGATCCAGAACCCGAGGGCATGGCTGAGATGGTTGGGGAGAAGGTATTGGGAAGGCAGTAATACGCTTAGCGAATTTCGAAGTTCATGGTTGTGCGCTGATTGTTGCGCAAGACGTCGAGCTTCACGGCGCGTTCGTTGCGAAGCTGTTGGAAGAGGGTGAGGATCGTGCTAGGGTCACGAATGTCCACGCCATTGACCTGCTGGAGGATATCCCCGTATTTCAAACCGATCGTCTCATAAAAACTGGACGGTGCGATGTAGTCTAGGCGGAACCCGTTCATCGCTCCATTCACGAGGTTTGGCACGGCTCTCGCCTGGGACAATAGTTTGGGCAGATCATCCATGGCTTGCTCAACGACTCTTCGATCGAGGACCGTACGCGTTGGGCTCGCAGGTTTTGGAGCAACGGCTGTTGTAGCGGGCGCTGGAGCAGACGGAGGTTTCTCGATCTGCGAGATTGCGAGTTCAAGGAGCTCTTGTTGATCGCCCTGCCGAACGACCATCCCGTCCCGACGGATTTCACTGATCTCACCGATATCAGGGATGTGGTCATGCAATCGAAAAAATAGCTGGCGTTTGCTCGACAGTTCTTCAACAATCGCCGAGACCCCTTCATACTCGCCCATCACCACCCCCAGCAGCTTGAGCTTTGACGCCAGATTGAGCGGTACGCGTGGCGGCGCCGACGCACTGGCTCCAGTTGCGTTCACACCCACAGGATCAGGCGGAAGGGGAAAGAGCCCACTCTTTTGAATAGATACAATCATTGCCGATGCAGAAGTCTTCGCTTCATCTTCTCGGTCCGTCCCTGGTGATGGGCGCACCGATCCGCTCGGAACAGACAAGGCCTCCGCAATCACGGCGTTGATGATGTGGGCCACCAAAAAGGTGCCGCAGAGGATATAGGCGAATATGATGCTCCGACGTATCGTCATAAGTCTTCGAGACCGACCACAGATCACGCGTTACATGGACCAGGGCATTCTAATGCGCGGAGAAGGTTCTGTGCAAGAATAAGCCGTGATCCATGGTTCGATCGGAAGTGTGCAGCTTGTAGACAACATTGTGTAATCAAGACATAATCCGTCCATGTTATCCCGGCACAACCTAGGAGTATGCTTGTGAAAAAAGCGTTGATCAGTGGTATTACAGGGCAGGATGGATCGTATCTGGCCGAATTTCTTCTGGGGAAGGGCTATGAGGTCTATGGCATTATTCGACGATCAAGTTCGTTCAATACGGGACGGATCGATCCTATCTACGAAGACCCGCATGTTCCGCATCGGCGGCTTCATTTGGTGTATGGCGACCTCAACGACGCGAGTTCTCTGAACCGCATTATTCGTACGATCCAGCCCGATGAAATTTACAACCTGGGCGCGCAAAGTCATGTGCGTGTGAGTTTTGATATCCCCGAGTATACCGGCGAAATTACCGGACTTGGGACGATCCGCCTTCTGGAAGCCATTCGCGAGTCAGGGTTGAAGCCAAAGTTTTATCAAGCCTCGTCCAGCGAAATGTTTGGCAAGGTGCAGGACGTCCCTCAGCGCGAAACCACACCATTCTATCCTCGCAGTCCCTATGGAGCTGCCAAGGTCTATTCCTACTGGGTGACGGTGAATTATCGGGAGGCCTACGGCCTCTTCGCCTGTAACGGCATTTTGTTCAACCATGAATCGCCTCGGCGCGGCGAGACGTTTGTGACGCGCAAGATCACGAAAGCCGCGGCCCGCATCAAGTTGGGTGTGCAACAGGATCTGTTCCTGGGAAATCTCGATGCGAAGCGCGATTGGGGTTTCGCCGGCGACTACATCGAAGCCATGTGGATGATGTTGCAGGTGAAGACCCCCGACGATTTCGTCATTGCCACCGGCGAAACGCATACCGTCAAGGAAATGCTCGAGTTGACGTTCGACCGTCTGCAACTGGATTGGAAGAAACATGTCAAGATCGATCAGAAGTACTATCGTCCGACCGAGGTGGATCTTCTGATCGGCGATGCGAGCAAAGCGAAGAAAGAACTTGGCTGGGAACCGAAGGTGCGGTTCCACGAGTTGATCGCTATGATGGTGGATGCTGACTTGGCTGCAGAAAAAGAAAAATTGGATGGGACTCGGAAGAAAACCTAAGGCGGACACATTGGAGGCACTCAGGCAACTATGACATCATTTTGGAACGAGAAACGCGTTGTCGTTACGGGCGGAGCGGGCTTTTTGGGATCGTTCGTTGTGGAACAGCTGCAGACAAAGGGCTGCCGAGACATTATCGTACCTCGCAGCACAGACTACGATCTTGTACAAATGGACGCCGTGAAGCAGCTCTACAGCGATGGAACTCCCGATATGGTCATCCATCTGGCCGCACGGGTTGGAGGGATCGGCGCGAACCAAGCCAACCCAGGAAAGTTTTTCTACGACAACCTGATGATGGGTAGCCAGCTCATAGAAGTTGGGCGCCAACGGGGGCTGAAGAAATTTGTGGCGCTGGGCACCATCTGCGCCTACCCCAAGTTTGCCCCCATTCCATTTAAGGAAGACGATATCTGGAACGGATATCCCGAAGAGACCAATGCACCGTACGGTCTCGCCAAGAAGATGATGCTGGTGCAGTCGCAGGCCTACCGTGAACAGTATGGGTTCAATTCAATTGTCTTATTCCCGGTAAACCTCTATGGCCCCCGCGATAACTTTGACCTGGCAACGTCTCATGTCATTCCAGCGTTAATACGCAAATGTGTGGCAGCCCAAGAAGCCGGCCACGCCACACTCACACTGTGGGGAGACGGGTCTCCGACTCGAGAGTTTCTGTATGTTGAAGATGCCGCGGAAGGTATCCTTCGCGCAGCTGAGCACTACGAAG
>JACMLT010000375.1 GCA_014379455.1 Nitrospiraceae bacterium
CGTTCACCTTTACGAATGCCCAGGTCGAAGCCAACGTGTGCCAGTTTCTTCCCTTCGTCACGGTCGTAAGCGATAAGCGGCAACTGACTGTGACCAATCGGGATCCCGTGTCGCACGATATTCAGGGCTACGCCTACGACCAGGCCGGGGTGGATATTGTCCTGCATCGGCCTTCGCTGAAAGCGACCGGGACCACCGATATCGTGCATCTAGTGAAAGGGCGGAGAGTTTTCACCATGCAGTGCGGCGTCCATCCGTACATGCAGAATTGGGGGTATGCGATCGACAACCCCTATTATGCCGTGACGGACGTGGCCGGTGCATTTTTCATCAGTGACCTTCCTCCCGGTGCCTACCGCGTGAAGGCCTGGCATCCGATTCTGGGTGTTCAGGAACGGGAATTGACCGTGACACCGAACGACACCGCCACGCTCGAGGTGCAATTTGACGCGAAGTGACCGAAAGCTCGTGGTGAAACGCAGAGTCTTTCAATCCCTCATCGTTGTCGCATTGTCTCTGTCCTTCGGGATGTCCTTCGTTCAGGCTGGATCGCCGAAGAGCGTTCAGGATCGCGGGAAGGCGATGCTGCGAGACGCCGAAGACATGGTCATGGACGGAGGGATGGGTGATGGGAAGGCTATCGTGCATCACTGCGGTGAAGTGGCGAAACATGCGGAAGCGATTCTCCAATCGTTGCCGCTCACTGATGAACATGGCAAGGACGCCGTGCCTCATTTACAGGAAGCCATCAAGCAGTGTCAGCGAGTGGCTGCGATGGGTGATACGGTCGATCCTGGAGCCAGTTTGAATCCTGCCACCAAAGCCCGCGCGGCAGCGAGAGAAGCGATGAAGCATCTGAGTGTGTTACGGGATAATGGCGCATAGCGGCGGGCTCAGTTCATGAGTGTGGCGCAGTTTGTGGAGAGTCAGGCTTCGGTATCAGAGGGCTGACCGCGTTCTGATCTCGTCCCGGCTGATAGGTTTCCAACATTCTCGTGACCGTCGGGAGCACTCGTTCTTCTGCCGAGAGAGGCGCTTTGATGCGTATTCCGCGGCCCTCGTTGCGGCCGAGTGAAAAGATGTGATGCTCGATTATGTCCCCCTGCTTGTCGTCTGAATACGTGAAGGTTAATCGCTTCGCGGGGAATCCGGCCAGCGACATCTCCTGATCCTTCCGCCATGTCACCGTGATCGTTTTCTTGCCGAAGAGTTCCGTGATAATGCGGCGATGGGCCGCGGCAAATTCATCAAGTGTCTGTCGTCCGTCCTGGCTCTTACCCTCCAGGACATTCATGTGGCCGGAGAACGCCACAAGGCTGTTGTCGATCGGCGGGTGGAGCGTGACGCCGACCCCGTCCGATATCGGATTGCCAAGCCGCCAGTCTTCGGGGTAACGGACGGAAAAGCCGAAGCGGGCGTTCGTATAAACTTTCCATGCTCGCTCTTCATTCTCCGACGCAGCGGCGAGGGGAGCTTGGGTTGTCAGGCCGAGGCTCATCACAATTGCCATGAGCAGGTAAGTCCAAATCAATGAGTCCTCCTAGACCACAATCAATTTCCATTACTGGGCGGATCGGGCGCAGCGAAACCCGATGGTCGCGGCGCGCTGATTCGGCGATGCTCCGCCTCTGGTAGCCGTTCGCAGCAACGTCGGCGTACTCTTCCACGATCCTCCGCGCACCACCTTGTATCGTCCGGTGGCAGGTCCGTGGGGGTTGCGATCCGGCATGGTCGCATAGTAGTCGATCCCGAACCAGTCTTCGACCCACTCGGCCGCGTTCCCTGCCATATGATGCAGGCCGTAGGGGCTTCGCCCCTCCTCGCCACTATCGACAGAGGCCACGATGGGAATCTCGTGGGCGTGATACTGCCCGAACATCGCGAGCGCCGGCGTGGGAGGTCTCTGACCCCATGGAAAGAGATTGCCGCTGTCCCCGCGCGCGGCTTTTTCCCACTCGGCTTCTGTTGGAAGCCGCTTTCCCTGTGCGTGACAAAAGTCAGAAGCTTCAGACCAGGTGACGTAGAGTGCCGGCCAACGTGTCAATGTCTCGGGCGGCATAGCATGGATCGTCGTGACATGATCGATCAATTTCCGCACTTCTTCGGAGAGATGGCGTTGTTGCTGCCGCAGCCACAGCAGATACTCTCCCAGACTCACTTCATCCCGATCGATTTCAAACTGATTGAGCCAGACGCGACGCTGTGGCTGCTCTGTGTCGTCGTACTGGAGATCGAAGCTGAACGGTTCGTGGCTTGCGCGGGCGGTGCCCATGATAAAGTGCCCTTCGGTTACGGTCAGTATAAGAGCGCCGTTGGCGAGCGCGGCAATGTCCTCAATCCGATCCCGGACATCATTCGTCGACGCCGTTGCAATATGCGGAAGCGGTGTACACATGAGTGTCGTGATGAGGACAGAGCCTAAGAGGTAAAGATATCTCCGGACTTGGTTCGTGCATCGAGCGATACGGCGGCTATTCTGCATAACGAAGAATCCGTAGATGCTGGGCCGTCATTCACTGCGGTAGAACGGTCCATGTTTGACAGATTCCTAGTATGAATGCGAGGCCATCATCAGTACAAGATCCGGGACTCCCTCAGTTCTATTTATTCTCCATGCTACGGGGATGCCCGGCCTTCGCAGCCGAAGCGGCTACTTCGGCGGAGCAGGTTGCACGGGAAGCCCCCTCGATAACCCTGTGTATGCCGAGTCGCGCCTTTTATCGAGTCTCTCCATGTCCCTGCATTGCCCCATTTCAATCTAGCTTCTGTCCAAGAAGTTAGACAACGCAACGCATTGTGTTTATTCGGATCGATTTCAATAAACCACTGGTTGGTCTAATCCTGTAGCAAGACGCGCCAGAGCTTTGACCCCACAGATTATTTTCTCCCGAGATCTAACTTCCGTACTTACCCATGAAATGAATGAGAGGGCATCACGTACAAGCCCGGCACGGCTGTTGCGCGTACACACCGTTACGGCAGGGATTGGGGTGATTTGTGACCGGGTGACGACTGACCTTCTCCTTCCCGAAAGGAGAAAGTCGCCGGCTCGTAACCTAGGCCAATGGATGCGAGGAAGCCTTCCCATGTATACTGTCCCTAAGAATCAGGAAACTCAAGGGAGGGCTGCATGAACAAGAGGTATCCGGCTATGGTGGTGTTGATTCTCACGCTCGTGAGCCTGGTGGGATATGAGTCGCGAGCAGCCGGGGATGCGAATCCCATCCGTGTGGCGGAGATGCAGAAGGCTTTTCGTGATCTCTGGCTCGGGCACATCTTTTTGATTCAGCACGTCGTGCTCTACAACGCGGCAACCGATCCGGCGGCGCGGGATGCTGCCGACAAGCAAGTCCTGGCCAACGCAAAACAGATTGCGAACACGTTTATACCGTTCTACGGCCAAGCGAGGTCTGAGAATCTCTTTACCTTGCTGAGCGGTCATTATGGTGCGGTTAAAGAATACTCCGAGGCCACCATCGCGGGGAATACGCGTCAACAAGATAGTGCGCTTGGCCGCTTGGCCTCCAACGCCGCCGACATGGACGTGTTTTTCAACGGAATCAATCCCCACTACCTGCCGAAGGACATCGTTCGGGGCCTGATAGCGGCACATGGTGCTCACCATGTGCTCCAAATCAACCAGTACAAAAAAAAAGAGTATGCGAAGCTAGAGGAAACCTGGTCGATCATGCGACAACATGTCTATGTCATTGCAGATACTCTAATGACAGCATTGGCGAAGCAGTTTCCGGCTAGGTTCTTGTGACTCTCGTCGCCTGTGCCGATTTAGAGGAAAGAACAGAGAAGTGCGTGTGCAAATATAGCTCCCCGGGGTTCTATCTCATGCTGATAGATTTGCACCGCCTGTAGGGTCGGTGAATAAAGCTCTCAGTCCGTAGGCTTGATCCCGCGGGCGCCGATTTTTATTATGTGCAGGATCAGCGATCAAAAGGTTGCGATTGTGATCTTTCCCTCGTTGCCGATCGGACTGGAATCGACGGATCAGTCCGTGGGTGAAACATTCCGACTCTCCCACCCTTGGCGAAGGCTCACTCCAACCCGACATCAAGTGCGACCACGCTCCGGCAGCGTTCTGACTGTTATCGTGACCTGGACTTGCCGGATCGCAAGCGGTCTTGTCCGGATCAATCGGTGCGCTTCAATATTCTGATGGAACGTGAGGTGCCTCGACGTGTCCAGCCGAGCGGCGGTGGTGTCTGTGCCGTTTCCACAATGGTCGGTAAGTTTGAAACAACAGGAGCGCACTATGCTGAACGGGCTAGAAGGTTGTCCCGCCATGGAATCAGACTGAGGTCGAGGTGACGGTTGAGCGAAGATTCGTACACTTCTGCAACAGAGCAGTAAAGTCAAAGATGTGGATTTTGCGGTAAGGACGTTCAAGCACTACTGGGCGATCGCGTCCGTCAGTCTGACATTCTTCGGGTTTGTGGGTCACAGGCTCGTCAAGGAGCCGAGAGTGCACTCGTAGCCTTCACGATTCTGCTACAATCGCCAATCCGACGAGTCTGTCTCGTTCATTCATCGAATCTTTCCGGATCAGGTCATTGAGTTGGTATTGTTCAACCAAACGAACCTCAGTAACCAGCCCGTCTTCACGGGCATTCGAGACGAATTGGCATGAAGAGTGTGGGTTTGCCGATGGATCGGCCGGGAGGATGATGGTCTTCCTGGTCTGGCTCCATGTGCTTGCGGCCGTCAGCTGGATCGGCGGAATGATTTTTCTTTCCCTGGTCCTGGCCCCCTTGGTCAGAAGCCGTAAGGCCACGTCTGAATTCATGGCGCTCTTTCGTTCTGCTGCACGCCGATTCCGCTTTGTGGTCTGGGGTGCGATTGCCGTTTTATTGAGCACCGGCCCGGTGCTTCTTCACCAGAGAAACCTTTCTGTTCTCGACCCAGCAGGGTGGCCGCATGTCTTATGGATGAAGCTAGGATTGGTCGGAGCCCTCCTTTCCCTCACAGCTACGCACGATCTATTACTCGGACCACAAGTGAGGAAGATCAGTGCTCTCCCTGAGGGTGCCAGGTCTTCCTGGGAGCAGACCATAGTTCGTACCTCCTCCTGGGTGCCTCGCGTCGGGCTATTCCTTGCTCTCGGAGTCCTCCTTGCGGCGGTCGCGTTCGCCCGATCCTAGCCTGTCGTACTAGTGCTTCCCGTGATCGTGAACCTATCCCCTCCTGACGGGACACTCCTCCCTCTAGTCGATCAGTAGGATGTCTAGTGATCGGTCTTCCCTTCGTGATCGATACCATCTCATCCCTACGGGTTTTTAAACCAATCTATTGGGTCCAATTACCGACGGATCAGAACAACGATAGATCGCGCTTTCACCTGGTAGTCGAGATTCTGCAGACGGATCTCCTGCCCCGGCTCGGCGAAGTCATCTAGAGGGAGGAAGCTCGTATCCACCACTCGTAGCCAGTCACTCGCACGACCTTCTTGAATGATGAAGTGAAGATCTTCCGTATAGGCATTCACCATGACATAGAGGTCGGTGTCCTGCTGGGACGATCCGTGAAGACAGAACGCCAGGCTATGCGACCAGAGTGAGCGATCGACTTCTGTTCCTACTCCATACCAGTGGATATCTTCGCGCCAGAATCGGCTGCGCCCCAAGAAGGGGTGGGTTTTGCGAAACGCGACCCTCAGTGTAAAGAAACGGACGATGTCCTGATTCTTCTGAAGCAGATCCCAGTTCAGTCAGGTGGTCTCGTTATCCTGGTTGTAGGGATTGTTGTTCCCGCCCTGGGGTATTCATGAACTCGTCGCCAGCACAGAACATCGGCGTGCCGTTGGAAAGAAACAGGAGACAGCCGATGTTCTTGATCTGCTGTTTCTGCAAGACTATCACATGGTCCGGCACCCCATCGTCGCCTTCCCATCCGCAATTCCAGCTGTAGGTGTCGTTGCTCTGTCAGGCCGAGAACCGCAAGGACCTATTCGTCCTGGTAGTTTGAACATACTGAGCAATTGTGACCAGATTGCGGATCGTGCGCGGAGCAGAATAAAGACAGCGCCAATCCGGGTGTCGCGTGACGCTCGACTGTCAGGATGTCTTTCGGTGAGACCGTATGGATGCGGGATCATGAGTCCGTAGGGTGCTCAACCACGGGCAGACGAAAGAGATGTGGCTGTTGGGTCAGAGCACATTTGGTCTTTTCTGCCGCTCGATCGGTTCGTCTAGGGCTAGCGGCTGCCCAAGGGATTGATGCAAGCGAATGGACTGATCGAAGGCGTCATACGACGGGGTAGGAAGCTGTGATTAATATAAGGAAAATAAACTGATGCGCAAGATGATGATTTTCGGGTCGATAGTCCTGAGCCTGTTGGGACTGGGCCCCTACGGGTTTGCCGACGAAGGCGAAAAGCCCGCAACAAAGTCAACACAGATGAAGGTCAATGGTGTCGTCTCGAAGGTGCAATCAGGCCTCACCACCGTGAAGACCTCCTGGGGCACGATGACCTTCGCTTCTACGTTTACACCCAACCTCCTGGAAATTGGTGAAGAAGTGGAAATGCTGGTCAATTCAAACAACGCGGTGATCGACGTTCTTGGGAAAGGGAAAGAAGAGACATTTTCATCGGTTCGTGTCGGGCGACCTGACCTATACCTCTGCAGATCGCAATGAGATCAAGCTGTGGACGCCGGAGGGGGAAAAGGCGTTTGACGTCAAAAGTGGGCGATCCAAGATGTCGACGTTCGAGGAGGGGGCACCCGTGACGATCGAGTTGAACGAAGCTGGGAAAGTCATCGACATCCATCGCTTCACCGTGGAGATGAACTTTGACGAACACCCGCGCACCACGCCTGGCTATATGATTCAGGTGAATGGCACGGTGACGAAGATCCAGTCCGGCTTGATCTCTATCAAGACCCCGACCGGGCTCTACACCATCAGCGCGAAAACCGCCCCTGCCGATGCGGCGGTCGGTGATGAGGTGTCGCTCTGGCTCAATGAGGGGAATATGGTCATCGACCATCACGGAAAAGAAAAGAATATGAAAGGAACTCACCGTCGGATTTTCGGCAAATTGATCTATACCGGTAGGACGAAGAATCAGATCAAGCTCTCCACTCCAGAAGGAGAGAAAGTGTTCCCACTTGAGCGGCTGGACGTGAAGACCAAACCGATCGCCGAAGGGTCGCAGATTGTGGTGGAGCTGAACGAAGCAGGGACGGTCATCGATCTGTGGAAGGCACAATGAGCAAGTCTTACAATTGCGTTCGCAGGTAACAGGGGCCATCGTCGGACGTGCGATGGCCCCTGCCTTGACTCTTTCTGAAGCCGACTTACCAGTGAGGCGACGCCCGGTACGGGCAGTTTTTCTATCGGGTGATGAGCGCCTCGGCATTGGCTTCTATCAGGCCTTCCAGGCGCGTGACAGTGGGGTGAAATTATCGCGATGCCAGTGAATAAAAAAATCTCTTTTTCGATCGGGTATGTCTTACTCGCGATTTTCGCGGTCATTCTCGTGCACGATTTCATCGTGGCCACCCAGAAGCTCGAAGAGCTTCCGTACAGCGAGTTCAGGACACTTGTAGCGGCCGGCAAAGTGGCGGAAGTGACGGTCACCAATCAGAGAGTGACCGGGAAGCTGAAGCTGGAAGAAGGATCCAAAGAGCAGAAGTTGTTTACGACCGTTCGAGTTGAAGACCTCGATCTGGTCAAGGAGCTCAGCGCACGCAACGTCACGTTTAGCGGCGTGATTGAAAGTACCTTCTTGCGCGATCTCCTCTCTTGGGTCGTTCCTGCGCTGGTCTTCGTCGGCATTTGGTTCTTTGTCATGAAGCGGTTCGGACAAGGCCAAAGCGGGTTCATGACAGTGGGGCAGTCGAAGGCGAAGATTTATGCCGAGAAGGACACGAAGGTGACTTTCGCGGATGTGGCCGGCGTGGACGAGGCGAAGGAAGAACTGCGCGAGGTGATCGAGTTCCTGAAGACACCGGAAAAATTTACGCGTCTCGGAGGAAAGATTCCAAAAGGCATCTTACTCGTCGGTCCGCCTGGAACCGGCAAGACGCTCCTGGCCCGCGCTGTGGCCGGAGAGGCCGGAGTGACATTTTTCAGCATCAGCGGGTCCGAGTTCGTAGAAATGTTTGTGGGGGTCGGGGCCGCGCGCGTGAGGGACTTGTTCGAGCAGGCAAAGGTCAAAGCGCCCTGTATTATCTTTATCGACGAACTGGATGCGATCGGAAAAGCCCGCGGGATGGGACCCATGGCGCATGAAGAGCGTGAGCAGACCTTGAACCAGTTGCTGGTCGAGATGGATGGTTTCGATCCCCGCATCGGCGTCATTCTGATGGCGGCGACCAATCGGCCTGAGATCCTGGATCCCGCACTGTTGCGGGCCGGCCGGTTCGATCGCCAGGTACTGGTCGATCGTGCGGACAAGATCGGCCGCCTGGCCATCTTGCGTGTCCATGCCAAGCAAGTGGTTTTAGGTCCCGATGCGGATCTCGAGGTCATCGCCGCGATGACCCCCGGGTTCTCGGGCGCCGATCTCGCCAATATCATCAACGAAGCGACGCTGTTGGCCGTGCGTCGGAATAAGGAGCAGGTCGGCCACTCGGAATTGCAAGAAGCGGTGGAGCGGGTCGTGGGCGGGTTGGAGAAGAAGAATCGAGTGCTCAACAAGATGGAGAAGGAACGAGTTGCGCACCACGAAGTGGGCCACGCATTGGTGGCGCTATCGGTTCCTGGCGCAGACCCGATACAGAAGATCTCGATCATTCCCCGCGGGATTGCCGCGTTGGGCTATACCCTTCAGCTCCCGACGGAGGATCGTTTCCTGATGACCAAGACGGAGCTGGAGAACAAGATTGCCGTCTTACTCGGAGGGCGGAATGCAGAAGAATTGATCTTCGGTGAAGCCTCCACGGGAGCGCAGAACGATCTGGTCAGGGCGACAGACATTGCCAAGAGCATGGTGAAATCCTACGGGATGAGCGAGAAGCTGGGGACCATCACGCTCGATCGTGAACGTCAGTCACTCATGATGCAGATCCAGGCGCCGCAGGAGAAAGGCGACTACTCGGAGGAGACCGCCCGCGAGATCGACTGTGAAGTGCGCCGTATCATCGATGAGCAATATGAGCGTGTGAAACGGCTGCTGGTGGAACGAAAGGCTGCGCTCCTCGAAGGAGCGAAGAAGTTGCTCGAACAAGAGGTGATTAGCGGGAGTGATCTGAAAGCCATCATGGACAAGTACTGAAAAAGTCGTTCCAGGCGTTAGACGTAAAAGGTAAAACGTGAAACGTAGTATTGCCGAAGGGTCTTTCTTCGAAACCTTTCACTTCTCACGAGTCGATGGACAGCCATTTTGAGCATCCTGCGCGAGGTGTTCTGTCGTCCTGGATCTGGGAGCCATTGAATTTCCACGATACCCCATTAGTATTTCTGCAGAGTCTTAGGGCGTAGAGTTATATCCACAATGAAGATTGATGATGAAGACTTCGTTCAAAACCGGTCTGAGTTTTGGTCTTACGTCCGGCGTGATTACGACACTGGGGTTGATGGTGGGTCTCCATTCAGGCACCCACTCACGAACCGTCGTGATTGGCGGTATTGTGACCATTGCGATTGCCGATGCCATGTCCGATGCCCTCGGCATCCACGTGTCCGAAGAGTCGAAGAACAGCGGTCCTCCAAGGCAAATTTGGGAAGCGACCGTGGCGACGTTTGTTGCAAAGTTTGTAATCGCGATGACGTTCGTGATCCCGGTCGTGACCCGCCCGCTCGATCAAGCGATTGTGATCAGCGTGATCTGGGGG
Organism: Nitrospiraceae bacterium; assembly: GCA_014379455.1. Classification (GTDB taxonomy): domain Bacteria; phylum Nitrospirota; class Nitrospiria; order Nitrospirales; family Nitrospiraceae; genus Palsa-1315. The sequence goes on from JACMLT010000375.1 coordinate 9,792, forward strand.
CTGCTCTTGCTGGCAGTCCTCAGTTTCTTTGTCGCACGGGCGCAAGCGATCCCCCCGTGGAAGGTCATAGGCGAGCATCTCCTTATCGCCCTGTCCGTTGTCGTCATAACCTATGCAGTCGGCAATTGGGTTCAAGGGCTCGTAGAAGCGAAATGAGGGCC
>JACMLT010000376.1 GCA_014379455.1 Nitrospiraceae bacterium
AAGAAAAAGGGCCGGTCGCTCGATGAAATCATCGCAGCCAAGCCAACCGAACCGTTTGACGCGAAGTGGGGCGGGTTTGTGATCAAGCCCGCGACATTTGTCTCACTGGTATATGCCGGTGTGTGAAATTTGGCAAAAACCTCTTAGCGAGCAACCCAAGAGTCAACGAAGAACCAACCAAACAATATCATGTCTAAGCTACTACATATTCAATCCTCCCCGAGGGGTGAGCGCTCGGCTTCCATCACAGTTGCCAGTAAATTTACTGAATCTTACAAGGCGGCACATCTTGAAGACACGGTGGAGACGGTCGACCTCTGGAAGGCGGAGCTTCCGGAGTTTGACGGAGCGGTGCTAGACGCCAAGTATGCCATCCTGAACGGACAGCCACATACGGCGGCACAGCTCGAAGCGTGGACTGCGGTGGTGAAACTTTGCGAACATTTCAAGTCGGCGGACAAATATGTCATCTCACTTCCTATGTGGAACTTCAGCATACCCTATAAACTGAAGCATTACATCGATTTACTCGCCCAACCAGGACTGACGTTCAGCTTTACGCCGGCTGAGGGGTACAAAGGACTGGTGACCGGAAAGCCGTTGGTTGCCGTATATGCCCGTGGCGGCGCATACGGTCCCGGCAGTGGCGCTGAGACATACGACCAACAGAGCGCCTTCATTAAACAGATCTTCGGCTTTATCGGGTTTACTGAGATCCATGAGATTTTTGTGGAGCCGACATTGGCAGGGCTTGAGGTGAAGGAGGAGGCTATGGCCGGCGCGCTTCGGTCGGCAACGGATCTGGCATTCATGCTATGAGCCGAGCATTCCTTTGGTAAGCCGGAGACCCTGAGCATCGCCCACGCTCTTTCGGATGGTCGGCGGTCCGCCGCACGAGAATCAGGAACCGAGAAATACCATGAACCAGCCCATTCATCACCTCCTCCAATTCGCCGCGGCAGCCGATCGGGTAGGAATCGCCGTAACCCGCGTCGGTCTCGTTGTCGTTCTCTTTTGGATAGGCGGCTTGAAGGCATTTCAGTACGAGGGCCAAGGTATCGTGCCTTTCGTGGCAAACAGTCCGCTAATGAGTTTTTTCTACGCGGATCCCGGCCATTACAAGGCTCACATGAATCCCGAGGGATCCTTCGTGCCGGCCAATGTCGAATGGCATAAGAAGAACCGCACGTACGCATTCGCTTATGGTCTTGGTTCCTTAATCGTGCTCTACGGCCTGATGCTATGCCTCCATCCATGGTTCCCGCAGGTGGCGGCTGTCGGCGGCTTCCTCGTCTTTGGCATGTCGTTCGTGACGCTCTCCTTTCTCGTAACGACACCTGAGACCTGGGTGCCCGTCCTGGGAGGCGCGAACCATGGTTTCCCTTACTTGAGCGGAGCAGGACGGTTAGTCATCAAGGATGCCATCATGATGGGGGCAGGACTCGTGGTGATGGCTGACTCGGCTAGAGCATACCTGCGCAAACACCCTGCACTCTGAATCCACATCAAAATTAGAATCATCCCATGAATACTCATTTCTACCACCAGACACCTGCTGAAGGTCGAATGCTTTCGCGTCGAAACTTTCTGGGTGTAGCCACTTTTACAACTGCTGCGATCGGTCTGGCTCCTCGTCAGGTTTTCGCCGATCCCGAGAATCCCGTGATCACGTTTCACAAGGATGCCGGCAAAGCAAAAATCTCGATCACGAGGCTTCGCGGAAATATCAGTGTCCTCGAAGGCTCTGGCGGCAATATCGCGGTGCTGACGGGACCTGATGGAAAACTCCTCGTTGACGCCGGCCTTTCGGAGTCCCGCCGACAGCTTTCTGAAGCTCTGGCAAGTATCAGCCGTGATCCGGTCAAGCACCTCATCAATTCCCACTGGCACTTCGACCACACCGACGGCAACGAATGGTTGCACGGGGAGGGGGCGACAATAACAGCCCACGAGAACACGCGCAAGCACATGTCCGTTAACACCAGGATGGAAATCTTTAATTTTACATTTCCCGCGGCTCCTGCTGGTGCGCTTCCAGCGACCGTATTCTCGGAGGAACACAAACTCGAGTTCAACGGGGTAACCCTTGTTCTCAAGAAATATCCGTCTGCCCATACCGACTCGGACATTTCGATCGAATTTACTGACGCGGATATTCTTCACGTTGGCGACACCTGGTTGAATGGTCATTTCCCCCTTATCGACTATTCGACCGGAGGCAGTATCAACGGAACGATCCAAGCTACGGAATTGAACGTCAACCGAGTCTCAGAAAAGACAATCGTCATCCCGGGCCACGGGCCCATTGGAAACAAAGCGGACTTGATCGAATACCGGGATATGCTGGTCGCGGTTCGCGATAAAGTCGCGGCATTGAAGAAACGGGGCCTGTCTTTGAACGAAGTCATCGTAGCAGCTCCAACCGCCGCCTTTGATAAAAAATGGGGCACGTGGCTGATTGACGGCAAAACTTTCACATCTCTGGTTTACGCAGGAGTGTGACCTACACATGAACTTTCACTCGAATCATCAAATTCAATATGAACCACACAATCATTTCAATGCCCCTTGTTGGGGCGGCGCTTGCAGTTGGCAGCGGACTCGCTCTTACCGATGAGCCCGCCGCCGGGTTTGTGGGCACACCTGCGTCAGTTGTTCCGCTGGTATCAGAGCCACCTGCTCGAATCATCGTCGATTCACCTCATCCCGAACAGTTGGCGATGGGGCGAGTGGTCGTCCGCTACCGGAC
>JACMLT010000048.1 GCA_014379455.1 Nitrospiraceae bacterium
GCCTATCCATCACTCGCCGCCGTGCCTGGTACTCTTGATCTCGTGAATATCTTCAGGAAATCCGAAGACGTTCTTCCTATCGTCGAAGCAGCGATTACTCATGGCGCCAAAGCCATCTGGATGCAAGAAGGAGTCAGCAACGAACAGGCAGCCATTCGTGCAAGAGAATCCGGCCTGCTTGTCGTGATGGATCGCTGCTGGCTCAAAGAACACGCGGCTCGATCACATCGTGGCTGACCAGGCTTCTCGTCTCCCCCCAGAGTCTTCATCTTCCGATCCTCAGCGAGACGCCATGGTGGCGACGGCTGAATTCTTGGCCAAGATTCTGGATACCACTGTCAAAATCCCCGGCACACCGTTCTATCTCGGACTCGATCCGTTGCTTGGATTGATTCCAGGAATCGGTGACATGATCGCCAATCTTATCGGGACCGTCATCCTGATATTGGCCGCGCGGCTTCGTGTGCCGCAGATCGTCATCGCACGGATGAGCCTGAACCTTTTGATCAATGGAACTATCGGTGCGATTCCTATTCTCGGCGATCTCTTCTCCATTTGGTTTCGGAGCCACGCGAGAAATGCCGAACTGTTGCGGCGGGCTGCCACTCAACCCTATCGAGAAACGCAACAGGCCAGGTTGTATGTAGCCGGCATCATCGCCGGCACCGTTGTGCTTCTGCTGCTCGCGATTGCCGCAGTCCTCTGGATTGTTGTGAAGCTCTGGGCCGCAATCGTCACGTAAGCTGGGTGGGTACTTCATGCCTCACGGTTAACGGTACTCGCATACGGGTGGATCTTTTGGCACCCTGCTAAACAGGTCGGCCGCACGACCTGTGCGGTTGTTTTTTTGCGGCGTGAAGCTATATAGTTTCCGCCCATCAGGCCATGTGCGGGATTGGTGTCATGGGTTTCTTCAACAGAAAGCGGAGGCGGTTCATGAAAAAGGCACTTGTGTTGGTGGCGTTGCTTGGGCTTGCGGTTTCCCCGGCGATGGCTGCTCCACCTGTCGAAAAGACTGTGAAGGAGTTGCCCACGGGCCAGAAACCGAGTCAAGAGACACCTGCGGCGGCCAAACCACCGGAGGGCGCGATGGTGGTGGTGCCGGCGGGAGAGTTCACGATGGGCAGTGCAGCGGGAGATTCAGACGAACAACCAGAGCACAAGGTCCATGTGGATTCGTTTTCCATGGATGTATATGAGGTGACGGTGGGGCAATATGCGGCATTTCTGCAGGCAAAAGGGATCGAACCACCTGCTGACTGGAAGGCGCTGAACCAGTCGGCGAATCAGAAGCGTCCGATTGCCAATGTCGATTCGACGGAAGCGTCCTTCTACTGTAAATGGGTCGGCAAACGATTGCCGACAGAGGCGGAATGGGAGAAGGCAGCGCGGGGAACAGATGGTCGTGCCTATCCGTGGGGTAACGAAGCCCCGACGCCGCTCCACGCGAACTTTGGGAAATCGGAGTGGAACAATCACGCGGTATTGGCGCCGGTGGGCTCGTTCGAAGCGGGCAAGAGTCCCTATGGCCTCTATGATATGGCCGGGAATGTCTGGGAATGGGTCAGTGATTTATACGACTATAACTATTATAAGGTCAGCCCGTCGAAGAATCCGACAGGACCGTCGACAGGCGGGACCAGGGCGGTGCGTGGCGGAGCATGGAACAGTAATCCTCGGGCCATGCGCTCCTCAAATCGGAGCCTCATTTCGCCGACAGACCAGGGGCTCAACGGGTTCCGGTGCGCGAAGAGTTAATAGTCTCTGGCTCTTGGCTTCTTCGCTCGTATTTTTCATCACGATTCGTCATTTCCCTCAACCCTCTCGCATCGTATGGGAGAGGGTTGCGGGATGTCGGCTAGGCGTAAGAATTCCGGGATCTTACCCGGTTGTTTTTCTGAGGCGCGAGGCTTTATAGTTCCCGCCCATCGGACTATGCGAGGGGGGTGTCATGGTTTCTTCAGGAAAAAGCGGAGGCGGTTCATGAAATGGATGCTTGTACTGGTTGCATTGCTTGTGCTCGCGACTTACCCGGCGATGGCCGCATCACCCGATGAGAAGAGCGATAAAGAATTGGCCACAGGGCAGAAACAGAGCCAGGAGAAGCCGATAGTGCCCAAACCACCGCTGGGCTCGATGGTGTCGATACCGGCTGGGGAATTTACCATGGGGAGTCAGGATGGCGATGCAGACGAACAACCGGCGCATAAGGTCATCGTGGACGGCTTTTCCATCGATGTGTATGAAGTGACAGTGGGGGAGTATGCAGATTTTCTACGGTCAGGAGGGGGCCATGTACCTCCGGACTGGGAAAAGATGAACCAAATGAAATACCACAAGCGTCCGGTCATGGGTGTGGATTGGGCGGACGCAGCCGCATTTTGTAAATCAGCAGGCAAACGCTTACCGACAGAGGCGGAGTGGGAGAAGGCCGCACGGGGGACGGATGGTCGCCTGTATCCATGGGGCAATGATCCTCCGACGTCGCGTCATGCAAATTATGGGAGAAATGGCTCGAACGACTATGCGGCATTGGTGCCGGTGGGCACGTTTGAAGATGGCAAGAGTCCCTATGGCGTCTATGACATGGCCGGAAATGTCTGGGAGTGGGTCAGTGACTGGTATGACAGTAACTATTATAAAAACAGTCCGCAGCAGAATCCTGAAGGGCTGCCGACGGGCGGGTTCAAAGTCATCCGTGGCGGCGCCTTGAACACCAGTGCACGAACCCTGCGATCCTCTGATCGGTACTGGGATCCTCCGTCGTTCCGGAGCTTATACCTCCCTGGGTTTCGGTGCGTGAAAAAGCCGTAGCCTCGCCTTGTCACGCACACTGCTCGCGAACGACGGGTCATGGGCCAGTACGATGATTAGCAATGACGGCATGCCGGGGAGGCCGATGAAATGACAACATCACACCGCATTCTGGTTTTCGCGATTGCTGCATCGATGTGCGTGGTATTCAGCCCGGCGATGGTGAGCGCTGCAGAGCCATCCATCACAGAGGCACCAAATAAAAAGTCTTTCAACACTGTGCCATTCGTTCCCAATCCTTCAGACACACAACGGGGTGAACTCGAACGCATGGTTGATCAATGCGTACAGACGGTCGAGAGAGAAGTGCCGGGCAGTCACTTCAGTGCAAATGTAGCGGGTGGCATCGTGAACACGGTCGGCATAGATCGGGGAAGATTTAAGTTTTGGAAATGTATGTCGGAGAACGGGCACCCGCTTGCCCCCATCAATAAATGAGGCGACTGATATCGTCATTTTCATCAGTTTCTGCCGCGGGCGAATCTCTCTAATTGCAGCCAAAGTACCTCGTCTCCCACCGCGTGGACAGCAGTGAATGTGAATGAAAACAACGTAAGGATCTCATTAGACCAGCTGGCTGAATACGCGATCCCCCCGCAAACAGCAGCCATACAGAGAGCAGAGATCTGTAATATCCGCAGTTGTCGACCATAAAAAACCATGATGTGCGAGTTTTCCTTTGGGTTAATTCGGGCGTTGACCTCGGCGTTGACATATCCGATACAACCGATAAGGCTCAGTGCGGCGATACTCCAATACCAGTTGCGCGCATCGTGCCCAGCAAAATAGGCCGCGAAGCATTGCGCGGCGCCCAGCGCGAACGGCATCACGCCGTCAACAAGCTTAGGCACGTATGAAAGAACAATGAACCCTCTCACGAACCCGTTCCAGACCAGTACAATGATGGCCAGCGTGTTCGCCGTGAGTAGCCATTGGGACAAACCATAGTGCGTACCTTCCTCGAAGGCCACCAAAACCAAAAACCCGAAACAGGTAGCCTGGATGACGCTCACGACGGTATAGAACGTCGTGTGATGTGCGTCGAGGAGGGCAGCCAACACCCTGGTACGGGAATGATCAGACGTTTCAGTCGGCGTGGAATCTTTAGAGCGATCGTCCATAGTATTCTTCTGAACGGGGCCGAATGGTTTATCGAATTTCCCTATAAGATGTCAATTGCCTGTGATGCGGGATCAGATCCGGTCGCGTCCTGCAGGGTTGCGATGTAAGCTTAAGTGATTTTTTGAGGTTCTTCTCCGCATCTCTTCTCATACTGAGTCTCCCATATATCAGACTGCGGAAAACCTATATACATATCCTTCCTGAACTTCGATGGCCTGTGCGGCCGGAACAAGAGGATAACACCCCTTGGCCTCAATCCCTCCTCGTAATGATCATCAAGCGCGAGTGTGAGTTGAACGGCTACAAGGTGATGTTTGGCATGATAGGACACAAGGGGATCGGTGGTTCCTGAGTGCTTCTTGGATGGCAGGACGCTGAACAATCCTGCGGTCGGCCGGATCGAACCGCAAGATTGTTCGGTCATCGACAGGACAGTCACATCCCACTGTGGATAGCTATTTGACCGGAATACTGATCACGATTGCCCCCATGACATCATTGATCTTGAAGTCCCGTTTGGGGCTGTCCGGATGGGAATTATGGCAGCCAATGCAGGCCTGAGCCACAGCAAGATCCGGATAGACGGCTTGGAAGTAACGGGCTCCTCCTTCCTTCACAAAACCGGTATAGGGCTTGGTTTGATGGGTGAGAATAGTTCCCATGCCGATCTTCTCGAACTCACTTCGGGCGACATTGCGTTTATTGATCGGCCAGAGGCTGATCAATCGATACTGTATGCCGATATTTTTTCTTGCCATGACGCGGCCAGATTCCATCAGGAATTGAGCCGGGAGCGGCAGCGTATTCTTCTCCTCCCAGTTCTCCGAGGCCACGACCACCCCTTTGATCTGCATTCGTTCAACGACGTGCTTGGTGTACACCTCACGGTCCGCTTCAATCACGGCGTATAGATAGTCCGCCACCTTTTCGATGGGGAGACTTACGGATGTCTCTTCCGCCGTCGCACTACTCGGCCAGACGAAGCCGGTGATGCACAATCCGAACAGCAGTATGAGAACTCCCCGTGACAACGTGTTGGAGGATCGCATAGAAACCTCCTTGGTTTCTTCATGGACCGGTCGGCGTCATGCGCCGCGGCCATGAAGGTGTGAGGTGCGTTGCGGATACAGGGTTGCAGGGTTACGATCGCTGGAGGAGTGGAAGGAGACTATGTAGGAGGAAAATACCGAAGCCATGGCTCGGTTCTCCCTATTCGTATGATGCAGCGTGGTCACCGACCATACGCTAATTCATCATACTCTTGGGTCTGCACGCTGTCCAACTAGCGGGCTCAACACAGATTCGTGAGTGTTTCCTGTTCAGAGTTGAGTAGGGAGGCGGTGAGTATTCTTGAACTGGAGATACCTCGTATCTTGATCGCTCCCGGCAGGCGTTGGATCACTCTGATCTTGCTATACACCAGCCTGTGGGATGATGGGAGTGGCAGTCCACTATCTCAA
>JACMLT010000377.1 GCA_014379455.1 Nitrospiraceae bacterium
CGACCGCTCGTTCGCTGAAGCGCGTCAGATGTGGAGAGGCGCACCTCCGCCGCTCGTTCGAGCTGTGGCACGCCCTTATCGATCAGATAAAAGCCAACATGAGCTTCTCGATCGTCGACGCCTTTCCTACTCGCGCCTTGCTGCGCCAGATGAATCGCGTGGCGCGCGACTTCGCGTTCCGAAAGCCGGCTGCGTCTCGCCATCTTCTCCACCACGTGGCGGTAGCGATCGCGGGTAGCAAAATCCATCTTACCGTAGGCTGCAGCGGGATCCTCACTCAGCGTCTGCTCGACCACGCTCATCGTCTCAACGAACATGCGCCAGTCCATCGCGCCCAGAAACCGGAGACTGCCGATGCTGTTGCTGATGGAGACCTGGTCGACGGCCTGCTGTTGGTTTTCCGATTGCACCGACTGCTCAATGGTCAGGCCGGACTCGGAGAGCCGCTGTTCGATCCAGGTAAGCGGCAACGCCAAGGCGGGGCTCTGGCCCTGCAACCGGCGCGTGAACTCTGCCACAAACGCACTCGCCATCGGTGGGCTCGACCGCGCCATGTCTGCGATCACCAGAATCAGACTCTTCGGATCCTTCTCTGCGATGTCCATCATCTGATCCGCCCAGTAGTCGGCCCGATTGCGGTCAATCCTGTGGGCGGCGATCCGCGTTGCCGCGCGCCGGAGATTCTCGATCAGCGCCAGCCGGAGCATGATAGGGATGGCCCATAATTCGCCTAACGTAAGCCCAGTGATAGTTTGGTAGGCGGCGACAAAACTGCTGAGGCCTCCCGGATCGACTCGCCCATCGCCGTGTGAGATCGTCTCGATCGCGATGTCATACACGCGCGGGAGTCCGACCGTTGAGCCATTCAGTAAGCGAGGCAGCTCCCGGCTGTACCCCTTGGGCAAGTGTCTCTTGGCCGTGCGAATCTGTTCTTCGATGAGATAGAAGTTATCGAGCAGCCATTCCCCGGCCGGTGTAATCCGACGGTTTGCCTTCGCCGCCTCTGCCAACAGATCGCGGACTCCGATCAGAACACCTTCATTCTCAGCCAACCTGCTGAGAAGCTGGTCCGGAGCCTGTCCTGAACTGAACTGGTGCAGGCCAGCCAGAGTCTTGCCGTGTTGCTCCATTTGATCGGCGCTGAAGAGCTCCGAACGAAGCGGGGGCTCGCCGCCGGCGTACTGTTCCGCTAAGGCGTTTTCGGGAAAGCTTGCCCTGAAATGGAGCAAACTTCCGAGATCGATCTTGCTGTTTACCTTCACGTGTGAGGTCTCTTTCTTATAAGCGAGGTCTCGCGAACCAGTCTGCACTCACGATGGCGGCTTGGATTGCCCCGCTTCGGCGCTTCTTGCATAGAGCACCGCTCGGTTCGAGACGAATGTCTCAAGGCCAACGTGTGTGTCGATGTACGATGCGACACAGAAGATCGAGCGCCGGCGACTTGATTGGAATGAACAGCGACTGCACCGCTCCCTTGGGCACTTGAACCCGACGAAACTTGCTCAGCGGCAAATTCACGCCAAACCGTCAAAAGCCCAGAATTCCTCGTTCGCCGCCGCCCGGTATGAGGAGAGGTCTCGACAGTGTACCTGACACATCGGAGGTGTGATACAGCTCGCAACTATATCGTCCAGCCGCGCGAAGTCTTCGATTAAATCTATCCAATTAGATAGAAGATTGTCTGGTCAAAATTGCTCAGTTTGAAGGATCCAGTTGGCAGGCGACTTTGCGCGTGCGCTGGTCAAAACATCGAAGCCTCATGAAGGGGAACCTAGAGGCAGTGGAAAACTATTGTGACGACCAGCAATTCAGCAGTTTCTTCGACAATTACAAAAACCGGTTTTTTTGAGGAACTGAACCATGGTTGTCCCTTTGCAAGGCTCGTTGACCTTTCCTTGACAGGACAGAGAAGGAGTTGGTAGAAGGTCCTGGGGCAAGGGTAAGAGCGGGCCCGGCCCGCACGGAAGGAACCGATCCGTGTCTGATGTATCACCTCTGGAAGCAGAAGTTGCAAAACTCATCGTGCAGACACTCACGCTAAAAGTTGATCCAGCACAAATTCAGCCGGAAGAGTCGCTCTTCGGTGACGGCCTGGGTCTTGATTCGATTGACGCGCTCGAACTGTCTCTTGCGATCTTTCAATCCTATGGACATCAGATACGTTCAGATGATCCAGATACTGTCGCCACCTTCGCCTCACTCCGTTCACTCTGTCAGTCGATCGAGAAACATCGCACGAAATAGCAGCAGGTGGCTCTATGAATACCGCCGCGTTGCTCGGCCTCTACCACGCTGACCGAGTGTTGGCTTGGGAGAACGGCCACTCGATGACCTATGGCCGATTTCTTTCCGATGTGGAAAACCTTGCTGACTTGCTTCCTGAGAAACCTACGGTCATTAACCTGGCTGATGACCGTTATCAATTTCTGGTCGGATTCGCCGCGGCCTTGGTCCGAGGACAGACCACGCTGCTTCCTCTTAGTCGCGCACCGGGCGCCTTAGCCCAGATCGCTCGAGAATATGGCAACAGCTATTGCCTGGTAGACGGCACTCAACACGTTGAACCACTCCCCTCCTATCAAATCCCGAAAGGTACAGGGAGTCCAACCGACACGGTGAAGGTTCCCCAAATCCCCATTGACCACCCGGCCATAGTGGCCTTTACGTCAGGCAGTACGGGAAGTCCTCATCCACATTTCAAAACCTGGGGCTCCCTCGTCGCAGTCGCTCGGAGCACAGGAGCCAGACTGGGGCTCATGAGCTCGGATCAGATGACCGTGGTGGCGACAGTTCCTCACCAGCACATGTATGGGCTCGAAGCCTCCATCATGCTTCCCATTCAACATGGGATGGCGTTTCATGTGGGGCGGCCGCTGTTTCCTGAAGATGTGCGATTGGCGTTGGCGGAGGTGCCATCGCCGCGCATGCTTGTCACCACGCCTTTACATATCCGGGCTTGTGTCACCACTCGCTCACGGCTGCCTCCCGTGGAGTGCATTCTCTCTGCGACCGCGCCCCTTCCTAGCTCGTTGGCGAAAGAAGCCGAGACTCTCTTCCAAACCAGAGTCTATGAGGTGTACGGGTTCACGGAGGCCGGGAGCCTCGCGACAAGACGGACTGTCGACGAGAACACCTGGCACGTATTGGACGGTATCACGCTGCATCAGGAATCAGCCGGGTGTTCCCTTCAAGCCCCGTACTTGCATGAGCCGGTCCTCTTTCCTGATCTGGTTTCGCTGCAAGGGCCGCATCGGTTCGTGCTGCATGGGCGTGGCACGGATCTGGTGAACATCGGTGGGCACCGAGGTTCCTTAAACGATCTGAGCCAGAAACTGAACGAGATCGAGGGTGTTCAGGATGGAGTGTTCTTCCTCCCGGATGAAAAGGGAACTGCAGTCACACGTCTGATCGCCTTCGTTGTTGCGCCTGAAAAAACTGCCGAACACATTCTGTCGGCGCTTCGAACAGTCATTGATCCTGTGTTTCTCCCCAGACCGCTTCACCTGGTTCCCCACCTTCCCCGTAACGAGACCGGCAAGCTGACGAGAGAGGCCTTGCTCGGACTTCTACACAAACTTCACAACGAGGAACGGCATGGGACCTGAGCGCATTGTCACAATCGGTGCGGACCATCCATCATTGGCTGGGCACTTTCCCGGCCATCCGGTGGTTCCTGGCGTCGTGGTGCTGGGAGAAATCATGAACGCCATCCGTGAAATGGCGAAGGAGCACATCAAGTTTGTGGGTATGCCATCGGCGAAGTTCATGTCTCCTCTGAACCCGGGAGAGCCTCTCACAATCAGGTTGAACCAGCAGGGCGATGATGCAATGGAGTTCAGCTGCACCACCGGGTCTCGACTTATAGCGAGTGGCTGCCTGCAATACCGCATCGTCGCTGATGATTCCACGGGTGATTCGTGAGTGCCGCATGGTTACAACAACGCGAACGCGGCAACCGAATCGCGTCACGATTCATGATCTGGATGGCGTTATTCGTAGGTCGCCCAGCCACGCGCGCCTTGCTCTATCCGATCTGTGTCTATTATTTGGCATGTTCGAGGCAGGCAAGTCAGGCTATCCGACCCTACTTGATGCGAGCGCTGGGACGCCCAATCAGCTGGCGTGACCTGTATCGGCAATATCATCATTTCGCGGCGACGCTTCTTGATAGTGTCTATCTCCTCGCCGGACAAAGCAGCCGCTTCGATATCGATATCCGGGGACTCGATTTGCTCAAGGACCGGGTGGCTCAGGGCAGAGGATGTCTTCTGCTCGGTTCACATCTGGGAAGCTTCGATATCGTGCGCGCCATCGGGCTGACCAAGCAGAATGTCGAAATCAAAGTCCTGATGTACGAGCAGCATATGCCAATAATCCGAGACCTCTTCCGTGACTTGAATCCTGCGTTCGCCGACACGGTGATACAGACCGGTTCGCCGAACACGATGTTGCAAGTCAAGGAATGTCTGGACCGCGGAGGGATGGTGGGCATTCTCGCCGATCGTCTCGTGAAGGAGGATCAGACCACATCCTGCACGTTCTTCGGCAAGCGTGCACGATTCCCTGCCGGCACCATGTGGCTCGCGAGCATCTTACAGGTGCCAGTCATTCTCTTCTTCGGGATCTATCGTGGAGATAATCGCTACGAGGTCCATTTCGAGTTGTTCGCCGAAGAGATCACGATCGACCGGCGGCATCGAGATCAGGAGGTTCAGCAATGGACTCAGCGCTACGTCGACCGCCTGGAACATCACTGCCGCTTGGCAGCCGACAATTGGTTCAATTTTTATGACTTTTGGGAAGAGCACCAATAGCTGGCCGTTGAGAGTGTCGGCACTGTTCCTCATCTGGTTGTTCTTGCCGGGTCCTGCGCCAATATCCCTGGCTCAGCTGTCGCCCCAATCTGAGGGCGAGGCAGAATCACCTGGCTGGAATGTGGACCAGCTCATTGAAAGCCTGGCCAGGAACCGGCAGGCGGAGGTACGGTTTGAAGAAACCGCATTTTCCAACCTGCTCACCCGACCGTTGAAAACCCACGGCATCTTGCGCTTTATTCCTCCGGCTGGACTCGAGAAACATATCACCGCGCCTCATGACGAGCGCTACCTTGTTGAAGGCGATACAGTCCTTTTCGAGAGCAAGACAAAAGGTACGAGCAGAACCCTTTCATTGCACGACTACCCTGCCCTGCGGGCATTTATCGAAGCCTTTCGGTCCACGCTCGCCAATGATGTCGGCACCCTGAAGCGTTTCTATCACGTGACGCTACAGGGTGAGCCACGACGATGGGTCTTGATGCTGCGTCCCCTGGACAAATCCGTGCAGGAACTGGTGACGTCCATTCGATTCTCCGGAGAAAGGGAGCAAGTCAGTAGCATTGAGATCCTAGCCCCGGGCGGAGATCGGTCTGTCATGCTGATCACAACGGGCGCACCGTGACCAGAAGATCCTGGGTCACACTGTCGATCTGGTGCATGGTACTGGGGTTCACCGCGTGGTTCGTGGCCACGCATACACAGGTGGAGTCCGAACTCTCCCGCTTATTGCCGGAAGGCGCCACACCGACAGAACGCCTGCTACTCACTGAACTGCGAACAGGCGCGGGCGGGCGGCTCATTCTTATCGCTCTGGAGGGAGAGGATGCCGACCTCTTGGCAAGAGCCAGCACACAGTTGGCGGCCTGGATGCGCAACAGTGGTTCGTTCCACTATGTCGGCAATGGGGAACAAGCTTGGACAAAGGAGGAACGAGAACGCCTCTTTGAGAATCGGTACGTGCTCAGCCCAGGCGTGCAGGAGTCCACGTTCAGTCGAGATCATCTCCGCGACTCCCTTGAGCTGAGGCTGAGCGACCTCGCCTCTCCACTGTCACCGATGGTCAAGGAACTCATCCCGAGCGATCCCTCCGGAGAATTCATGACGATCCTTCACACCTGGATGACCTGGACCGCTCCGGCGAGACACCGCGGAGTATGGTTCTCGTCGGACCTGCGGCGCGCATTACTCGTGGCGGAGACACAGTCGGCCGGTTTCGATATGGAGTCCCAGGAACAGCTGCAAAAGCAAATGAGAGAGGCTCTCAGAGCGGCCACGGGATCTTCCCCTGGTGCAGCTCCCGTTCGGTTGGTCATGACGGGACCCAGCGTCATTGCCGTTGAGATACGGCAAACTATCCAAAATGATGTGTGGTGGTTATCCTTGTGCGCGACGTTGCTGGTCACCACGTTGCTCTTCGCCAGCTATGGATCCATTTCGGTTCTGGTTCTCACTCTCCTTCCCTTGACGAGCGCGATCCTGGCCGGGATCGTTGCCGTGAGTGTTGTGTTCGGATTCATTCACGGCATGACCTTGGCATTTGGAATTACGTTGCTCGGCGTCGTGGACGATTATCCCATCCATCTGTTCAGCCATCTCACCAGGGAGAGCCGAGCGCCGGCCGTGATGAAAGAGATCTGGCCGACGATGCGCCTCGGAGTCGTGGCGACGGCTCTTGGGTTCTCTGCATTACTCCTAAGCGGGTTCCCTGGCCTGTCGCAACTGGGGCTGTTCGCGATGGTCGGCTTGTTCACGGCTGCATGCGTGACTCGTTGGGTCCTTCCCCACATCGTCCCCATAGAATTTCACACTACACGCGAAGGGCTGCATGTCGCACGGTGGGTCGATGCGCTGACGAGAGCGCGACTCGTAGTCCCGCTGATTGTGGTCATAGCCATCGGCTCCTTCATCTGGTCAGATACGCCACTATGGGAGCAGGACATTGCCAATCTGAGCCCGATCTCGCCGGAGCAGAAAGAGCGGGATCAAGTCTTTCGTCATGAACTCGGGGTGCCTGATGTCCGGGACCTCATCGTGGTAGAGGGCTCAAGCGAAGAAGAAGCCCTCCAACGGAGTGAAGCGTTGGCGCTGGCGTTGGACCCACTCGTGAGAAATGGGGAACTGGCAGGATACGAGCTCGCTGCACGCTATCTGCCTAGTCGCAAGACGCAACAGGCGCGCCAAGCGTCGGTGCCTGATCGCGAAACCTTGGAGCGGAATCTCACTGACGCCATGAAGGGTTTACCGTTCAAGCCCGGCCTGTTTCAGCCCTTCCTAGACGCGGCAGGGAAGGCCAGGACGCAGGAGCCGGTCGACATCCAGATGTTCCGCGGGAGCGCGCTGGGGATCAAACTAGACTCGCTGCTGTTTATGCATGAGGGACGCTGGGCTGCGGTCGTGCCGTTGCGTGGCGTCACTGACAGGCAGAAGTTCCGGGATTTTCTGACGCCGTGGGGTGAACAGCAGACTACCTATTTGGATTTGAAGGAAGAATCGAACCGAATGGTCAGCCTGTACCGGAATGAAACGCTACGACTCATGGGATGGGGGGTCCTGGCCATCGGTCTCGTGCTGCTGGTCGGGCTCCGTGCTCCCATCACCGTGTTACGAGTGATGCTTCCGATCGGGAGCGCCATCGTGGTGGTAGCTGCCTCGCTGCACGCGCTAGGGGAACGGTTTTCGCTGTTCCATATCGCGTCATTTCTGTTAGTCATCGGTCTCGGGTTGGACTATGCGTTGTTCTTCAACCGGAGAGATAGCGCACAGGCGGAACGAGGACGCACCGTCTATGGCCTGGTTGTATGCAGCACGACCACGATCTTGGTATTCGGAGTGTTGGCCCTCTCGCAAATCCCCGTGCTCCGAGCCATCGGATTGACCACCGCTTTGGGGTCGATGGCTTGCCTGGTCTTTGCCGCGCTCCTCGCTGAGCTGCCTGAAAAACCAACTCATCTCGCCACGACCTCTCCCAAGTGAGCAATATTGCTCAGATAGTCTCTTCGCAACCTGTTAATTTTGTTATGCGAATGTATGTCCGGCCGCGCAGAGGAGAGCGTCTCCAATGGTACAGAGTTTGGTTGACATACCGACAAAGGAAGACGAGCTTCACCTCGCTGAATGTCACCGTCAAAATCAGACTGTCGATCATTCTCTTGATGATCCTATAGGCCACCGGCACGCAGTTCCACAGCATCGACACGTTGGGGCACGATCGATGGCCCCGCTTATTCTCACCCACTACACCGTCGTCTCAGCGCTGGGGAAAGGCCTCACCCAGACCTATCTGGCATTGCGGAATCGGCGTTCCGGGTTGCGGCTCTGCGACTTCGAAGACGTGGGAATCACCACCTACATCGGCCGGGTCGATGATGTGGAGGACGTGTTCGTCGGCGGCGGTTCGACCTCAACGGAATTGGAGCGGTTCGACTGCCGGAATAATCGGCTCGCGCTCCTCGGACTCCAACAGGATGGATTCATCCAAGCCGCCATAGAGGCCCGGGAACGCTACGGCGCCCACCGCGTGGCGGTGATCCTCGGTTCGAGCACCTCGGGCATCCTGGAGACGGAACATGCATATAGCCGCCGTAACCCTGCCACCGGCGCCTTGCCGTCATCGTACCTGACGTCCCATCGATATACCCATAACATGTTTTCATCTGCGCATTTCGTGCGCACATACTTGGGGCTGCGGGGACCGGCAATGGTCATCTCCACGGCCTGCTCGTCCAGCGCGAAGGCGTTTGCGACGGCCGCACGATTCATTGAGGCCGGATTCTGCGATGCAGCGGTGGTCGGCGGCGTGGATAGCCTCTGCCTGACGATTCTGTATGGATTTGCGTCGTTGGAGCTGATGTCGAGCGGTCCCTGCCGTCCATGCGACGAGAATCGCAACGGACTGACGTTGGGCGAATCAGCAGGCTTTGCGTTACTCGAAAAATCTGAGCATGCGGATCGGCCTGGGGCGGTGGCGTTATTGGGTTACGGGGAGAGTTGCGATGGGTATCACATGTCGCATCCCCATCCGGAAGGGACCGGAGCGATCAAAGCGATGCAAGCGGCTTTGCTGCGGAGTGCGCTCACCCCCGGAGACATCGACTACATTCATCTGCACGGCACCGCGACCAAAGCGAACGACAGCATTGAAGATACAGCCGTCCACTCGGTGTTTGGTCCCTCGACCCCCTGCAGCTCGACTAAAGGGTGGACGGGACATACATTGGGGGCAGCGGGAGTCACAGGAGCGGTGATTGCCGCGATGTGCCTTACGCGTAGCTTTGTTCCCGGGACACTGAACACGACTCGCATCGATCCCAGCTTGAGCAGTCACGTGCTGTTGGAAAATCGGGAGCAGCCGGTTCGGCGGGTGTTGAGCAATAGCTTTGGGTTTGGCGGCAATAACTGCAGTCTGATTTTCGGGACTATCTGATGGAATTGTATGTAAACGGGATCGGCACCTTGGGACCGGGGCTCGCAGGTTGGGCAGGAAGCCGGGTCGTGCTGGCTGGCAAGAGCCCTTCATGTGACGCCGTCCCGACGGAGCCGAGTGCGAGCCTGCTTCCGCCAAACGAACGGAGGCGCAGCAGCGAAAGTGTCCGCTGGGCTCTCCATGTGGCTCAGGAGGCCATGCAGCAGGCGGAGGCCGATGCGCGCGAGGTCGCGACCGTCTTTGCGTCGTCCGACGGCGAGACCGGTGTCCTGGACCGCCTCTGCACGGCGCTCGCCGCGCCGCAACGGACGATTTCTCCCACGCTGTTCCATCATTCCGTCCATAATGCCGCGTCCGGCTACTGGGGCATCGCCACGGGCTCACAGCAGTCGTCAACTGTGCTGGCTTGTTATGATTCTTCCTTCTGTGCCGCCTTGTTGGAAGCGGCCGCCTATGTGCACGCCGATGAGAGGCCAGTACTCATCGTGGCCTATGACCTTCCACCTCCCCCTCCTCTCTATGCTGCGCGACCCCTGCGGGGAGGATTCGCAGCCGCGCTATTGTTGACACGAACTCCTGCGGCGTGCAACCTCGCCCAGCTCGACCTCACTCTATCCAATGACCTTTCCGAAGAAGCATCGAGCATGGACGATGCGCGACTGGAAGCCCTCCGGAGAGGGAATCACGCCGCGCGGTCGTTACCGCTTCTGGCCGCCATCGCAAGACAGGGCGTCACCCTGGTCCGTCTTGAGTATCTAGAAGACCAACACGTGTTGATCCGGGTGCGGCCATGCTGAGGATCGGCAAAGCCGCTCTGTGTCAATTGATTCCGCATCACGGCACGATGTGCCTGCTGGATACAGTCGAGCGGTGGGATGAGACCAGCATTCTGTGTACGACCGCATCGCATCGTGACGCGACGAATCCCCTGCGGCGAGACAACCGATTGGAGGCGATCTGCGGACTGGAGTATGCGGCACAGGCGATGGCGGTGCATGTCGGGCTTCTGGATCAAGGCAAGGGGCGTCGACTCACCGTGGGATACCTGGGAGCCGTCAAGAATCTGATGCTTCAGGCTATTCGTCTCGACGACGTGAAGGGAGACTTGACGGTTCAGGCGACCCGTTTAGTCGGCGAGGTGAATTGTTTCATCTATGCCTTTCGAGCGTCGGTCGGGCGAGAAGAGTTCCTGGATGGGCGCGCATCAATATTCTTGAAGTACCTCGACCATCAATCATGAAGCGCGCTTTGGTCACAGGCGGTAGCGGTCAAATCGGCGCCGCGATCAGCCGGCAACTGGCGCAGGAACACCTGCACGTCATCGTCCATGCGCATCGCAATCGCGCTGCGGCTGAAGAGGTAACCGATCAGATTATCAAAGCAGGCGGATCGGCCAGCGTGGCCTGCTTCGATGTCAGCGATGCCCAGGTGACCCAACGTGCCCTGGCACAGATTCTGGAAGCCGGTCCGATCCAGGTGCTCGTGAATAATGCAGGTATCTACGACGATGCCCCGATGGCGGGCATGCGGGCAGACCAATGGAACCACGTGATCGCAGTCTCGCTAGGCGGCTTTTTCAACGTAACGCAGCCGTTGCTCCTTCCGATGATCGGCACTCGATGGGGACGGATCATCACGATTTCGTCGGTCTCGGCCCTGCTTGGCAATCGAGGGCAGACCAATTATGCCGCGGCCAAAGCGGGGCTCCACGGCGCCTCCAAATCGTTAGCGCAAGAGGTCGCCTCTCGTGGCGTGACCGTCAATGTGATGGCGCTGGGTTTTATCGAATCACGGATGGTTGAGCGGAGTTGCAAGCCGGAAAAAATCGAGGCCTTGGTTCCGATGAAGCGAGCCGGGACGCCTCAAGAGGTGGCGTACCTGGTCGGATTCCTGGCCTCCGATAGAGCCGACTATATCTCCGGCCAAGTCATCGGTCTCAACGGGGGAATGGCATGAACGCCCATTCGCATTCTTCAGGAGGCAACGTCCTGGCCGGGTACTGGGTGGTCATTCCAGCCTATAATGAAGCCGCCACGATTAGGGACGTGGCATCGCGGGCAGTCCGGCAGATCGAGCGTGTGATCGTTGTGGATGATGGGTCGACCGACGGCACGCCGGACGCTCTGGTCGGTTTGCCCGTGGTCCTGTTACGAAATCCCACGAACCGCGGGAAGGCCGCCAGCCTGTGGCGTGGCTTTCAACAGGCATTGGCTGCCGGCGCATCCGGCGTCGTAACGCTGGACGGCGATGGCCAACATGCGCCGGAAGACATTCCACGATTGCTCGCTGAAGCGGTCTTTCATCCCGATCATGTGATCATCGGCGCCCGCCGTCGAGATCGGCGTCGTGCGGCCTTCTGGCGTTATGCGGCGAATCGCGTGGCCGATTTCTGGGTCTCCTGGGCCGCAGGCTGTTCATTTACCGATAGTCAATCGGGCTTTCGTGTCTATCCCGCATCACTGTTGAGTCGCGTGAAGATCACACATGGAAAAGTCAGGAGCTTTGTCTTCGAAAGCGAAATTCTGATTGAGGCCACGCGCGCAGGACATCGAAGCCTCGCGGTTCCCATTGAAGCCTTCTACCGTCCTGGAGCGCGACCGAGTTATTTTCTTCCGGTGCGCGATATCGCCCGCATCACCGGCATGGTGGGGTGGAAACTCATTTCCAGGGGCATGTATCCGATCGGACTTTATCGCTCGCTCTTTGGACAGGTCCCTGACTCCTCGCTTATACGTGAAGCGTCGTTCGAGAACCGAGAGCGAGACAAGCAAGACGTGCGCGACAGGCGCGACTCGAAGTTCTAAAAACCTCGAACTTCGGACCTCGAACCATCATCCCTCTCACCCGGCCCCCCTTTTCGCGCAACTCTCGCGAGTCTCGAGCGAATAAGGAGGACTGCGCGTTCGGGCGACGAATCACAAACAGATAATTGTTACACGGCGCTCCGCCCCACATCGAGAGAAACAGGATCGGTGTCCGACCGGCCTGATGGATGACGCTCAGGTTCCGAGAATCGGCCTGGTCAATCTGCTGCGGGCTAGCGATCCGGATGGGGCGTCCAGATCGTATTTCTACGATCGGGTTGACTTGTGTTGTGCGTTGCATGGCGGGAGCGGTTCACCCAGCGCTTCGTCGGGAGAATTTACAACGTTGAGTCGTCCCGATGACTCCCACGAACGAAGGGTATTGTTCGTCCGCAAGATGTGACGCTCAAGATCTGCCGTCGGCAGTGCTTCAGAATTCACATTCATGGATACCTGTGTGGCGAATCGACGGGTCGACCATCCAGCCACACGACTTCGCATTCGGATTGTCCTTGGATAAAGCAGACCCAATGTGAGCATGTTTCGAATATCGCGAACTCTTGGTTTGGCCGTTCGGCACAACACGAAATCGGCAAGAGGGCACACCACATTAAAATTTCGTCCGTTCATCTGGTGGTGCATGAAATGATAGCGAGCGAGGAAACGGTACACCTTCCAATCCTTGAAAAACACATCCTCAGGAATATGCATTTGGCGATGCAGCGCATTCCAGAGACGGTTATGAACAAAGGCTGATGCGACGAACACACATCCTCCGAACGGTGAGAGAAATACCAAAGGCGCCCAAAGGGGCAGCGCGGAAATAAGCATGGCGAGGCTATCAGAAAGTGTGAAGGTCAAATTATCGAGCCTCCCGGCTGGATCCGGCTCGTAATCAAACCGTTTGTACCACCTTCCATGGTGGCGGACAGCATGGGCTTCGTACGTGGTGTTGAAAAATGGATACGCCTGATAGACCGCGGCAGGTAACCATTTCATATGCATAAAATAACGGTGAATGATGTGCTCAACAAAAGAGATGATGCCGTAACTCAAAAGGATAAACATTGCCAAACGTAGGATCATGAAACAATTAAATCCCAGAAGACATGGGCTTATCGCCCTCGGCACGTTACATCGATCTCAAGAACGGGGTCGGTATAACCGGCGATGTAGGAATCGTCAGCAACGACCGCTGCAAATCCGGCCCCTGTGATAAGAAGAGTACACCTACCACCTCTGCGAATGATGGCTACAACATGCCACTCGGATCGGATGAAGACTGGTCAGAATTGCTCACAATCTGCGGAGGCGTTGAATACTCGAAGACACTGCCATACATTGGATCGATTCGCATTTTTCCGCGGACGTATCCTTTCACCCATCGATTGCCATATAGCGACGTGTAGGACGTGCCAGAGGCGCGGGCCGGCTCGTGGTCATGCGGACAGGTCGTATACATGGGTGTCCCTCCTAGCAGGATGTTGAAAAAGTCCGCCAGCGGCGTTCTCGTGTCGCTTAGAGGCTCAACGTACCGAAGCATACGCCTCGCCCTTGGCTCACTGCGGCCTTGCTGGACGGCTTTTTTGAGCATCCTGAACCTGCTTTTGACATCGGCGCCATATGGAAGATTCCAGCGGCATTCTTTGTATTAATCGAGCTTTTCCGCTGTCTGCTAGTAATCCCACAAATCGTCAGCGTGTCGAACAGGCTGAAACGAAAGTGGGAGTGGATCAGTAATACAGATGAATGCCGATACCGATCCACTCAGTGTTTTGATTATAAAATTGTCCGTTCGGTGAGGGGCCGCTGAAATACTCCGCGAGTAGTTGTAGTTTTCGATCTCCGATTCGCGCATTTTCGAATTGAATCCCCGCCATGACGGAGCTGGCGACCTTCCAATTGCTTCTCTCGTTGGCCTGGAGATCTGCATATGCCACAGGACGAACTTTGCCGTCCCACAAGGTCCAGGGACTGGTGAGTTCGGCTCCCAACTGACTCGTGCCGCGCTTCAGCTCTCTCGGGTCTCGCCCTACCAAGATGCCTCCGCCGCCATAGACCCGGAACCAGGAGGCCAGTTCATAGGAAATTTTCAAATCCAGTTCATTGAAGCTCAAATTGATTCTGTTGAACCCAGGCTGGCTGTTGAGGATAAATTCATCCCCCAGATGTGAACTCTGGTGATGCAGACGAAGAAAGCCGGAGAAGGCGCCGGTCCGGTAGCTCGTGAGAAGTCCGGCGGTATAATCGGCATTCTGGAGGTCTACGGACGAGGACCCTAGATTGAAAGTGCTGAAGACCCCGGCCTGGATTGCGATTTCCCATTCACCGTCCAGAGGAGCCGCATTGCGGTAGAGCGCAAACGTTTCACCAAAATTGGCTGCGCCGGTATTCCCTGGCTCCCGGCCGAATGACACGTGACGAGACGCCATGGAGAAATGCGGCCACCGTGGATCGGCATGGAAAGGAGCCACGAGGAGATCGCGAGGAAGAAATTTTGATTCGGGGTTGGGAAGCTTTTGCTGTATAGCCGCCTGCGGCGGATTCGCCGGAGCAGCGGAAGACCCAGCCTCCTCTCGGACTTCCGCACGCACGACGCCTGGAATCTTTTCCAGTGCCGTGATAACTTTTTGTCGGTCGACCTTGCCGAGCGAGTCGGCGGTCAGAATCACCACTCCCTCATGCACCTGTACAATTGCCCCTGGTACATAAAATTCGTGCTCAAGAACAGCGGCGGCATAGCCGGCGATATAGGAATCGTCAGCGGCGTTCGTTACCGACACGATCCCCAGGATAAGACAGAGCACGAAGACCATGCCTCCCGCTCCCGTCGCGATCCTGACGGAGCTCAAAACAGAGAACTGGCGGGTGAGTACGGAATCGTGAGTGCCAAGAGTGACCATCCTTACACAATCTCCTTCACGTTACAGAGGCAGTGGTCTCGCTTCAGGGTTGCAGATATGGCTTGTAGCAGCGGTGTTCTTGCAGAGAACATCGCTTTGGAGACGCGGTGAGCCTGCTACTCGGATCGGATGAAGACTGGTCAGAATTGCTCACAATCTGCGGAGGCGTTGAAGCTCTGAGGTGGCTTTGTGGCTCTCTCACTGGTGGCGGCCGGCAAGGTCAGTCGCGCGCACATGAACATCCTCGATTGCATCGGACAAAAGTCGCGTATTGATGTGTGCTTCATGCTCCGAAGCACACGCCTGACTCAACGAGCTTGCAAACAAAGTAGGTGAATAGTCCTCCAGCAGCATGTGTTCGACAAATCGGTCAAGAACGGAGAAATTCTTCGGTGACATGCTCCGCATGTTCCATTTGGACATGTTGCGCGGAAAGGATTGCTGATCCGCATGCACGAATTCGTAGGGGTGGCTATAGAATACCAGCCGCGAGGCACGTCGGGAGATCCGGCTGACCATCCATTTCATCACCGGCAGACCGAGCGTCCGAAGCGTCGCCATGTTGATGGGAAACAGGAATGCTGAGGGAGCCAGCTCGATGAGCGAGCTGTGTCCCGGCAGGCGCAAATGAGATGATGAGAGACGATACGGCTCGCTCGGCGCACGAAAGTATTTCAGGTAATGCACCCGGCCGAAGCCGCAATCAAATCGCCGCGCCGGCACAGACGAATCGTAGCGGTAACCCTCTTCTTCGAGCGCACGCAAGGTCGTTTCACTGATCCACAAGCTCGGGGCGCGGAAGACGACGGGGCGAACCCCTGAGGCTTTCTCCACAGCCTCCGTGGCTAAGCGGATCCATTTTCGCTGCTGATCATAACTGGCTGACCTGAAATCCTCGTCTTGTTCGAGGCTCCCGTGTTCCCACCCATGTGTGCCGAGTTCGTGCCCTCGCCGCCGGCAATCTCCGATCAGATCCGGATAGCTCTCCGCAAACCGCCCGGTAACAAAAATCGTCGCCTTCATCTTCCATCGATCACAGAAATCCAGCAAGCCCTCAAGCCCGACTTCGGACCCACGGACCCAATCCACATCGATGGTGAAGTGCCACGGCTTGTCAGTACGTGAATACATGTGATGACAGTGCTGAGATTCACTCCGAGACTCAGAAAGACGTTGGGATGAAACTCTGTGACTATACAGCCCTGAAATTATCCGGCTTTGCATGCTGGGAGAGCGCAGGTTGTTGGACGCGAACACGGGACGACAACATCGTATGGTTTATAGTGATACTCTTTTCTTGACTGAGGATGCCCTCGATCTCCAGCAATAGCTCGCGTCGACACATCTCTCCTTGAAGATACAGAACCTGAGTATGGGGAGGCAGCTGTTCCCTGAGGATGTCGCAGATCGTCGCGAAGTGTTCGGGGTGTCGAATATAAATCTTGAAGAGGGCCTGCCCACCCCACTGCCCGCGAGACACTCCGTGGAGCTGCTCAGTCTGTGCGATCAACGCATTCAGGTTGTGGAGGATTTCCAGAGTTTGATTACCCGGATCGCCGATGTGGGCGCTCACATGACCAACCACGCTCGCCGTACCGGAGATGAGCAGCTGTGACCCGGAGATGGAGGGGTGCAGAGTAGCTCTCGCAAACGAGGGGCTGCTCGGACCATAGAGGGGAGGATACTCGTATGCGCGCACCTGCCGAGGATTTTCGACGTGCGTTCCTGGTCGCTTCGCCGCCAGGAAATGGATTGTTAGCGGCCCAGACCTCGTCCCAACGGCAGTCCCCGCAGGCAGGGTTCGAGGGAAGCCAGAAAGATTCTCGGCCAGGGCCTGGTGTCGGCCGGCGCAAAACCGCTGGTACCGTTCCAGCCCGCCGGATTCACGAGTGATGTGGGGGAAGTAATTCCATACCCGCAACAGATGAGGGTAGCCCAGGGCACGAGCGTGGACGAGCAGACGTCGATAGGCCTTGTAGGTCACGCTATCCAGCAGCGTGCCCGGACGTTCTTCCAATTGCACCACGCCGAAAAGCACCTCGTCGTTCATGGCGCAGTGGATTCCCTCGGCCTGATGATAGATGACCGGCAGGTTGCTCGTCCACACCTCGGCCAGCGGAGGCCCGTTGAATTGCGGGAGATCGAGGCAGACAAGTGGATAGATACCTAGGCCATGAGCTCCCTCGGAACTCCGGTCATGACGGACAACACCCAAGACTTTTGATGGCGAGGCTTTCAGAAGAGCTTCTAATCGAGCCGTCTCCACATACGCGATGCGGAAAGCATGGAGATTCGAGATTGGGTCACGTTGAACAGAGCTCACCTTGGGCCAGGTCCCCGGATCCACAACCCACCGCTTTGCCTTCGCTTGACTCATTCTGCCGATCTCCATTTGTAGTCGCCGACGCAACGAAGCCACTCGAATTCACCGCGTCATTGTTGAACTCGATCACTTATTAGCTCTGACCTCGGCGTTCGCCTAAACAGGCCGCCTATGCCTCTTCTCTAGAGCGGGTCTACTCAATGAACCCCCGCTACCTCTGCATTAGGGAAGCAGTGCATCTCCCGCAACGTTCGTGGCAACGGGGGTGAAAATGAACCCCAAGACTGGGATGAGATACCACATTGTGTCCTCATCAGACTGTACGATTCGCACCTTCGTTGCACCGTGTCTTTTGGCTTCGTCGGCGAAATTCTGGACTGTCGTGTTCAGTGTGGCGTCTCCCCAGAGCGGTTTGGTCATGAATAGGTGGATCGCGTAATTTCTCGTGTTGATGTGCGTCAGCTTGTCGCCGTCTATTCCTTTTATGCCGCGCAAATCGGACGCTGTGCTGGATATTGAGCAGCCAGCGGCAGCTCCCATGATCAATACAAACATCGCCATAGCAAAATATCTCATAATTTCCTCCTGTGGATGGACACACGCCAATTCGTGTGTAAACTCCGGTTACATCTATCCCGATTGCCTGACTGCGTCTGTTCAATATTGCTCATATTTGAAGAACTCATCCGACCGCGCTTCGCGCTCACCCGGCCAGAAATCAACGATGCTTCATTCATTCTAAACTTAGCCGTCAGCCCTGCCGGACGTCTTGTCCAGCCTCTATCCAATCTTGCCTACAGCGATTTGAGATATTCGACAAGCTCGCCCGCTTGCTTGTTGGTCAGCCCCAAGGAGAAGTGTTTGTTGTAATGGTTGAGCACATCCTTGATGGTCGCAAAGCGCCCGTCGTGGTAGAAGCCACCTTTCTGATGTGAAAAGAGCCCTTTGAGCGGCGTCGTCCGGTAATGCTTAACGGGTGAACGATTGGCTTGAAAATCGTCGATTCCAATCTCGGCAGGCGTGTGCATGTTCCAACCAGGCTCCGTGAACAGCGGGGGGACATGACACGACGAGCACTTCCCAGGACCACTGAACACGAGCTGGCCGCGCGTCGCCGCCGCGCCGTCAAAACTTTCCTTGGGGGGAACCGGCGCCGGGATCGCCAG
>JACMLT010000049.1 GCA_014379455.1 Nitrospiraceae bacterium
GAAGCTCAGCGTGCGGAAGTGATCGCTGCGCTGGGCTCGGTCGACTATGTGATTCTCTTTAGCGAGCCGGATCCCCATAGCCTGATTGAAGCAGTGCAGCCGGATGTCCTGGTCAAAGTCGGAGATAGGGCAGTGGAACAGATCGTCGGCCGAGAGATCGTGGAAGCTCGCGGTGGGGTCGTCCGTACTATTCCGTTGGTTCCAGGCATGTCCACCACTTTGCTGATCCAACGTATTCGCTCAACCACAACATAGCAGGATGCTGAAACAGCCCGCCAACAGCGTTCTCGCATCGTTCAGGTCCTCAACGGGGACCCGGCCGCCTCACCACTCGGCTGCGCGCACAGACTTGGTGCTCCTTATTCGTCGCACCGTGCGCCCCCGAGGGTACGTCTCCGGTTTCGACTCGCCTCCGGCCTTGCTGACGAATTGTTTGAGCATCCTGCTCAACTATTCGCCTCTTGTTTTATTCCCAACCTGTCGATCAACGGAATGTTGCAATGAGGGACTCGCGATTCCCTAGCCTATTACGCCATGTCCATTGCAATCTCCGCTGCATCAGCCTCTCAATGGTTCGTTCCTGTCGCCACGGCGCTCGGGAATGGAACAGGTCGTCCCTCTGTGACCGGCCTGCATGGCTCCGCTGCCGGTCTTGCCCTCACCACCCTCCTGCATCCCCAATTGGGGAAACTAGGGCATCGATCGTGGCTGATCGTCACTGGGTCGGATGAGGCGGCTGAACGCCTTTTTGGCGACCTGCATTTTTTCCATGACCTCACCGGCATTCCGACTACCTCCCTCGCCCTGTTCCCGAGATGGGAAACCTTGCCGTACGAGGGCAGC
Organism: Nitrospiraceae bacterium; assembly: GCA_014379455.1. Classification (GTDB taxonomy): domain Bacteria; phylum Nitrospirota; class Nitrospiria; order Nitrospirales; family Nitrospiraceae; genus Palsa-1315. The sequence continues at coordinate 844 of JACMLT010000049.1, forward strand.
GCCCCCCATGTCAGTCTCATCGCGCGTCGGATGAACGCCCTGCATCACATCCGAACGACACCGCACACCTGTCTCGTCACCTCCATCGCGGCTCTGATGCAACGACTGCTGCCCGTCACGACCTTCATCAGCACCACCCTGCAATTCAAATTGAACGCCGCGATTGAACGAGAAGTCCTCACAGGAGGGCTCTTACGCCTCGGCTACCGCAAGGTCTCAGTGGTGGAGATCCCCGGGGAGTTCAGTATTCGAGGCGGTATTGTGGATATTTTCTCGACGGCCTATGCCGACCCGCTGCGTGTCGAGTTTCTTGGCGAAACCATCGATTCGCTCCGACTCTTCGACCCTGCCACCCAGAAATCCACCGCGAAGCTGGATCGAGCTGTCGTCCTTCCCGCACGGGAATACCTGAGAGCGGAGACGTCGCCAGACGGCCTTGCCCCCATCCCTGCGGACGCTGAATGGCGCGCACCGGAACTCTATCCCAACATGGACAACCTCCTCGATTATTTCACCGAGCAACCGCTGTTAGTTCTGGATCAGCCGGCCGCATTGACGGGAGCCTGTGAGGACCTCTGGACAAAAATCGACGATGGCTATCTCCGCCACGCCGACCGGGAGACGGTCGTCCCCTACCCGTCGCCAGAGCGGTTGTTTCTTTCCTGGCCGGAACTCATGGATCACACGAACGGTTGGTCCACGCTTGCGCTTGAACCCCTGACTCCAAGCGATGCGTCATGGAATCCGGTTCAGGCCTTCCCGGCTCAGATTCCGGCCAGCGCCGGTCTCGGGGCCCGTGGCATGCCCTTCAGCCAGACCCTCGCCATCATGGATCGCCTGCGAGATGAATCCCGCGTGGTGCTCGTTGCAAGAAGTCGCGGCCAAGTGGACCGATTGCTGGCGCTCTTGCGCGAGCACGATGTGCCGGCGATGGGATGGACAACGGGCACCTGGGCCGTGACAAGCAAAACCAAAGCGCCGTTTTATGTCTTGCACGGCGATCTGTCGGCTGGATTCCTTGCACCGGACTTGCGCCTGGCCGTGCTGACGGAGGAAGAATTGTTCGCGAAGGGCGCGCGCCACAAGCCGCAGGCTAAGGGCAAAGCGGCGACTTTTCTCTCATCGCTGGAAGATCTCAATGTAGGGGACTATGTCGTCCATGTCCAACATGGCATCGCCAAATATCGAGGTCTCAAACGTCTCTCGGTGCAGGGCTTTGACAGCGATTATTTGATCTTGGAATTCGCCGGCAGCGACACGCTGTACGTTCCCCTTGAACGGCTCGATCAAGTGCAACGATATAGCGGAGCTGACGGTCATGCACCCCGCCTGGAACGGCTTGGCGGCGCCAATTGGGCCAAGACCACGGCGCGTGTAAAGAAGGACATCGAGGAGATGGCCCACGAGTTGGTCGATCTGTATGCCAACCGCGAGCTCGTGACCCGCCATGCCTATGGATTCGATAGCACCATGTATCACGAGTTCGAAGCGGCCTTCGAGTACGAAGAAACAGACGATCAACTCAAAGCCATCCAAGACATTACACACGACATGGAGTCCAGCAAGCCGATGGACCGATTGGTGTGCGGAGACGTCGGGTACGGGAAAACGGAAGTGGCGATGCGTGCAGCCTTCAAGGCGGTGGAAGCGAATCGCCAGGTGGCGGTGCTCGTCCCTACAACCCTGTTGGCGCACCAACACTACGATAACTTCTCCGAACGGTTCGCGCCATTCCCGGCTCGCGTGGCTCTGCTCTCCCGATTCCAGTCGCCGAAAGAGGCCAAAGCCATTCTCAAAGACGTGGCATCCGGCGCCGTCGATGTGGTGATCGGAACCCACCGGCTGATCCAGAAGGATGTCGTATTCCGCGACCTGGGGCTCGTCATTATCGACGAGGAGCAGTGGTTCGGCGTCAAACACAAGGAACGATTGAAACAGCTCCGCACCCAAATCGACGTCTTAACGCTCACGGCCACTCCGATTCCCCGCACCTTGCAAATGGCCATGGCGAGTGTGCGAGATCTCTCGATCATCGAGACCCCTCCGGCGGGCCGCTTGGCCATTCGCACGCAGGTCGTCCGATCCAACGATACGCTCATCCGAGAGGCGATCTTGCGCGAACTAGGCCGTGGCGGGCAGGTCTACTTCGTCCATAACCGGGTCGAAACAATGGAAAAGACAGGGGCTTGGCTCCACCAACTGGTACCCGATGCGCGGATCGTGATGGCTCATGGGCAAATGAACGCCAAACCGCTCGAAGCCGTGATGCTGAAGTTCTTTCGCCGTGAGGCAGACGTGCTGATCGCCTCGGCCATTATCCAATCGGGAATCGACGTCCCTCATGCCAATACGATCTTCGTCAACCGCGCCGACATGTTCGGACTCGCGCAGTTGTATCAATTGCGCGGACGGGTGGGCCGAAGCGGCGATCAAGCCTATGCCTATTTCCTGGTACCCGATGAGGGGCGATTGAGCGACGACGCGCAGAAACGCCTTACGGCTATTCAGCAATTTACCGAATTGGGCGCCGGCTTCCGCATCGCCGCAGCCGATATGGAGATCCGGGGTGCCGGCAACCTCCTCGGGAAGCAGCAATCGGGGCACATCGCGGCCATCGGCCTCGACCTGTACATGCAAATGGTGGAACAGGCCGTCCAGCGCCTCAAAGGCCAAATAGTGGAGGAAGAGCCGGACCCCATCCTCCGGCTCAATGTCTCCGCGTTTATTCCCGATGACTACGTCGCCGACCCCCACCAGCGACTCTCCTGCTATAAACGGCTCTCGTCCTGCACCCAAGTCGGAGATCTCGCCCTTCTTCACGGCGAAATACAGGATCGGTATGGGCTGGCCCCGAACTCCGTCGAGCGCCTGTTCGAAGTGATGCAGGTACGGCTCCAGGCGAAAGCCTTGCGCCTGAGCACGATCGAACTCAAAACCCACTCCGTCGTCGTCACGCTCGATGCCAAGAGTCGGGTCTCAAGCCAGGCGATTCACCGGATGATGGACCGGTACAAGAAACGGGTGTGCTTCCTGTCTCCGCTGTCGTTCGAGCTGCAGATGCCGCATCAAGATTGGCCTTCGATCTTTCCAGAACTCACCGGAATCTTGCAAAGCCTGGGAGGCTGTGATACCAACACCACAATGCCAGCACACTCATCTCAATGACACGATCTCAGACGCCCATGACTCGAAATCGAAGGAATCCATGAACGTGGCCACTGTCCGGCTCGCCACCCTGCTCGCCTGCGCCATCAGCGGCATCTTCCTCTTGTTTACCGGCTGTGCGCCACCGCCGGAGGAAGGCGTACTGGCCCTTGTCAACGGTCGCCAGATCACACAAACCGACTTCGATACCCACTGGGGAGAACTGGCCGAGGCCACCAGGGCACGATACCTGAAAGAAGGGGGAAAGCGCCTCTTCCTCGATGAGCTCATCACCCGAGAGTTACTCATGCAGGAAGCACGCAAGCTCGGGCTTGACAAGAGCGATACTATCCGCGATCGCGCACAGCGCTACCGGGAACAACTCATTATCGATGAACTGCTCAAGGACCGGATCAAAGCCAAGGTCGAACTCACAAATGAGGAATTGGGCGCCTTCTATGAGCAGCATGCCGGCGAACTCCTCCCGTCCCTGAAAGTACGAGTGGCACAGATGCTGCTGCCCAATATTTCGGCCGCGAAAGATCTCGAACACCAGGTCAATCAGGGAGGGAATTTCGCCAAGTTTGCGCAGCGTTACTCCATCGACTTCAAAACGAAAGCGAACGGTGGCGATCTCGGACCCTATCGAAAAGAACTGGTCGCCCCAGAAGTGGATGCGGTCATTCATACCCTCAAGACCGGTATGATCAGTGCGCCGATCAAAACGGACGCCGGCTATTACCTCGTCATGGTGACACCACTCGACAAGGAAATTATTCAGGCGGACGTGGCTGTTCGAGAACGCCTCCGGCAAGAACTGCTTAACGAGAAGCGTCGGAAGCGGTTTGACGGCGTGATTGCCGATATTCGCACGAAAGCGGTGATTCGCCTCGCCGATGCCGCCCGCTACGTCACCGACGACGTCGGCAAACGCTGAGTCGTCTAGCAGGATGCTGAAAAAGCCCGCCAGCGGCGTTCTCGCATCGCTCAGAAGCTCAACGTACCGAAGCGTACGCCTCGCCTCTTCGCTCGCTGCGGCCTTGCTGGACGGCCTTTTTGAGCATCCTGCGACTATGATGGCGTCGGTACCGGACGGAAGATTCCAACGGCGGTTTGTGTATAAACCGAGTTTTTCAGCATCCTGATAGGCGGGTGACGGGGTGGAAATCATTTGAGAGACCCGGCGCACCAGGGTCTCTTTCACGAGAGACCCTGGTGGCCGTGAAGATGGCTGGCCTTATTGTACGTCGACGGTGATGCTATGGGTGGCCGTGACAGGATCGTGATCTTTTGTCGCGCCAGTCACAGTCACCTTGTGCGTCCCCTTGCTCAGACTCTTCAGCTCTCCGGAAAAACCTTTCTGATACTGGTCATCCACATAGGCATGGACATGCGTCGCTTGGGAACCCTTGGTCAACTCGTATTTCACCTCAAAGGTGTCACTGACCTTGTCCCCGTCCTTAGGAGACGAAATCATCACCTTCGACCCATCAGCAACTGGTGGTTTCGCTGGTTTATCCCCTGCGAAGACTGGTGCCACGCTAAGACAGCCCGCCAACGCGATCCCTAATCCCATGAACCCGACACGTCCCATCCCATACATCACAACGACCTCCTTGTTTGAACCAACTGAATGAATACTGCTATGCCACCCCCTGCCGGATATCCACTTTTCTGATTATCAGTCGTTCTCCGGTAGGAAACGTGGAATATTCTACTTTTCAGAATCGCCTCAGTCAATCCGCACCTACGCGGTGGTGGCCGTGAAAATGGCGAGTCGTCGTATTATTCCACTTCGACGATAATGGTATGGGTGGCCGTCACAAGATCATGGTCCTTTGTGGCGCCAGTCACGGTGATCTTGTGATCTCCCTTGCTCAGGCCCTTGAACGCCCCGGAAAAACCCTTCTGATACTGACCGTCTAAGTACACATGAGCATGCGTCGCTTGGGAGCCCCTCGTCAACTCGTACTTCAGCTCAAAACTGTCGTCGACCTCTTCCCCCTCCTTGGGAGAGGTAATCACAATCTTCGAACCGTCCTCAACTGGTGGTTTAGACAGTTTATCCTCCGCAAAGAGTGCCACGCCGGTAAGTACGCCCACTAACGCGATCCCTAATCCCATCAACCCAATACGTCCCATCATCTGCATCGCGGCCTCCATGTTTGAACCAACTAAATGGATATTGTGGTTACCTTTCCCTGCGATACATCCTCTCGTCTGATTACCAACCGTCCTCCTGTGGAAAATATTGGGGCATTCTACTTTTCAGGATTGTCCCGGTCAATCCGCACCTCCGGGCATTGAGGTACCCTGAGCGCAAATAATCCCTCCAAGCTCGCTCGTCCACTTTCCCAGGGCTGGCCTGGATTAGTCCCCCACTGCGCGCAATTTCTCACCCGCCCACCCACTGGCACACCGAGACGTGCCACTCGCCCGAGCAAGGGCCTTCCGATATATATACCTCTCGTAAGGGGAGTGGCCAAGGCTGCCCTTTACTGCGCGCATCGAACGATATACATGTTCCTCCCAAGCTCGCTCGTTCTCTCCTCAGGGATGGGGGCTGATGGATCTTCCATTGCGCGCGTCCAACGAGGGCCTTCCCAGGCCGCGCGTTGCGCGAGCACAGAAGATCATCAGGCTCCATCCCCTCCTCTGTTCTGCGAGCAAGAAGGGCACCTGGCCACTCCCCTCTCCCTCCTTATCGCTCCGCAATATGATACGGTAAAGGAACGCAGGAGCCCCGCAATGTCCATTGAGGCACAATTTCCAGACGAGCAAAGCGTCGAGGGCGCCTTTACCAGGCAGCCGGATGTCTTTCAGAGCTGGGTGACCGCTAACGGGAGCTCCGGTTATCCAGCGGCCAGCGGTCGCTACCATCTCTATGTTTCCTGGGCCTGTCCCTGGGCACATCGGACGATCATTGTGCGAAAGCTCAAGAAGCTCGAAGATGTCATCGGCATGACGGTGGTGGACCCGATCCGCGACGAGAAAGGCTGGGCGTTCCGCGAAGGGCCAGGGCATTCACTCGATCCCATCAACGGATTTCAGTTCCTCAGCCAGGCCTACAAGGCCACCGATCCGACCTATCGGGGGCGATTCACTGTTCCGGTGTTGTGGGACACGGCAACACATCGCATCGTCACCAATTCCGACGACGATCTCATGCGCATGTTCAACGGCGAGTTCAATCGCTTCACCGAGAGCAAAATTGACTTGTATCAGGACGGCATCCGGAAAGAGATCGACGACCTCAATACCTTCATCTACGAGAACGTGAACGACGGAGTCTATCGCGCGGGATTCGCCACATCGCAGCAGGCCTATGAACGAGCCGTGTTGCGCCTCTTTGACGCTCTCGATCAACTTGAGACCAGGCTGGCACGCCAACGCTATCTCTTCGGCTCACAATTCGTCGAAACCGATTGGCGCTTGTTCGTCACCCTCATACGCTTCGACGCTGTCTACCATGGTCATTTCAAATGCAACTTCCGACGGATCATCGACTACCCCAACCTCTTCGGCTACCTCAAAGACCTCTATCAGAGCGACGGCATCGCCGACACCGTGAACTTCGACCATATCAAGCGGCATTACTACCTCACCCATGACGACATCAATCCAACCCGTATCGTTCCCCTCGGTCCCGACCAAGATCTTTCCACCCCCCACGGCCGCGAACGCCTGCGATAACGAACACACCGGTTCACCTGGTTTCCTTGATCCATCCGGTTGATCTGTTTCATCTCGTTCATCTGGTCTTGCTCGTGTACCCAACCAAACGAGATAGACCGGAGCGACGCTGGCAGCCTTGTCACCATCCTGGTAGAGTACATTTCATTTTTACAGAAAGCCTGTACTCCCATGTCCATCCAGTGGTTCCCGGGTCATATGAATACGGCGCGCAAAGAAGCGGCCAAGACGATGGAGGTGATCGATGTCGTCGTCGAAGTGCTGGATGCGCGCATACCCAATGCCAGCTGCAATCCGCTGATCGAAGAACTGCGCGTGACCCGCCAGCGCCCTAGCCTGAAAGTGCTCAACAAAGCCGATCTCGCCGATCCCACGGTCACACAGGCTTGGCTCGA
>JACMLT010000378.1 GCA_014379455.1 Nitrospiraceae bacterium
ATTCATATACATCCATGATGGGTGAAGTGAGAGACCGGTGCAAAATGAAACTGAAAGCTCACGTTTGCAAGAATTACCCCGGAGCGACCACTTTCTCTCCGGAGATTTTGAAATCCAGAACAGAAGCCAGTCTGGATGCATATCTTGAGAACGACTCTTTATGTGGAATGGGGGATGCTCTTCTCCCAGCTCGCAAATCCTCTGGCAAACATGATGCTGCTTTTGAAGTGGTAGTTGCAACTCCCCATCACATCGTTGTCACCCATGAGAAAATCCGTCTCGGCGTTGTTTCCGCTATCCTGGCCAGCGAGCAAGGCGCGCTACCGCAGTCGGGATACATTTTACACCCGACTGAAAGCTTCACCTGATTCGACTTCAAACGATCTTCCCTCAGGTCAGGAAGACGGTTGGAATCATCAGTAAATGGAGCACGAAAGTCGACACCGATGAACCCGCGGTAATCCTAAACAAGCACTGCCCCGAATGCCCCTTCCGGATCAGTTGTAAAAATATCGCCGTCCGGGATGACGGCCTCACATTGCTCAACGGAGTGACGCCGAAGAAGATCCAGCAATATCACAAGAAGGGAATATTCACCGTTACTCAACTCTCCTACCAGTTTCGTCCTCGAAAGAGCCGTTTTCACGCACGAAAAATGCCAATCTACAAGCCTGAGTTGCAGGCTCTGGCCATGAGGACAAAGACGACCTATATTGTCCAAGTTCCGGAGCTCAAACGTTGTGCGCCGAGCCAAGCAAGGCGCTTCTTGTCAGGTGAAAGACCTGATGTTTCAAAACCTAGCCAGTAGAAACTACCGAGTGTTGCAGTTGTGTTAGCTAACCCAATAAACAGTCGCGGAAGAAACCGCGTGAACAACATGAAGCCTGAGGTTGCCTTGGAGGCCGATGGATGGGGAAACAGCATGATTGAAGCGTACACAGGGAATCACATAGGCCACAGGGCGTCTCGCAAGCGCCTGAAGGTTATCACAGCCCCGTAAGAGTGTCATGTGGAAGGAGATTCACTAACGTTATGGAGAATCCAGCATCGGAAGGCGCGTCAATGGCGAGCGCCCAAGGTTCCACCGGGGTCGATCAAGACCGTGGCATGTGTGAAGAGAAGCGAAACAATGACCGTCCTGCGGAGGGCGGCACCTTGAACTCGGGACGCCGGATGGCCCCGGACGTTGGAGAGATATACCTCCAGCGGCCCAACGACTTCCAACCCATAGAAGGAGTCGCAAAAAGCCATCAGGAATCAGACCTGCCAATAGTAGTCAGAGACGGTAACACCGATCACACGGCGAAGGATCAGGCAGGAATGCAACGCGGACAAAGCACCCACGCGAGAGGAAGGAATACCCTCGATGAAAGCGTGTCTCGCACCCTGTCCGCACTGGGAACCAAAGCGGGGAAAGAACCGGGACATCGTTTCCGGGGACTTGCCCGCCTGCTCGACCGGCAGATGCTCGGCGAGGCGTTCCGCAAACTCAAACGCAAGGCCGCGCCGGGAATCGACGGTGTGACCCACAGCGAGTATGCGGAAAATCTCGAAGAAAACCTGCTGGCATTGGAATCGCGCCTAAAGGGAGGGAACTACCGTGCCCAACCCGTCAAGCGCCGGTGGATTGCCAAAGCGGGAAGCAGTAAAATGCGACCGTTAGGCATCCCCGTATTGGAGGACAAAATTGTGCAGCAAGCCGTGAGGATGATCCTCGAACCGATATGGGAAAACGACTTCGCTGACGAAAGCACCGGTTACCGTCCAGGACGCAGTCCACGCCTAGCCACCCAGGAATTGGGGGAGGCGCTCCACGATGGCAAACACCGGTGGGTCGTCGAAGCAGACATCAGAGGGTTCTTTGATCACATCAATCACGACTGGCTAATCAAAATGCTGGAAGAACGCATTGCCGACCGAAGCCTGATCCGGATTATTCGCAAATGGCTCGAAGCCGGAGTGATAGAAGAGTTGAAACACTGGTCACCTTCTTACGAGGGCACACCACAGGGAGGAATCATATCACCACTGTTAGGAAACATCTATCTTCACTTCGTCCAAGACCTGTGGATCAAGAAAGTGATGGTCAAGGAAAGCAAGGGAAGCGTTATGTTCCGGCGTTATGCGGATGACAGCATCGTTTGTTTCGAGAGAAAGGACGATGCAGAGGCTTATTTGAAGGCACTGCCAGAAAGACTGGCAAAGTTTGGATTGCAACTCGCCGATGAGAAGAGCGCGTTGGTCAAATTCAACCGGTGGGAAGGAGAAAGCAGTGGGAAGTTCACTTTCCTCGGCTTCGACTTTTACTGGGGGAAGAGCCGACACAATCCGAAATACTGGCGGGTGAGGCGCACCACCAACGCAAAGAAGTTCCGAGGAGGACTCGCAGCGCTCAAGCAATGGCTTAAGAAATCGCGAAGCCTTCCGCTTCCCGAGATCGTCGCCACGCTCAAGAGCAAGCTGCAAGGCGTATGGAACTACTACGGTGTGATCGGCAACTCCGAACGCCTCTGGGACTACGCATGGAACGCCAAGCGATTGGTTCACAAGTGGCTCAACCGCCGCAGCCAGCGGCGCAGCTACAACTGGACCACGTTTGATGAAGCATGGGAACGGTGGAAAATCCCGCCGCCCCAGATCTTCGAGAAACCATGGCCGCAGACTCGACAAAACCATCCGCACCCCGTAGAAAATGTCCAACCCATCAGAGTCCAATCATGATCGAAGTTCCACTTGCGCGCATTCCTGAGGAGCCCGGTGCGGTAATTCCGCACGCCGGGATCTGCGAGGGGGGCGTCAGGCAACTGACGTCTCTACCTTAATCGGCAAGATATGAGAGCATCTCACCACAGGTCCCAATCAGACATCGGCGCTTGCTGGTCGATACTCTGGCGCTCGGTTCTGTATGCTCCCTTGTTGCTTTCATTCTTCGTGGTTGTCGGCGGACTCTGGCTTAGCCGCTGGATCTTGCTTCCCGTCGTGATTCTCTTCTTGTTCGTGCAACTGTGGATTGATG
>JACMLT010000379.1 GCA_014379455.1 Nitrospiraceae bacterium
AAGTCTGGCGATCCGTTTAGCATCGGTATCCATACAGGTGACGCTGACCCCGAACTCCGAGAAGCAGGCGCCTGTTACTAACCCAACATAGCCGGTTCCAATTACACTGATATGCATGGATCATTGTCCTCCTGTCTACTCTCTCCCTCTCTTGCAGAACGGTCGGGCCGAGTATAGCAACGGAACCGATGTGTGAGCAACGAAGTTATGGAAAGCTCTTTCATGAGGGAGGCGTTGCTCTGGCCCTCGTTGACAGGTGCGCAAAGGCTGGGTACTATTTGCTCCCTCCATGGACGGATCCTGTCGTATGGCGATGCAGAGCACACCTCTTCAACGACCTCTCGCCGTGATGATGCGTCGGACGTTGCGCACAATCAGTCCGGACACCACGCTATTAGAGGCGGCCAAGCTCATGCGGGATACGAGGGTCGGCGCCTTGTTGGTGCACGAGGCTGGTCACTACAGCGGTATCGTCAGCGAATCGGATTTGGTCCGCAAGGGAATGGCTGAATCGTGCCCGGCGCAGGAGACATTGGTCCGTGCCGTCATGAGTAGCCCGCTGTTGTCGATTGAAATTACGAGCTCGGCCCACGAAGCGAGTGAGAAGATGGCGGAACATGGGATTCGGCATCTCGCGATCGCTGATGAGGGGCAGATCGTCGGGATCATCTCCGTCCGCGATCTCTTACGTTACTTTAAAAACTGGGGCGGTCTGTGATTCTTTGGGCTCGTGAGGCAACACGGGATTGTCTCCCTACCTTGCGTCATGTTTCCCCACGAGTTTTGTGAACCGGTCGGCTCATACCCCTCAATGGTTTCTGCTGATCACGGCGCTGGCGACCGGTGCGGTGGTGATGGCGCTTGAGATCGTGGGAAGTCGGCTCTTGGCTCCCGTTTTCGGAAACTCCCTATTCGTCTGGGGCGCATTGATTGGGGTGATTCTTGCTGCTATGAGCAGCGGGTATGCCTTTGGGGGCTGGCTCTCGGACCGGTATCCCGGCGCGCAAGTGTTGGCCGGTCTGCTCTTGTTCTCCGGAGCCTGGACGTTTCTTATCGCGTGGTTTGGTCAGCTAGTGCTTTTTAAGGTGGCTGGAATGATTGAGGATCCTCGGTGGGGACCCTGTGTTGCCGCGGCGCTGCTCCTGGGTCCACCGGCTTTTGGGTTGAGCGGCGTGTTGCCGGTTCTCTTGAGATTGGCCGTGTCGGATCTAGAGTATTTCGGTCGGCATGCCGGTCGGATGATCGCGCTCTCGACAGTGGGGAGCTTGGCGGGAACATGGGGGACAGCGTTTTTCTTTCTATCTTGGATCGGGAGCCAGACACTTGTCGTATGGTTGGGCGTCATTCAAGTAGGGCTTGGCTTCTGGTGGTTGATCAATCGGACAAGCGCGCGGCCTTTGGTGAGCGGCGTACTTCTCCTCTGCGTTGGAGGGTTGGGGGCCGGTGCGTGGTTTCCAATTCAGATGTTGAAGGCACCGGTCTATCAAGAAGACAGTCCCTACCAACAAGTGCGAATTCGCGATGACGATCTTTTTCGTTACCTGGTTTTAGACCGGACATTCCACGCAGTTATGTGGAGGGCGGATCCTGTCGCGCTGTTTCTCCCCTATAGTCAATTGATGGTTGCGTCGCTGGCGTTGGTGCCGGAGCCAAAACGGGGGCTGATCCTCGGCCATGGAGGAGGATCGCTGGCGAAATGGCTCGCCCATCGATGGCCTGAGCTCGATCTCGATGTGGTTGAAGTCGATCCCGCAGTCGTCCGCATGGCCGAGGAATATTTCTTCTATCAGCCGCCTCTCCAGCATCATGTGCATGTTCGGGATGCCCGGGTCTTTCTGAACGCGACGGAACGAACATACGACCTCATTTGGGTCGATGCGTTTGCTAGACACATGATTCCCTTTCACCTGACCACGGTGGAGTTCTTCGCAGAGTTGCGTGCCCATCTTGCGCCGGGCGGTGTGCTGGCAGTGAATTTGGCCTCGTCGGGCGAGGGCGGAGATCTCTTGCGGGCCAATGCGGTCGTGCAGACCATGCGGCGGTCGTTTCCCGATATCCAGTCTTTTGCGGTCAAGGGGCCCTGGAGTTCTCCTCAGACGCGAGCGGAGAATCTCATTTTTTTCGCTGGGGTGCCGCTCAAGCAGTACCAGCCCTCTACCATGGTCACGAATGTGAATAAATTGGTTGAGCGGCAGCGTCTTCCAATCGAGGCCGTGGCGTTGCTGGCAACCCATCGCGCGCAGCAATGGGAATCGGGCGTCGAGCTCACAGACGATTATGCGCCGTACGATCTCTTGATCGGGTCCACGGTTCAGGAGGGACAGCCTGAGGCGGGTAAGCCATTGAAATAAGGGTGGCTGATTTTCGTAGTGTTCGCCTACATAGGAAGTGGCATCGTGAAAGATCTGGAATAACGTTCTTGCTTCCGATTTCCTCTCAGTGCTATCTATAAGAGTAATCTTGAATAATAACCATGCTATTAGGGCATGATGGGCAGACGTAGGAACGCAGTGGTCGGCAAAAGGTTAGGGGTATGTTATATGGGTTTGACGGTAGATCGTTACCAACCTAATCACATCTCTTCTTCTTTTTTAAGGAGGTAGGTCATGGGCAAGGCGATGTTAGGGGTCTTCTTCGGCCTCATGATGGTCGTGGCTGGAGCATCTGCCGCGTTTGCACTTCAGGCAGGTGGAGCGGAAATCGGAGATTTGGAGACCGGCTCCGTTGTGGGTCAGTCGTTTAAGGAGCTGGATGTGGATGCCCAACTGTTCGCGGTCGAGATAGGGGACCTCAAGACGTGGTATCCGCCTATCACCATCCTCGACTTCAAAGTTCGCCCTGGTCGTCCCGTCTTGCTCAAGGTGACGAATAAAGCTACGGCTGAGCATGGATTCCAGATGACGGATGCCGCGAACGCTGGTTCACCTTTTGTCATGAAAGCTGAAGTGGTCTTGAAGCCTGGCGAAACGAAGTACATTGGAATTCCCACCAGCGACATGTTCTACGCGACTCAAGGGAACACATTGACCTATCGCTGCCATTTGCATCCGGGACATGTCGGCGGCAAGATTTTGATGATCAAGTAAGAGAATAGGTATTGGCCGAGGTGAGTGACCATCGCCCTCTTTGCGATACTGCGGAGAGGGCGATGATTTTTTTAGTAGGACGCTGACAAAGTCGCCCTTCTCGCCCGCCCAACCCCGGTGCGCGGCTCGACTGAGCTCGCCGAAGTCCGAGACGCGCCTTGTCCCGAGCATCGTTCTCGTTTCGCTCTGACCCTTCAACGGGGACCCGGCCGCCTCACCACTCGGCGGCGCGCATAGATGTGGTGCTCCGTATTCGTCGCACCGTGCGCCGCAGAGAGTACGCGTCCGGTCTTCGCTCGCTGCGGCCTTGCTGGAAAGCCTTTTGAGCATCCTGCATGAAGCAGGAAGGCCCGGCCTCTCACATGAGAAGTCGGGCCTTCCTTAGTTGAGCGATTAAACGATGACTAATTGCGCACGCCGCTCCAGACTTTCGCCGCATCGATTGCTTTATCCGGATTGAGCGCATTCGCCCTCGCGAGCAGGACTTCCGTCGTTTCTGGATATAACGGGTCAGCGATACAACAATTATCGACTGGGCAGACGGCGGAGCACTGCGGTTCATCGAAGTGTCCGACGCACTCGGT
>JACMLT010000050.1 GCA_014379455.1 Nitrospiraceae bacterium
GCGGCCACGGTCTGACCGGATGAATCGTTCCCGCCTAGCAGCCACACGGCCAACGCAATGCCGAGCAAAATAAACAACACCTCGGCAATCGTCATCGTCGTTTTTGCAATGATCACTGAGGCGAGCCCTTCCACTATCGGCACGTTCTGTTTTTTGAGGAGATAGGCTTTAAGCGGCTCACCTCCGACGTAGGCGGTCGGCGTGGTCATGTTTATCACTTCACCGGCAGTTCGAATCGCAAGCACACGCCAGAATGGAATATCTTTCGCCGACGGCCCCAACGTGACTTTCCACCCGTACGCTTCGACGATGTACATGATGACGGAGGGAATCAGCATAACGAGGAGTGCGATCGGCCCGAGTTGCGCCGCCGCATCGAAAATCTGTCCAGGGCCAATATGCCAGACGATGAGTACGAGGGTAAGGAGGCCGACAAAGAGGAGAAGGAGCTTAAGCACGGGTCGTGGCGGAAGGCCTGATGACCCAGAGCATCAGAAGCGAAAACACCACAGAGCCCATTGCAGCCATACCGAGAAACCAATCGAGCTTGCCGATGACGGCGAATACCAGCACGACGACGGAAAAATCTCGGCTCGCGACGTTCTTGAGCATGAAGTCAGACCAGGCGGCCTGTACCGGTGTCTTCCATCCATTCGATGATTTGATCTTTTGCGCGCGGGTGACGAGCCAAAATGAGAGCCCATTTCCAAGGACCGCAGCCGAACCCAGTGCGAGAGGAATCCAGGCACCGTCGCTCCCAGCCATGCGCAGGTAGGAGCCCACGGCAATGCCGGCAAAGATCGCCATGTGCACGACATTGTCCATTGTGATATCGAGCCAGGCCCCGAATGGCGATTCGGTGAACGTCAGCCTAGCCACTTCACCATCGCAGCAATCGATGATCGCCGCCAGTTGGAACAAGAGCGCGGCTATGATGCCGGTGCTATAGGTCCCGACGCCAAAACTGGCGGCTGCGACCAGCCCGACCAGGGTCGCCAGGATCGTAATGATGTTCGGCGAGAGGCCTGCGGCGAGAAAGATGCGCGTGAACCAGTGGGAGACCTTCCGGTTGAAGAACCGGTCGACGAAGCCTTCGAACTCGCCCTTGAGGGAATTGAAAAGCTTTCTTTCAGCGACCTTGACATCCGCGGCATCGCGCACGTCCTGATACCAGTGGGACTGGTTCGTCTCCGTAGACAATACCCGTACATGCCCATCCACCGCAGCCCGTTCGAGCCATCGACGGATCGGCACTGTGCCGGTTTCCACTTCGACGTGACCAGCCGAGCTCATCAAACTGGCAGGAAGCACCACCAAGTCTGTTGCCACCAATGCGGCATCATCCCGTTTTGAGGTAATCGAGAGGAGTCGCCCCGCCTGGACCTTCATGTGCAAGCTTGAACGGCTCGATGGTCGACTCCGAGCGGTATCGGCTCGTGCCACGACGATCGCCTGGCCTTCCTGCACCTCATGCCGCAGGCTCTCGATCAAGGGACTCGCAAACACTCCTTGCACACCGGACAGGAGGCAGAATCCTCGAATTTCAGCAGCCAGCGTGTCCCACGTGCGCGGATCATCCAGTGGAAACTCTCGAATCGGCAACCAGCGCACCGGGATCGTCACCCGTGATCCTTTGCTCAATGCCTGCTTGAGCTGATCTTCCTCAGGCCCGACCAACACCATGAGCTGTCGAATGCCGGCGCGTTGGAGCGTCAACACCGTCCGCTGAAACAGGCCGATGCCTACCACGCTGGTGAGCGGGCCCACTTCGTCGGTATACAATCCAGCCGGCTCGCCGAATAGGCTCACTGACGGCAAGAGAATTGCCGTGCTCAACCCTTGGAGGCCTGTCTGTTTCTCAACGATACTCTCGCTCATGATCTATTCCGTCTCTCACCTCTTGAAACACCGGTTAGCAATGTGCAGACGACATTGCTACAGTTTTGGCAATATATCCCGTTCCGCCTTCGTCACATCTTCAATGAAATCGATTTCTGTCCAAGGAAGTCCGCCGATCTTCTCGTGCCCCACTTTGACGTCGCGAAAAAACCCCACGAGCGCGTCCTCGTATTCCATTTGCCAATCTTCGCGATCCACATGGGTCTTGAGCGACGCCACCACATGTGGTGCATCGGCATGCCGGACCTTGAGGAACCCCACGCCTTCCCCGGCGTAGTCGTAGTGTAACGGCATCGTTTTTGTCAGCGCAATGACGCGCCCGCCTTCGACTACGACCATGCATTCCTCCCCGGTCTGCTTGACGGTGTCGTCCATGAGCAGGGCGTTCTCATAGGGAGATTGTACCAAACGGCGCAAGATTTCTTGATGAAAAAGCACGTCTGCATCCATAATGATCGCATCGTCATCCAATGCCGTGCGCGCGATCCAGAGCGAGGAAACGCTGCCGCGATGGAACTGTCCATTCACAAGAAAATTTACGCGCATACCACAATCGTTTGCTGCCACAGCCGTGCGAATCATCTCCTGCTTATAGCCCACGATCATATCCACGCAGTGAATGCCGACGCTTCGAAGCGTCGTGAGATAGCGGTGTATGAGGGCTTTCCCGCCGATCTCGATGAGGCACTTCGGGCGATGTTGCGTGACCTGCCATAGGCGTTTCCCGACCCCGGCTGCAAGAATGATGGCTTTCATGCTGTGCCGCAGATCCGTTCGAACGCATCGAGGAATCCGTCCAACTGTGCCTCGGTGAGGGCGCCCATGTTCGCGACGCGAAAAATTTTGCTCTGGAGTTGGCCTTGGCCTGCATAGATCACATAACCCTGCTCTCTCAGCCGATCGTGTAATGACGGATAGGTCACACCCTCAGGAAGATAATAGGCGGTGATCGTGTTGGAAAGTTTGTCAGGAGTCAGGAGCGGCTTCACGCCGAGTTTCGCCATACGGTCTCGGATTAAGGTTGCGATCTTCTTGTACCGTAGGATCCGTTTGGCGACCCCTTCTTCCATCAGTTCGTTCAAGGCTTCGTCGAACGCATAATAGACCTGGACAGCCGGCGTGAATGGAATGGTTCCGCGACCCTGATCATCCACGTATTGAGTGATGTGAAGATAGATCGATCGTCTGGGGTAGCCACGCATCCGCTCCAGAAATCCCTTACGGACGAGCACGAAGGACACACCCGGGAATCCCTGAATGCATTTTCCAGCTGTGCCCGCCACCATATAAATGTGCGATCCGGCGATATCCAGCGGTTCCCCGGCCAAGGCACTGACCGCGTCGAGAATGAACACCCGGTTCTGGCTATCGACGACATCCGCAATCTCCTTGACCGGATTGATCAGCCCTGTGGTCGTCTCGTGATGGACCATGGCGACCGCATGCGCTTCCGGATGTTGTCGTAGTGCGAGTCGCAACCGTTCAGGATCCGGCCTTGCCGTCCAATCGTATTTAAGCTCAGATACGCCCAGACGATAGAGGCCAACCATCTGAGAAATACGCTCGCCGTACACGCCGTTGTTGAGCACCAGCATCCGTTTGCCGTGGGGAAGCGCAGACATCACGGCGGATTCTACCGCTGCGGTCCCCGATCCAGTGAGCACCACCGCGGCGTATTCTGCTTCTGCCCCCGGCACAAAGAGTTTCAGCAGCTTCTTCTGAATCCCGTGCAAAAGTTCGGTAAACTCCGACTCACGATGGCAGACATCGGGACGTACTAGCGCCTGACGCACCCGCTCCGACACATTCACCGGCCCTGGATTCAATAAAATCATTTTGTCGTTCTTCCCCTCACTCCTTACGCCTTACCCCTCACGAGTCATTTGATTGCCTGCATGAACCGCTTCGTAATATCCGGCGGATCGAGTATCACGCGCCCGGCATCTTCTACCATCTCGTTGACTTTCACCAGCAACATGCTCGGTCCATCTTTCGTCAGCATGTCTTTGAACTCGTAGACGAGGTCTTCGCGTTCCCGCACCCGTTCGACGTGCACATACCCGGCTGCCTTTGCAACTTTTTCAAGCGGAACGACATTGGAAATCGTCGGCTGATTGCCGGTTGTGCCGTAGACTTCGTTGTCGAACACCACATGAATGAAGTTCTTCGGCTTCAGGGCTCCCACTGTCGCAAGTGTCCCCATGCCCATGAGGACGTTCCCATCGCCATCGAAAACGATTACGCGCTTGTTCGGCTTCGATAAGGCCACGCCCAGGGCAATTGCCGCTGCCGACCCCATTGACCCGATCATGTAGAAATGGGTCGGCCGGTCAGCAATCTTTTGTGCCTCGCGAGACGGAAATCCATTGCAAATGACGACGGGCTGGTCGGTAAGCAATCCCAATAGGGCTGCCATCGCCATGGCCCGACTCTGCATCGTGCCTTCTTCCGGCCTCATGGATGCAGCCCCTTCACGACACCCTTTGTGATATTGAGCGCCACGGGAATCCGTTTTTTCATAAACGTCTCGGCCACCCACTTGAGATCGTCGAGGGCTGTCTTTTCCGTCAGTGTCCGATGAGGAATCTTCATGGTATCCAGAAATTGTGGCATGACTTCGCCCATTACCAGATGCTCCGGCGCATCGTTGCCACCTTGACCCCGCCAGGACACGATCAGGATACAGGGCTGTTGATAGATATAGTTGAGTGAGATGAGCGTATTCAGCGAAGTTCCAAGTCCAGAGTTTTGCATCAAGACAGCGGGAATCTTGCCGGCCATATAGGCCCCGGCGGCCATGGCGACCGCTTCATCTTCCCGAACGGCCGGAGTATAGAGCCGCCGCGCCATCAACTCGGCGATGATACCCCCCAGGATCGAATCCGGGACCCCTGTATAGAAATCTACCCCGATATCTTGGAGTGCTTGGACAAATGCATCACTTTCAATCATCGAGTCGATTCCTCGTCTCTACTCACATGGAAAAACGCGCGCATTATAAGCTATGCCTTTGTGCATTCTCAACAAAACTGAGGGAGTTGCGCCATACGATCCACCATGGTAGCGTTTGGACATGATCGGACGGCAGAGAAATTACGCAGGCCGATACCTTGCCCTGCTAGGACTCCTTCTCTGTATGAGCCGTCCCTTTCTCGCCTATGCGGTGCCGCTGGTGAACGATCCGAACGGATTCCAGAGCATGACCTGGGGTGTTGCCCTGACCGCGAAGCCCGACTTGGAAGTCACCACGCCAGGTCCGCATGTGAACGAGTTCCAATCGAGGGACGGTGCGCCGTCGTATGGCGGTATCCCGGTTGAGAGCGTCCGCTACTTGTCGGTCGATGACCAATTTGCCCGTGTGACCATTCGCTATCAAGGCACCGATCAACACAAACAGATCCTCGCCTATCTCGAACAACAGTTCGGTTCCCTTGAGCGCATACCCGGGCAGATGATGCGAGGCCTCAATCAGCAATATACATGGCGCGGAACCGATACGGAAATCAACCTGACCTACCACGCGAATACAGAGCGAGGCTATATTTTCATCGACAGCCGCACCCTCGCTCCTCGATTCAATGACCGCATCACTGACTCAGCGGAGTAAGATGCCTCGCCGGTCCCTCACGAACCCTTGGATCCATCGCACCTCCCTCATCTGCATATGCTTCTCCCTCATTCTACAGAGCACCCTGGCATTCGCTGTGCCGATGCAGAACGATCCTAATGGGTTCGAGGGGATACCCTGGGGCGCGATATTTTCGGAAACCGACACCTTCATCAAAATCGAAGACACCGGTAAATCTCAAACCTATGAACTGAAGACCGGGGCTCCTTCACTTGGCCCAGTGAGGGTCGACTCCATGCTATTCGTCACCTCTGAAGGCCAATTCGCGCGCGTCACCGTCCGCTACCAAAGCAAGGCAATCCACGATCAGATTCTTGTCTATCTCCAATCCCTCTATGGCTCGCTCGACCGCACACCGGGACAGATCGCCGGCGGCTCCGTCAAATTCTTCAGCTGGACTGGATTCGAGACCGATGTAACCCTCCGATACGAGACCGGCACCGACCGCGGCATCATCTTTTTCGAGAGTCAGGATCTCCGTCGAAAAATGACCGAAAGTAATTCAGCCACCGTGTTTTAACCAGCACCCCCTCCTGCCTATCCTGCTAGAAAACCCGCGCCAATTATGCCTGAGTGCCCAACTTCCCCATTCTGATTGGGCTTCAATCCCCTCTCATTCGGGATGGCCGAAATTCCAGGATGTGGTATCCTCAATACTGACACAAGGGACAGAAGAACCGCGGCATATCCACTGAGGAGGCATCGATGAAGCTGAGCCACCCCGTTTTCAAGAACAGCGACCAGAAGGCTCATGCTCTCCTGGATCGCCGCGATGCCGAACGAGTTCCAGTCCGATGCCGTGTCAGTTACTCCGAGCAAAAAGGCGCACGAATTGTCACGGAAGAGGGCACCCTGAAAGACCTCTCCAAAACCGGCTGCAAAATCTTCGGCCCAACCACGAGCTCGAAGGGCAGTTGCCTCACGCTGATCCTACATCTTGAAGACGGGCAAGCCACCTTTCGTCTCAACGACGTCACGGTATCCTCGGTCGGTAAAGACTCGTTTGCCGTCAGATTCCCCAAGCTGGCAGCCGAAGATCGGAAGCGGCTGCTGGAGCTTGTCCGGAAAAATGCCAGCCTGGCATCCTTGGACGATCGGCGGACGGCATTCCGCATCGCGTAGGTACCGATCCCCCGTCACGGAAGGACTCATCGGTGTTTCTGCTTCCGATCCCTGCACCACAGCCGCCGAACTCCCGGTCAATCCGCTCGTCGCCAGGGCGACCATCTTCCCATTGCCCTATCCCAGCATGGCACTGTCCATATGTTAATTGGTGACGGCCTCGTCACCAATCTCTCGCCGGGCGAGATCGGCAATCACGGAAGCCGATCGGTCCCACCTGGCATGTAGCTGGGCCCCTTTGTCAACTTTCCCCGAGTGGAAGAGCCTCTATGCATTGTCCAGCCCGATTACATGGGCTGCGGGACGTTGATTCGGAGTGGGGCTGGGGCTCCTGAAGTTGGAGAACCATACGCATCTGCCATCCGTCTTGTGAAAACGCGTTACCCTCTTTAGTCGTGATGGTCACATCTAGACCATAGCAAGGACAAGGAGGTGGCTTCAATCTATGACGGAAGCGGTCGATCCGAAGCATGGCCCACAGCCTCCGGTAGAGTTCAGGCTAATGTATTCGGCCAAAAATCATTCCGGCGAGACCCTGATGGGCGATGGCATGGTCACGAATCTTTCGCATCACGGACTAGGAATGCGCGTCAACGCTCCGGTGACGCGGGGGATCGAACTCATGATTTTTTCTACCAGACGGAAAAACCTGCTGTACGTTATGGAAACCAGGGTGACCTGGACCTCAGGACGTCGGTTCGGAGTCGAGATCCGCAAGATGAACTTCCGATACGAGACCAGCACCGATCGCGGCATCAACTTTTTCGAGAGCTAGGATCTCCGTCGAAAAATGACCGAAAGTAATTCAGCCACCGTGTTTTAAAAGTCGCCACTCCACCCCTGTTTGGCCTTTATCGAGGGTCCTGCCTGGTAGCGAGAAGTCTGCCAGCCCTCCGAACGGGTCAGATTAAGGCTGAAGATGAACAAATCATTTTTCACTCGCTCTTGCAGGGTTCCTGCTAGAAAACACCTACCAATTGCATTCTTCTACCGAGGTGACCTTCCCCCGATTCCGTGGACACCCGGTTAAGCCACCGCCGTCCTCGCCTCGAACTCGGCCGGGGAATCGTAGCCGAGAGTCGAGTGACGACGCAGCCGATTATAGAACACTTCGATGTACTCAAAGATGTCCCGTGTCGCCTCATCTCGTGTGCGGTACTGACGCTGATAGATGCGCTCGCGCTTCAGGGTGCCGAAGAAACTCTCGACACCGGCATTGTCCCAACAGTTTCCCCGTCGCGACATGCTGCCGGTCATGCCGTGCATGGTGAGCAACTGTTGGTACGCGGTGGCGGCATACTGGCTCCCCCTATCTGAATGGTGCAGCAGTCCTGCCTTGGGCATGCGATGGTGGATCGCCATGGTCAGCGCCTGCTGCGTGATCTCCCCCATCAGTCGATCCCCCAGCGCCCAGCCGACCACTACACGCGAGTAGAGGTCGAGGACGACCGCGAGATAGAGCCAGCCCTCCGTGGTCCAGACATAGGTGATGTCCCCAGCCCACACCTGGTTGGGGTGCGCGACCGTGAACTGGCGATTGAGCGCAGTCGCCGCGACGGGCATCCGATGATTCGACTGCGTCGTGGCGCGCCACTGCTTCACGGTCTTGGGCCGAATCCCTTCAGCCCGCATGAGCCGTGCGATACGCTTTTCGCCGACGCCGTGCCCCTGCTTGAGCCGGGCGTCCCAGATGCTGGGACTACCGTAGGTCTCGCGGGACTCGCGATGGATCACCCGGATCTTTGCGACGAGCACACGGTTGGCGGTCTCACGCGCACTCTCAGGTCGCCCCCTCCAGGCATAGTAGCCCGCGGGGGAGACCGCACGCGCCCGGCACAGGAGCCGAACGGGATAGCGACGGTCGTGTCCTTGCATCGCGCGGTATCTCATGGGGATTCCCTCGCAAAGAACGCCGCCGCACGTTTTAAAAAATCGCGCTCCTGGGTCACTCGCGCCAACTCCCGCTTTACACGCGTGAGTTCCTCGGCTTCGGCGCGTTGAGCCACGCGTGTCGTGCCGTGGACCTCGGCCTGCCGATGCTGGGCGCGCCAGCGATACCACACGTGGTCTGGAATTCCCAGGTCGCGCGCCACCTGGGCCACGGGGTGGGCGGACGCCCGTACCAACCGCACCGCCTCCATCTTAAATTCCTCCGTATACCGACGTCGCGCTTGTGCTGGCATGGTCACCTCCGATTTCATCATTCTCCTCCTTAGAGAGGTGTCTGTAAAATCGGGGGAGGGTCATACAAGACCGCAAGTTGAGAAATGAAACCATTCTTTGGGCTCTCACTTCCTTCCACTACTGCCCATGTAGCTAACCTGATGAAGGTATCGTAGTAATCAAGATTCGATGAATTTTGTTCATATCGTAATAATATGGCTACATCGTCCTCGGTCTGTGGCATCTTATGGGCAGCTCTGAACAAAACATAAGTTCTTATTTCAGGATGTGCCTTCACAGAATCAAGTGCCATGCTGACCTGCTCTGCGAAATGCCCAACGGTCGCATTCTCTTCATTGCGATGGCTTATCTGGAAAGCGATATACGAAACAAGGTCATTTCGAGATCTAGAATCTCGGATTGACGCCATATATGCCTTCTGTTTTTCAATTCCATCAATTAGTTGTACGACAGCAATCCGATTTTCAATAGTCCATAGAGAAAACCCAAACTCTTTTTCTATATTGTCTAGATGGCCTATACACAACCGGTAATCGCCTGTTGTTAGTTCCGTCTCAAAATCTCGGGCACAATTCAGAAATGCATTAATCTGCGATGCTTGGCGGATCAAAAGGTACCTGGCCCAGATAATCTCTCTTCCAATGTTTACTGGCGACAATACGCCTTGACGACGTAGATCCTCTATCCGGCGAGGAAACTGCCAGAGAAATATTCCCCTGCTGTCAGCAATCATGTGACACTCCCCCCCTGTGATCATCTGAAATTCCCCCCTCCGACACCACTGAGGAGGCGGGACATGTCTGAAGCACATCAGCATCCGGTAGGCTCCGATCCCTGTGACCCATCCAGGAGAGAGGAGCCGATGTTACAAGAAGAGACCGTGCAGGAGGTGCTGGCGCGACTCGCGCGGGGCGAGGGGATCAAGACCATCGCGCGGGAGTGGGGCGTGGATCGCAAGACCATCAAACACTGGCGGCGGCTGGGGCAGGGGCGCCCACGCCCGGGGCGGCCGCGGCCGTGTGGCGTGGATCCGTACCGAGACCGCCTGACTCAGCGGGGCCCGGAAGTCGGGTGGAATGCGGTGGGGCTCCATCGCGAACTCCAGGGGCTCGGCTTCACCGGCGGCGTGCAGCAAGTGCGTCGGGCGATCCGCCCGTGGCGGGCTGAGGCGCGCTGGGCCGCCGTCGCGACCGTGCGGTATGAGACGGGCCCGGGCGAGCAAGCCCAGGTGGACTTCGGCCAACTCCGCATCTGGCTCGGGGAGCGGAGCGAGCGCGTCCATCTGTTCGTCATGACGTTGGGCTTTTCGCGGCGGCTCTGGGTCCGGGCCTATCCGCACGAGCGGCTGAGCGCGCTGCTGGATGGCCATGAGCGCGCCTTCCGCCATTTCGGCGGCGTGCCACTGACCGGTCTGTAGGACAATCCCCGCACGCTGGTGCTCGGGCGGCGCGAGCGGGAGGTCCACTGGCACCCGGTCTTTCACGACGTCACGCGCTATTACGGCGTGACCCCGCGGGCCTGTCAGCCCTATCGGGCGCGGACGAAGGGCCAGGTGGAGAGCGGCGTGAAGTACGTCAAGCGCAACGCGCTCGCCGGTCGGCGGTTTGCGTCGTGGGATGCGCTCAATACCTGGTTGGAGGACTGGATGGCCACGGTCGCCGATCAGCGTGTTCACGGCACCACCCATGAACGGCCCATCGAGCGGTTTGCCCGCGAGACGCTCACGCCGCTGGGGGCCCGAGCCCCGTATCGCTATGAACGCGAGCAAGTTCGGCGCGTGCCGACCGACGCACTGGTGGCCATCGGGGCCGCGCGCTACTCGGTGCCGGTGCAGGATGTTGGCCGGACCGTGACCGTACAAGAAACCGCAACCCACTACGCCCTCTACGAAGGGGACCCATGTATCGCACGCCATGCGAAGGCCCCCCGCTACGCCGTCGTCATGGAGCGGATCCATTACCAAGGCTTGTTTCGACCCGGCGGCCCCCCACCAGCGGCCGGACCTCCGCAGTGGGATCCGGCCTACCAGCCGCTGGGCGAGGTCATGGTCCGGGACCTCGCCCACTACGCGGCGGCGGTCGAGGACGGAGGTGGCGCATGAGTCCCCCCCAACTGGAACGCCTCCATGCGTACTGTCACCAGCTCCGGCTCTATCAAGTGGAGACGGAGCTCCCCACGTTGCTGGAACAGGCGGCCAAGCACGAACGGTCCTATAGTGAGTGCTTGGAAGACCTCTTGAGCCGCGAGGTTCACGCCAAGGGCGCCAAGCATCTCACCATGCGGCTCGCGATGGCGCGGTTCCCATTCCAGAAGACACTGGAGAGTTTCGAGTTCAAGTTCCAGCCCTCGATCGATCCCAAAGTGGTTCGCGAACTCGCGACCGGGCGCTATCTGGAGCACGGGGAGAATGTCCTCTTGCTCGGCCCACCGGGCGTGGGCAAGACCCATTTGGCGGTCGCCTTGGGGATGAAGGCCTGTGAGCAAGGCCGTCGGGTGTTGTGCACCACCGCCATGGGTCTGATCGCCAGTTTGGGAAAGGCGCTCGAGGAGAATCGGTTGGACGAGAAACTCAAGCTCCTGACGCAGCCGCAGGTCCTCATCATCGATGAAATCGGGTCTATCCCGATTGATCGGCAGGGGGCCAACCTGTTCTTCCAGCTCGTCTCACGGCGCTATGAACGGGGCGCGATCATCCTGACGAGCAATCAGAGCCTCGGCGCCTGGGGCGAGGTCTTCGGTGATCCGGTCATCGCGTCCGCGATTCTGGATCGGCTGCTCCACCATTCGAGCACCATCACCATCAAGGGAGAAAGCTACCGGCTGCGCGAGAAGCTGAAAGCCGGGCTAGTCAAGTCCAAACTGGCCGTCGAGCCAGGGTCGGACGGAACCTCGGCGTCGTAAACGGCGCGAGGACCGACGATCGGCAGGCGGTCCGACCTACGGGTCGCTCCGAGAGAGACCATTCATCATCGGGA
>JACMLT010000380.1 GCA_014379455.1 Nitrospiraceae bacterium
ATGATCCTCTGGATAGGCCTCTATCCTGCGCCTTTCTTGAGAATGATGAACGGATCAGTGCAAGCATTGGTGGATCGACTAGAAGGGGGAACCGTGGCGTCGGCTGAGTCTAAACAGCCGATACGCGTGGATTAATTCGTATGGGTGATCTCACTCTGCTCTTTATTCTGTTCGCCCCCTTTGTGGGAGCCATTGCGCTGATCTTCGTCTCCAACCGGCAAACAATGCTCGTGCGAGGGATTGCGGCAGGGTCGGCCTTTGTCTCCTTACTCGCCTCGCTCTACCTTTTTTACGCCTACGATCCCGTAAAGGGAGGCTTCCAATTTATCCAGCGATTCGAATGGTCTCGCCAACTGGGCATCTCGCTCCATCTCGGAGTGGATGGAATCGGCACCCCGCTGGTGCTGGCGTCGAGCATTTTGCTCTTCGCAGGAATTTTCGTGTCCTGGCACATCAAAGATCGGACAAAAGAGTTCTACATCTGGTTGCTCATCCTCGCCGCCGCGACGATCGGCGTGTTCATGTCCTTGGACCTCTTCTTTCTCTTCTTCTTCTATGAAATGTCCGTCATCCCCATGTATCTCTTGTTGGGCATGTGGGGGAGCCATACGAAAACCTACAATGAAATGACGGATCCGGAAGGTCTCAAGCTGCGGGATTCGGTCAAGTTTATCTTCAACTTCGGGTCCAACAGTAAAGAATACGCCGCCATGAAGCTGGTGCTCTTTCTCTCGGCCTTTGCCGTTGCGGCGTTGATGGGAATTTTGCTGATCTACAAGTATTCGGGGCTCAACACCTTTGACATTTTGGTTTTGCGTGAACAGGCCAAGCTGATGAATATCCCGGTTCTAGGCACGACGCTAGACAAGATTATTTGGATCTTGATCTTCTTCGGCTTTGCCTCGATTGCTCCGTTATGGCCGTTACACTCCTGGTCCCCCGTCGGCCACGCAGCTGCGCCAGCCGCCACGAGCATGTTGCACGCGGGCGTCCTGATGAAGCTCGGCCATTTTTCCATCATCCGGGTGGCCTTTGAGATTTTGCCAGAAACGACGAGAGAGCTCATGCCCATCGCGGCCGTGCTCTGTATGTTCAGTATCGTCTATGGCGGGTTCGTGGCGTATTACGCCAAAGACACCAAGTATGTCATCGGGTATTCCAGTTCCAGTCACATGGGATATGTCTTCTTAGGTATGGCCGCTCTGGACTACATCAGCTTGACCGGGGCAGTGATGTATATGTTCGCCCATGCGATGGCCACAGCCATGCTCTTCGCCATGGCCGGGTGGGTGTACGATCAGACGCACACCCGCGACATCCCCTCGCTTGGCGGGCTCTCAAATCGCATGCCGTTCATCTCCGGCTGTTTCGTGGTGGGGTGCATGGCCTCAATCGGCGTCCCCGGCACGGTGAACTTCATCGCCGAAGTGATGATCATCGTCGGTAGTTGGAACAAGTATCCCCTCCAGGTCATCGTGGCCGTGGTCGGGATCGTCTTGACCCTGGCCTACTTGTTCAAGATGATGCGTGGACTCTTCTACGGGCCCATGGACCAGAAGTATAGTCACGCGCATGATGCCGTCTCCCTACCTGATCGTCTCCCACTCTTGATCATGATTACCGTGACCATCGGGTTCTTTTTCTTCCCCATGCACCTCTACAATGTGGTGCGGTCCGGCGTCGATCCCTTGATTGCGAAGATCACCCGTGTTGTGCCTGTGGCTTCGCAAGAACATGAACCGTTAGGCATGAACCGTGAGGCGAGGGCTCACGCCTCCCCGCAGGACCTGGCAGCGCTCCCTGGTGACGTTTCGCCCCTCACGCCGTACATGTCACGGAGCGATCAATGACCTTTTCGTTCACGATGTCTCCCTCCGATCTCCTGTTGCTGTTACCGGAGATCCTACTCACGGTCTGGCTCTGTCTTATCCTGATCGTTGATTTCTCCTTTCCTCGGCTGCCTAACGAACAATTGGCCTATTTCAGCATTGCGGGGCTCGTCGCCACCCTTGGCTGCCTGGTCTGGTTCGATGTCGCCGGCATCACCGGGACCCTCTTCGCAAACATGTTCGCCCTCGACCGGATGGCCCTGTTCTTCAAAATGTTTATCGTCGGATCGACGATCCTCGTCATTCTCGTCTCCGTCGATTACATTCATCGATTTAAGTTCTTCCGCGGAGAATATTATTTCCTCGTCGTCATGTCGGCACTGGGAATGATGTTCATGGCTTCCGCGAACGACCTGCTGTCGGTCTTCGTCGCGCTGGAATTTTCCACTCTCGGTTTCTATGTCCTCGTGGCCTATCTCCGCGAGGACATGGGCTCGAATGAAGCGGGTATCAAATTTTTCATCCTGGGCATCTTCGCTGCCGCTCTCCTCGCCTATGGCATCAGCTTGGTCTATGGGGAAACCGGCAAACTGGTGTTTTCCGATATGAAGACCGCACAGGCCTCTCCGGGATTAGCCATTGGCTTCCTACTGATTTTCGCCGCATTGGGATTCAAAATTGGTTCTGTGCCTTTTCACTCGTGGATTCCGGACACCTATCATGGCTCGCCGACTCCGGTGACGGCATTTCTGTCAATTGCCCCCAAGGGGGCGGCCTTTGCCATCCTCCTGAGAATGTTCCTCGTCGCCTTGGTGACATTTAAGCCAATCTGGACCCTGTTGCTGGTCGCGGCATCTATCTTGTCTATGACCTATGGCAACATCGTGGCCATCGCCCAAAAGAACATGAAACGGCTCTTGGCCTATTCCGGTATTGCCCAGATCGGCAATGTGCTGATCGGTCTCGCGACCGGTACGAAGATGGGCAGCGATGCGATGCTGTTCTACCTCTTGACGTATCTGTTCGCCAATCTCGGCGCTTTTGCCATTGTCATCGCCGTCAGTGAGGCCATCGGCAGCGAGGAAATCGACGACTACAGCGGCTTGGGGCGCCGGTCGCCCTTTCTCGCCTTTTCGATGCTGATTTTCCTCTTGTCTCTGGCTGGGGTGCCCCCGCTAGCCGGCTTCATCGGCAAGCTGTATATCTTTGTCGCGGCCATCAAGGAAGGGCTCTACGTACTCATCACGGTCGGGCTCATTAACATCGTCATTTCCATGTATTACTACCTGATCGTCGTGAAAAAGATGTATGTCAGCGAACCCCATGACCGGTCACCGCTTAAAGTATCGGGCCCGATCAAAGTGGTGGTCTACGTCTGTCTGGCCGGCACCCTCGCGATCGGCATCTATCCGCAACCCGTGACCGACTGGGTTGTCTCGGCCGTCATGATGTTTTCAAATGTGGCTGATCCAACCGCATCCCTTCCCGCCCCCCCTGCCGTCATCCCCTTCGGGGGCTAACACCCATTGCGACCCTGCTCATCATAGACTCCCCATACCCACGCGAACTACGCACTCTTCCGAGGCCAGCGTCTCAATGTCCAATGCGCAGTATTTCTTGCAGTGTGTTCAGGAGGAGGGTACAGTTTCTACAACGTTGCTTCGTCCACGCTCGCGCCGCATATTCGAACCATGGAATCCGTCACGCAGGAACACCCGGCTACACTCGCACCCGTTCGATCGGAGCCAGTTCACGACAGCGGTCCTGCGCCGACTGCCAAGACAGGCTGGCTCATGGAGTGGTTCGACCATTGGTCTATCGAGCGGCGAGTCCTCGTGGGGTTTGGGCTCGTCTTTGCAGGCATTGTGGTCATCAGCGCCATTTCCTACCGCAACACCACCATTTTGATCGAGAACAGCCAGCTCGATACTAAAAGCCACGAGTTGGTACAACTCCTTGGCTCCGTCGAAAATACTCTCGGCGCCGCTGAAAGCAGCCATCGGCGCTATCTCGTCACCGGCGACGAGTCATACCTCACATCCTACCGGACTGTTGTCGAACGAATGCCCGAATACCTTCGGTACCTCAGAGAGCTGACACACGAGGGAGGCCAACAACAGGACCACGCGGCGACACTCGAACAGCTCATCACCAGGCAATTGGACGCAGAGGCAAGAGCCATCGCCCAACGAAAAAAGCACGGCTATGAGGGCGTTCGTCACCTCGCACTCTCCGGGGCGGGGAAAAACGAGATCGATGGGATCCGTCGCCTCATGACGGAACTCGACACAGTCGAACAACGCGCTCTTCAGGCTCGCGTGGCACAATCCGCTGGAAGCACA
>JACMLT010000051.1 GCA_014379455.1 Nitrospiraceae bacterium
ATCACAACGAGTGGGTCCATCTCGTCGCGCTCGACCCCGAGAATGGCGTATGGTATCGGTATAGACCGAGTGGAGAATGGATGCCCATGAACGTTGACTCAGCGCAGACGGAGCATCACACCTAACACAGAAAAGGAGTATGTAGATGGGCGCGTTGACATTGCATCCGATGAAGGAGATACGTGTGATCGTGGCGGGGGAGCACCGGGCGTTTGTGACAGAGCTGTTGGACCAGGTCAAAGCGACTGGTTATACGATCATTGGGAATGTGTCCGGAAAAGGCCATCATGGCGTGAGAGAAGCGCACTTCATGTCCAGCGAGCAGGAAAGTCTCGAGATGATTATGACGGTCGTTCCGGAAGAAAAAGTTGAGCCCATTCTGGCCGGGCTTCGACCGCTCTTCGAGCGCCATTCCGGCATGATGCTTGTCACGGACGTGGCCGTCAGCCGGCAAGAGTATTTCGGCAAGAAAGGGAAAGGGAGCTGAACCTCCGTCGTCCGCGACAGCCCCTCGTGCCCTTGTCTTTCACGCCAGGAGTTGTCTAGAATGGCCCCCTCTTGAGCGATTCTAGGATGGAAGGGTACGGTGAAGGGTCTACGGTTCGAACGCATCGGGAAAAATCGTCACTACAATGTGGTGTTCCACATGGGGAGCAGCTACGTGCCCGTCAGCGATGACATCGTGGAAGAGCTTAAGGCCCAGAGTCTGCTACCAGTCGAACGGTTTCTCGACCTCTTAGTCGACCGCGTGGGCTACTCCTCCTACCTCAAAGAGCAAATTCGCGCAGAGTTGAAATCTTCCGGCGATCCGGTGACGCAGATCACCGTCCTCCAGGGCGCAATCCGCGAACTCTAGCCGGCTGCTGAAGATCTCCTCCAGCTTCGTTCTCAGTCGTCCGCCCACCTCAACGTACAGAAACAGTACGCTTCGGCATCCGGACTCCCTGCGGCCTTGCTGGCGGAAATTTTGAGCAGCCTCTGGAGTTTCAGAAATGGTCCTGTGGCTATCCGAGGAGGCTGGAATCCAACTCACAGGAGCTTGACAATTCATTTTCTTGGAAGATAAAGTGCATCGGCAGTACTTAATTCCCACCGGAATACTCGTGTATGAAGGTATCGCTCAGAGCAACCTATGGAATTATGGCGGCTGTTGACCTAGCCATGCATGTTGGGACAGCGCCTGTCCAAGCCAAAACAATTGCCCGTCGACAGGCCATTCCAGCTCGTTTTCTTGAGCAGGTCCTACATGGGATGAAGAAAGCCGGCCTTGTCACGAGCTTAAGAGGAGCTCAGGGGGGATACGTGCTTTCGAAGAAACCGTCCGAGGTATCGGTCGTCGAGATCCTTGAGGCGCTCGATGGCCCTCTGCTACTCTCAAGCGGTGGAACTGAGCGTGGGCAGGGGCGACGACCCAGCAAACCAGAACTGTTACTTGGGAAGATTTGGGAGCAGGTTCATCAAGCAGAGCGCCATGTTCTTGAGGCCATCAGCGTGGAAGAATTAGCCGGACAGCAGCGAGTGATCGAACAAGAGCGGTCGTTGATGTATCACATTTGAGGTCACCCATGATTCACACACCACTGAGTACGGTCTCAATAAAAACAGAACCTATTCCTCCTGACATTCTGGAGGAGATCGAGACCTTCGAAGCCGAGGCTAAGCGCATGGCAACCGGCGACGTCTCAGGTGATCTGTTCAGGCCCTTCCGCCTGCAGTACGGCATTTACGGCCAACGTCAGGCCGGTGTCCAGATGATCCGTATCAAGATCCCGTTCGGCGGACTGACGGCGAATCAGCTGCGCCGGGTTGCAGAATTGACCGAGCAGTATGCGACCGGCGTCGGGCATGTCACCACGCGTCAGGATATCCAGCTGCATTTTGTCGAATTACAGGACGTCTCGACCATCATGCGTGGGCTGGCCGAAGTCGGCATGACCACGAGAGAGGCCTGCGCCAACACGGTTCGTAACGTCACGGCTTGCCACCTTGCCGGAATCTGTCAGGGGGAAGTGTTCGACGTGACGCCCTATGCGAAAACCGTCGCGCTGCATCTGTTGCGGAATCCGCTCAACCAGAGCCTCCCGCGCAAATTTAAAATCGCCCTTTCCGGCTGCAAGCAGGACTGCGCGCTCACACCGATTCATGACATCGGGCTACTCGCCGCCAAGCGGGCGGATGGAGTCATTGGCTTTCGCATGGTCGCCGGTGGCGGCCTGGGTTCAGCTCCACGGATCGCACAGGTTCTTCGAGAGTTCACCCCGGTGGACGAGCTGATCCCGAGTGTCGAAGCCGTGATTCGGGTGTTCGACACCTTAGGTAATCGAAAAAATCGCACGAAGGCTCGGATGAAGTTTGTGATCGAAAAGCTG
Organism: Nitrospiraceae bacterium; assembly: GCA_014379455.1. GTDB lineage: Bacteria > Nitrospirota > Nitrospiria > Nitrospirales > Nitrospiraceae > Palsa-1315. The sequence goes on from JACMLT010000051.1 coordinate 2,370, forward strand.
GGCTTCGCGGAGTTCAAACGTCGCTGGGAAGAGGCCTATGTATCGATGGGCCATGCTCGTCCGACGCATGAGCCGATCAAATTATTGTCGTATCCGGATGAGCCCGTTCCCCTCATCATGCCGACGTCGAATGGGTCGAAGCGGGCAGCAGTGCAGACCAATGGTCATGCCAATGGCGCGCCGGTGGAGACGCCGTTTGAAATGTGGCGTCGCACCAACGTGGTGCGTCAGAAACAAGAGGGCTATGTCGCCGCCGTGACGAAATTATTCATGGGCGATCTGACGGCAGAGCAGATGCTGCACATCGCCGATCTTGCGGATCGCTATTCCAATGGCAACATTCGGACGACGATCAATCAAAACATGATTATTCGATGGATACCCGAGTCGCGCATCGCCGACCTCTACGCTGACTTGGCCTCACAGGGATTGGCCGATCCCGGCGCTGAGTTGGTCGAAGATATTATCGCCTGTCCCGGCACCGATACGTGTGGGCTGGGGATCACATCATCCAAGGGGCTTGCGCGAGCACTGGCAGAGGTATTCCCGGCTGGCCGTGTTCCCGAGGATCTGAAGGATGTGAGCGTCAAGATCAGTGGGTGCCACAACTCCTGCGCCCAGCACCATATCGCCACAATCGGCTTGCACGGAGTGGGAAAGCGCATTGGCGAGCATGTCGCGCCCTTCTATGAATTGCATTTAGGCGGACGGGTTGACGGGGCGGCAAAGATCGGACAGATGGTGGTGAAGTTGCCGGCTAAGAGTGTGTCGGCGGCGATCACGCACTTGATCGACGTGTATCGGCGTGACCGCCTCTCCGGCGAAGGGCTGCCGGCTTTCATCGATCGTGTGGGCAAGGTCAAACTCAAGGATGCATTGATCCCATACACCATCGTGCCGTCCTTTCAAGACGATCCAACGTTTTACTATGACTGGGAAGGTGAGGCGGAGTTCGTTCTGGAAGATCTCGGGCCCGGTGAGTGTGCGGGTGGCGCGCTTGAAATGATCGAGAATGGCATTCTCGAGGCCGACCAAGAACTCTACCAGGCCAAGCTGCTTGTCGATAATCATCAATATTCCGTCTCGGTGAACAAGTCGTATCGCGCGGTGTTGGCTGCTGCCAAGGCCTTGCTGGTGACAGAAGGACTTGAGCCCTCGACGGATGCAGAAACCTTCATTGAATTCGACAGCCGGATTGCACAAAAAGGTATTGTGCCGGCCATGTATCGGGACTTGAGGAAGAGCGTCGGCGATTTAGGGCCAAAGGACACCACGAGCGAATCAGCCCGAGATAAGATGGTCTTTGCCAAGGGATTTGTCGACGCCTGTCGTACCGCCACGGAGCAGATGGGCAAAGATCTCAAATTAGCTCCGGTGGACAAGGCTGCGGCGGTGACGACCAAGGTACAGCCTGAGGTCAAGCCGGTTGTCGCTGCTGTGGCCGCGCCCGCTGCATCCAGCGCACCGGTTTATGATTTACGCGGAGTCGCTTGCCCGCTGAATTATGTAAAAACCAAACTGAAACTGGAGATGATGGATGCGGGGGAACGTTTGGAGGTCTGGCTCGATGCAGGTGAGCCGATCAAGAATGTGCCGATGAGTTTGAAGAACGACGGACATCTGTTGTTGCTGCAGGAACCACTTGAAGTCGCGGCGGATCATTATCGGATTCTGATCGAAAAAGTGGAGTGAGTCAGGAGCGGAACCGGGCCGGTCTTTGCTCCAGGAGCGCGCACGATGAATGTGCTCGCCTGGGTCAGAGTGCGTCTCGGCGCGCTCTGGGTGGGCGGGTGAGAAAAGGTGGGTGCAGTTGACCGGCTCTGGCGCCGCTCCTGTGAATGATGGGGAGAGGAAGAGATAGGAATGGAACTCTCATCAGAAGAATTGCAGGCTTGGGGCGAATCGTTCGAGACGAAGCAGCCGCAAGAGGTGTTGGCAGCTGCGATTGAACGGTACGCGCCGAAGATCGTGCTCGCCTGCAGTTTTGGGGCAGAGGATGTGGTGCTCTTGGACATGGTCCACCGCATCAATCCTTCCGTGCCGCTCTTCTATCTCGACACGGAGTTTCTTTTTCCTGAGACCTATGCCACCCGCGACCGTGTGATTGAACACTATGGGTTGCAGCCGCAGCAGGTCATCCAAGTGAAGTCGTTGCTCACACCGGAACAACAAGCGGCACAGCATGGCGAGGCCCTGTGGACGCGCCAGCCAGATCAATGTTGCGACTTGCGCAAAGTGGAGCCGCTCACCCGCGTGCTCAAGGGATTCGACGCTTGGATTACCGGGATTAGGCGGGATCAGTCTCCCACGAGAGCCCATGCGAAGCTGATCGAGTGGGACCAGAAATTTCAGTTGGTCAAAACCAATCCGCTCGCGAGTTGGGCGTGGGAGGATGTCTGGACCTACATTCGTGTCTATGAAGTTCCCTACAATGAATTGCATGACCGCAACTATCCCAGTATCGGCTGCACTTATTGCACGAGCCCAGTGATGCCCGGCGAAGACTCCCGCGCGGGACGATGGAAAAACTTTACCAAGACTGAGTGCGGGTTACACAAGGCCTCGTAATGTCGATGCAGGAATTTATCGCCAAGATTGCGAAGGGGCCACGAGCGGCCAAGGACCTCACGTGGGACGAAGCGAAGCGGGCGATGAAGACGCTCATTGAAGGGGAGGCCACGCAGGCGCAGGTGGGGGCTTTTCTCATGGCCATGCGGGTCAAGATGGAATCTGTCACCGAACTGGCCTCAATGACCGCAGCCGCGCGCTCCTATGTGGCGCCTGTGCCGATTCCTCGAGAACTCGGCGTCGTGGATCTGCCGAGCTACGCAGGGAAACAAGAAACCTTCCATGCTCTTGCTGCTGCTGCCATTGTGGCTGTATCGGCAGGCGCATCGGTCTTGATGCATGGGTATGACGGGATACCCGGTCGCGCGGGGAATGCAGGGGTGCTCAAAGCCTTGGGTCTGTCGATCGACATGGAGCCAAAAGTAGCGGCAGAGGCGGTGGTGCAGCACGGATTTGCCTATCTCGACATCGCCCTCTACCACCCTCCGGTCTATCGCTTTTTGGAGATGCGCCAAGAGCTGGGAGCGCGGAACATCTTTCATCCGATTGCGAGGCTCTTGAACCCGGCGCGCGCCTTGTCGCAGATCGTCGGCCTATCCCATCCGCCTCATTTTGAAAAGACGGCTGAAGTGTTGCGGATGCTGGGTTGCTCGCGGGCGTTGGTGGTCAGTGGCGTGGAAGGCGATCCTGAGCTCTCGATTGCTGCCCTTACCAGGGTGTTGGAATTGCGGGATGAGCGGATTAACCCCCTCTCGTTCGCATCGAAAGATATTGGATTGCCGCTGGGAACGCCACGAGACATGGCAGGCTTCCCATCGGATCAGCGAGACAAGGAAGCGGATCTGCTCAAACGGATTCTTCATAATCAAGTGCCTGGCGGACCTTCCAGCTGGGTCGTGATGAATGCGGCGTTGATTTTGTATGCCGCAGGCAAAGGGGCGACGTGGACGTCATGCGTACCATTGGCACGTCGAGCGCTTGAAGATGGATCGGCAGCACGCAAGCTTGAGGAGTTGACTCAGGAGCCGGTGGGCACAGGCGTACCCGGACGAACCCATTGACACAGGAGAGGATCGAGCCCGTGCAACACCTTCGTCAATTAGAAGACCAGAGCGTCTACATTCTCCGGGAAGCCTATAAACATTTCGACAATCTGGCCATGCTGTGGTCGATGGGGAAAGATTCGACCGTACTGCTGTGGTTGGCCCGGAAGGCCTTTTTCGGCCATGTCCCGTTCCCTCTCCTGCACGTCGACACAAGTTACAAAATTCCCGCCATGATCGAATACCGCGATCGCGTCGCCCGCGAGTGGGGCCTCAAATTGGTTGTGGGGCAAAACAAGGAAGCGCTCGCGGCTGGGATGAATCACACGTTGGGCCGCGTGAATTGCTGTACGGCCTTGAAAACCAATGGGCTCAAGCAATTGATCGAACAAAAGGGTTATACCGGTATCATTCTCGGTGTGCGGGCAGACGAAGAAGGGACGAGAGCGAAGGAGCGCTACTTCTCTCCCCGTGACAAGCATGGCGATTGGGATTTCCGGGATCAGCCTCCGGAACTCTGGGATCAGTTTAAGACAACCTTTCCTCCGGGAACGCACATCCGAATCCATCCGCTGCTCGATTGGACGGAAATCAATATTTGGGAATATATCAAGTCCGAGAACATTCCCTTCATTGATCTCTATCTTGATAAAGGGGATGGGACCCGCTATCGCAGTCTCGGCTGCGCACCCTGCACCACCCCGATCAAGTCGACCGCGAAGTCTGTGGACGACATCATTGAGGAGTTGCGGCATACCACGGTGGCAGAGCGATCGGGCCGCGCGCAGGACGAAGGGCGGGGGATGGAGTTGCTCCGCAAAGACGGGTACATGTAACGGCAGAATGTTGAAACAGGCATCCAGCTTCGTTCTCGGCTCATCGAAATCCTCAACGTACCCCACCTGGGAGAAGAGCTGTTCCGACAGCTCGGGGTTGGACGTGTGGAAATGCAACGCCTCCGGTTTCGATTCGCCTCGGGCCTCGCTGGATGGTCTTTTTGATCATCCTCAATAAGGCACACGACTATGGACAAGCAAGCCCAGAAACCATCGGACAATCTGAACATCGTTATCGTCGGGCATGTGGACCACGGGAAATCCACCTTGCTGGGGCGGCTCTATGCCGACACGGGATCGTTGCCGGATGGCAAGCTTGAAAAGGTCCAAGCCATCTGTCGGCAACAGGGGAAGGAATTCGAGTTTGCCTTTCTGTTCGATGCGTTTCTTGAGGAACAGGAACAGGGCATCACCATTGATACGGCGCGGACGTTTTTTGCCTGGAAGGGCCGGCACTACATCATCATCGATGCGCCGGGGCATAAAGAATTTCTGAAGAACATGATCTCCGGGGCGGCCAGGGCCGAAGGGGCACTGCTACTGATCGATGCCTTGGAGGGTGTGAAGGAACAGTCCAAGAAACATGGCTATCTTTTGTCGCTTCTGGGCGTACGCCAGTTTGCCGTCGTCGTAAACAAGATGGATCTAGTCGGCTACCGGCAGGATGTGTTCGACGGGATTGAAAAGGAATATCGGGAGTTCCTCGGACAGTTCAAGGCAGTTCCACAGCAGATCATTCCAGTCAGCGCCAAGCTTGGAGATAATATCGCCAACCGGAGCGAGCAGATGCCGTGGTACAGCGGCCCCACCGTGCTGGATGCGCTCAGTGCCTTTCGGAAGGAACCGGGGCGATCCGAACAGCCGCTTCGATTGCCTATTCAAGACGTGTATAAATTCGACGCCCGCCGCATTATTACAGGGCGCGTCACAGCCGGGCGAGTGAAGGTCGGCGACTCCCTGGTGTTTTCCCCGTCGAATAAACGAGCGACAGTCAAGTCCATTGAAGCGTTCAACATCGATCCCCCACCGATAGAGGGCCAGGCAGGCCAGTCGGTCGGTGTCACGCTCGATGAACAGATCTTTGTCGAACGGGGGGAGGTCGCCTCGCATCAAGATGCCCTCCCACTAGTATCGACGGCTTTTCGAGCCAACGTGTTCTGGCTGGGCCGGAAGCCGTTGGAGCGAGGGCGGCGCTATCAGCTCAGAGTGGCGACGAAGGAAGTGGATTGTGAAGTCGCGACCATTCACCGGATCATCGACACGATGGACCTGGCTCAGCAGCAAGGCAGCCATGTGGTGAATAAGAATCAGGTCGCTGAATTGACCATTCGAGCCAAAACGCCGGTGGCATTCGACCTCTCGGCTTCGTTTGAATCGACGGGCCGGTTTGTTCTCGTGGATGAATATGACATTGCCGGTGGCGGCATCGTGACAGAACTGGTCCACGACGATCAGGAATTTCTCCGCGAAGAAGCTCGGCAACGAGATTTCGCCTGGGTGAAGGGTCAGGTCGGCGTCGAAGATCGCGCGCAACAGTATGGCCACCGCGCCGCCATTGTGTTGGTAACAGGTGGACGGCATACAGGGAAGTCTTTCCTGGCTAGGACTATCGAGGCCAAGCTTGTGGCGGACGGACGGCATGCATATCTGCTCGATGGAGAGAATCTCCGCCGAGGACTCGATGCAGACCTCTCGGAAGGAGAGCGAGGCCAGGCGGACGAGATGGCTCGCCGCTATGGTGAGGTGGCGCGGTTGCTTGTCGATACCGGGTTGATCGTTGTCTCAACAACCAACCCCTTCGGCATGGCCTATATCGAAGCCGCACAGGTTATCCGCACGCTCGTGCATCCGGTCCCGGTGATTGCCGTTCATATGAGTAAGACGCCAGAAGAAGCCCCACCCAACACGGATATTCTGTTATCAGGTCCAACGGAATTCGATACAGCGACTCGACGGATTCTTGAAGAACTCAAGCGCCGTGGGGTGTTGGCGCAGGCGATTGGGGCGAAACCAATCTTTCAGTATTCGATATAGCAGGATGCTGAAAAAAGAGGGGATGGAGGCTGATGATCTTCTGTGCTCGCGCAACGCGCGGTCGCGGACTCCCCTCGTTGGACGCGCGCAGTGGAAGATCAATCAGCCCCCATCCCTGAAAGGATAAGGAGCGAGCTTGGAGGGATCAATTAGATGACTGGTGTTCGCTCGATGCACACAGTAAAGAGCAACCTTGGCCACTCCCCTAAAGAGAGGCATAGAGAAACAGAGAATAGGAAAGTACTCGTTCGACGCGTGCAGTGGGAGGCCAAACAGGCCACCCTCCTGTTAAGAAAAGGTACACGAGCGTTGATAAACCTAATCTCTTACCCTATAAATGGGGAAATTTATTTGAAAGAAGAACGTGAGGAAATGTCTGGTGTGCGCCAATTGGAATGAGAGGTCAATTTAACAGCCGCATCGAGTGGTACGTGCTGGAAAGAAATAGAGGCATGCGATAGTCGAGGGCAAGAACTAGGCTGGATGTAGATAGAGGACACGGTACACGAACCTATGTCCATCCGCTTACCACGGCCTTGCTTGGAATTCCAATACCGAGGAGGACATCCGATGATGATTTCACGCAGGCATTTCGTGACGATTTGCTTCAGTTTGGTGGCAGGCTTTTGGTGTACTCCCGGTGCGTTCGCGCAGGAGCGTCCGGCATCGCCGCAACCTGAAGACGCGGGCCGCCCGACCGTCGCGGAGGCGTCGAGAGCCACCCGCTGGGACACGATTCAGTGGATCGAGCGGCGCTACAAGATCGAGGCGATGCGCTTCAAGGCTCGAGACGAAACCGGCTTCGACTGGCCGGGCAGCGACGCAGTGATGGTCGAGACCACCGATGCCAAAGGCTGGACTGTTTCTGACGAGATCGGTGGCATCGATTCCGGCGACACCCACCACTTCGACCCGGCTAAGAGTTGCATCGTTGCGGTACACCCCGGCATCGTCGTCCTCGGCAAGACATCGGTGTGCGAAGAGGTCGGCGAGCCTGCGCCGCTGGGTTTTCGGGTCGAGATGTGGGAGCAGGACTCGATCAGTTTCCCGCTTGGCTTTTGCGCCGATCTAGGAGGAACGCCAGGGCCGGCCCTTCATGTCGGCCCGTACTCTGCGAGCTGCCCAAACGGAAATTCATTTGCCGACTTCATTGGCAGCGCCCGGATTGACTATTCGACGCAGGAGCTCGAGGCCGCGCTGTCTCACGTTGGCGACGAAGTGATCGAAACCGTCAAACTGGACCCCTGCCCCGGCTGGATCTGCGCCGGCTTCCCTGACTACACCTTTACCTGGCGCGTCACGCGCCTGCCCGACGTGCGGGTCGACCTGCGTGCGGTGCTCGACGAGGCGATGCAGAGGAGCGGTGCAGGCTCCGAACTCGAGGCAATCGCCACCGGTCTGCGGTCCTTGCGCGCGCCGAGCCCGCGCAAGATCGAGCCGGAAACGGGCAA
>JACMLT010000052.1 GCA_014379455.1 Nitrospiraceae bacterium
CGGGGGTGCGATGCCTGTAACCAGACAGGCCTCAAAGGCCGAGTCGCCTTGCACGAACTCCTGCGCGGATCGGATGAACTACGAAACCTGATCCAAAACCGAGCCAAAACGACAGAGATGCAGAGCCTGGCCGCGAAGGAAGGGATGGTGACACTTGCACAGGATGGAATTCTGAAAATACTCTCAGGCCTGACTACCTATGAACAAGTCCGGAGCGTTGCCATGAAATAGCCGCTTGAATCTCCTCGCAGTCTCCTACGCTTAGGCCGTCGACTCCAATGCCTTGACGAACTTCTTCAGCCGCTCCCCCTCTTCAACGCGAATTTTAATAAACTCAACACCGAACCTCTTCGCGGAAACCCATCGGACCGCGGCCAGATCGACCTGAACCGGCTCCTCTGGCTCCCGAAGTTGCATCGCCAATTGCAGATAGACTCCATCGCCGGGGACGGTGTCCGACGTGATAGCGCAACCCTCCGTGGACACATTTAAGATCGTACCCTCGTTGGAAAGCTGGTCTCCACTGAACGAGACAGGAAGCTGCACCGCGAAACGGGTATGCTTACGTCCCTCCATAATGCTCCCTACCGATCATCGGCTATGGCGTGAGAAGCTCTTCATGGTGCCGGCTTCTCCAATCATAGCGGCTGTTCACCCGCCCGTCGAGCAACAGGCACAAATCAGGCTGAGCTCAAAACCAAGACTGACGGAAGATGAGATTCTTTCCCGTTCAGCGTTGACCTCAGCGTCAACCTTCGAGCCTGTTACCCAAGCCGCGCAAGTCGCCGGCACGCGTCGTCAATATCGGAATCAATTTTCGCATAGCTGAATCGAATGAACTGCCTCCCGTCAGCCCCCGAAAAGAAGGCTTCCCCTGGTACGCCGGCCAAGCCAATCGTCTCGAGGAGAAACATCGCCCGCTCTTTTCCCTTTACGCCAGGTAGGCGCGATGCGTCGGCCAGCACATAGTACGCACCCTGTGGAATGGAAGGCGGCAGGCCAGCGTTGGCCAAGGCCTGGCAGAACCGATCACGTTTTCTTTGATAATCGCGTGCCAGCTCGTGATAGAACGAGCCCGGAAGTTCCTGGATACCCACCGCCACCCCCGCCTGCAACGGCGTCGGAGCACAGACATAGAGCAAGTCGTTCATGGCGCCGATCGCCTGTGCCCACCGCGCCGATGCGACACTGTAGCCGATGCGCCAGCCCGTGATACTAAAGGTTTTGGAGTACCCGCCGACGGTAATCGTGCGGTTGGCCATGCCTGGCAAGGTCGCCATGCTCACATGGGTGCGACCGTCATACAGAAAGTACTCATAGATTTCGTCGGTAAACACGAACACGTCGTGTCGTTGTGCCATCACGGCAATACTCTCCAGCTCTTGCCGGCTGAACACTTTCCCGGACGGATTGCCGGGCGAATTCACAATGATCGCCTTGGTTCGAGGCGTGATCGCGCGCTCGACCTCGTCCATGGAAAAAACCCAGTCGGGAGGCCGCATCTTCACCCTCACCGGCACCGCCTCAACCGCCAGCAATGCGTTGATGTGATACTGATAGTAGGGCTCGAAAAGAACAACCTCGTCGCCGGGATTGAGCAACGCCAAGCAAGCACAATGAAAGGCGCCGGTGGCTCCCGCGCTGACTGTTATGTCTGTTTCGGGATCAGCCACGATGCCGTTGTACTGCGCAAGCTTCTTGGCGATCGCCTGCCGCAATTCGGGCAATCCATCGAATCGCGAGTAGATATTCTTCCCGCCGTCTATCGCCTGTGTCGCGGCTCGAAGCACCACCGGTGGAGCCGGCGTGTCGCAGACCCCTTGCGCCATGTTGAGACCCTTCGCCTGAACGCAGGCGTGAGTCATTGCTCGAATCTCCGAGTGGGCCAAGGCGGCCATTCGTTGGTTGAGATCTCGGTCCATCGTCGTATGACTCATCACGCAGTACGCCTTTCTTGTCGCAGACCCATTCAAGATTGGTCAAGCCCTCTTTCTACACTTGCGCAATCCGGCAAGAGCAACGACCCGAGTCCGTCTCTACTGCGATCAGGCACACTCCCCCCTTGGCTAGAGCCACGCATGTCTGGGCCTACCTGGTCCAGAGCAGCAGGTCCGAACAGATACCGGCCGCCTCAGACGCGCGTTTCCTGACAATATGGGAAAGCACTTCCATCCAAGACCTTTACTGACTCATTGGCACGGACATAGCTTGCCACAGACCGCGTGAGTAAAGCCCACACGTTCGAGAAGCTGGTGTATTTTGCTACACTGAAGGAAATCCAGGCGCTACGGCACCAGCATTCATCCCTGATAGAAGGAGCGTAGAGTTGACACCGAGAAGCCCACGATGGATTCCTCCGAATACGCCATCGGCGTTATGGTTCAGCGCCCTGTATTCCGGGCGCACAGTCTACACCCCGTCATAAAGGACGTGTCGGACAGACCTAGGACTTTCGGGTCGACCCTACAGGTCTTTTGGCCGCTTGCTATCCCTGTAATCCAGAGTCTAAAATTAATCCTTCCTTACATATCAAGGTGTTGAAAGGTCAGTTCCATGAGTGGTTCCGAGTTACTCCTCGAGTATCTAACCAGATACTTTCCGATTCTGTTTTTTGTCATCATCGCGCTGACGTTCGGCCTATGGTCACTGATTATCAGTTATCTCGTCCATCCAAAATATCCGGAATCAGAGAAGCTCTCGACCTATGAATGTGGAGCGGAACCGTTTTCGGATGCTCGGATGCCCTTCCCAGTTCGGTATTACATTTTTGCGATGCTGTTCGTGATCTTCGATATCGAAGTCATCTTTCTCTATCCCTGGGCAGTGGTCTTTACCAAGATTGCTTTGATCGGATTGATTGAAATGCTGGTGTTCATCGGATTGTTTTTGGTGGCCTATGTCTATGCGTGGCGGAAGGGAGCCCTCGAATGGGACTAATCCAACTCGGTCGTCATGACAAGGACGGCACCTCTGACATCGTCACCACGACAGTGGAAAAAGCCGTGAACTGGGCTCGCAAGGGGTCACTGTGGCCCATGACGTTTGGTCTGGCCTGCTGCGCGATTGAAATGATTGCCGCCGTTTCGTCACGGTACGATATGGACCGATACGGCGCCGGCGTCTTCCGAGCCTCACCGCGCCAGTCTGATCTGATGATTGTGGCTGGAACCGTCTGCCGACGAATGGCCCCTGTCATCCGAAAACTCTACGATCAGATGCCCGAGCCAAAATATGTCATTGCGATGGGATCGTGCGCAACATCGGGAAATATCTACGACAGTTATAGCGTCGTCCAAGGTGTCGATCGCTTTGTGCCGGTCGATATCTATGTGCCAGGTTGCCCTCCAACGCCGGAGGCGCTCTTCGACGGCATCCTCAAGTTACAAGAACGAATCATGCTGAAACGCGTGTTCCTAAAACAACCGGATCAGGTCAAGTCCAGACTTAAAATATAGGTCACGATCGATGATATTGCAGGAACTGGCCAGCCGGCTCCAAAATGATTTTTCCGCAGCACTCGTCAAAACCGTTGAGTGGCGCGGGGAGCTTACGGTCACCGTGACGCGAGATCGGCTCCATGAGGTCGCACAATTCCTTTGCAACGACCCGGCCATGGACTTCGACTATATCGTACATGTGAGTTCGGTCGACTGGCCCGACGACGAAGAACGATTTGAAGTCGTGTATGAATTTTATTCGATCAGGAAACGCCATCAAATCAGGCTCAAGACTAGGGTGCCGGAGTCGGACTGCGTTGTGGATTCTCTGACGGACATCTGGAAAGGCGCGGACTTCATGGAGCGCGAAGTGTACGACATGATGGGAATCCGCTTCCGGAACCATCCGGATCTCCGCCGGATTCTCTTGCCTGACGACTATACCGAAGGCTATCCCTTGCGAAAAGACTTTCCGCTTCGTGGCAAGGGCTGGCGTGACACATTCGAGTTCCTGGACGAAACGGCTCGGTAGGACAGACCATGGCCTTCGAAGATCAACGAACGACCGTCTATAAGATCGACCCGACCCATCCGGAGAGCGAGACCCTTCCAACTCTGCGCACGGAGGAACTCCTGCTCAATATGGGCCCCCAGCATCCTGCTACCCACGGAGTACTGAAAGTGATCCTCGAATTGGAAGGGGAACGCCTCGTCAAGTCTACCCCGGTCCTGGGTTATCTGCACCGCGGCGTGGAGAAACTTGCGGAAGACGGCACCTATCACCAATTTATCCCCCATACCGACCGGCTCGACTACGTCTGCGCGATGTATAACAACTTTGCCTACTGTCGCGCGGTCGAAAAACTCATGAATATTACCGTGCCGGACCGTGCAGAGTACCTGCGCACGATTGTGGCAGAGGTTCAACGGATCGTCGGCCATCAGTTTTGGCTTGGCACCCAGGCGCTCGACATCGGCGCGATGACCGTTTTTTTCTATTGTTTCCGTGATCGGGAAATTCTGATGGACTGGTTCGATGAACTCTGCGGCGCGCGCCTCACCACCAGTTGGTATCGCATTGGTGGTGTCGAGCGAGACTTCACGGCCTCGTTGCTTGATAAACTGAAGCATTTTCTGGACTACTTCCCGCCAAAAATCGACGAGTACATCGTCTTTCTGGAAACGAACCGGATTTGGATCGGGCGGACCAAGGGGGTAGCCATCATCTCGGCGAAAGACGCCGTGAGTTTCGGCCTGAGCGGACCGACGCTCCGCGGGTCCGGCGTCGATTACGACCTCCGTAAAGCCCAGTCCTATTCAGCCTATCCCAAATGCGAATTCAGTGTGCCGCTCGGCAAGAACGGCGACACCTACGATCGGTACTGGATCCGCGTCCAGGAACTCTATGAGAGCGTAAAAATCATCCGACAATGCCTGGAGCAGATGCAGGACGGCCCCATTATGGCCGATGTGCCCAGCGTCACGTTGCCGCCGAAGCAACGGGTCTTTACGAACCTGGAATCCATGATCCAGCAATTCAAGCTGTTCTCGCAGGGCTTCGACGCCCCTCCCGGAGAAATCTATTGCGGGACCGAAGCACACAAGGGGGAGCTGGGATTTTACATCGTCAGCACGGGCGGCGGAAAACCCTACCGCTTGAAAATTCGCGCCCCCTCGTTTATTCACATGGGCGCATTCGACCATATGTCCAGAGGCTACATGATTTCCGATGCGGTCACGATCTTCGGGACCTACGACATTGTAATGGGGGAGTGCGACCGGTAGACGTGAAACGTGAGATATGAAAAGTAAACGGTAGTGGGGCAATTTCGTTTTACAAGGAAGAAACATGGGACTGAAGCCCGCAACCAATCCTGATGTGGAAGCTGTCACGATCGAACTCTCGATCGATGGGAAGTCCGTGACAGCGAAGAGCGGGGTCTCGCTCTACGACGTGATATCGAGCACCGGCAAGATCATCCCGGCCATGTGCTACCACTATACCTTCGACCCCTTCGGTTCCTGCGGCATGTGTTTGGTCATGCAGGAAGGCAAGAAAGCGCCTGTCCGTTCCTGTACCGCTAAGGCAGCAGCCGGCATGATCATCAAAACCGAGGGGGACGAACTCTTTCAAGCCCGGAAGAAAGCAGTGGAAAAGCACCTCTCCGTCCATCCGCTCGACTGCCCGGTTTGCGACGCCGACGGCCATTGCGAACTCCAAGACATGGCCTTCCGGCACGGGGTCACGAACCTGGCGAATGCGAAACAGAAATTTATTCCGGAAGATACGCGCAGCCCGGTACTCGACTTTAATATGAACCGCTGTATTGCTTGCGCGGAATGCATCAATGTCTGCAAGGACGTGCTGATGATTGATGCCCTTCAGTTCATGAAGAAGGGCGGATTTAATCAAGTCGTGCCGAAAGGAGACCTCGCACTGTCCTGCGAGTTCTGCGGAGACTGCCTCGCGGTCTGCCCGGTCGGCGCCATTACAAACAAGTTCTCTAAGTACTTATATAAACCGTGGCAGATGAAGAAAACCACGACGACGTGCAATTACTGCGGCGACGGTTGCCAGATGTACCTTGAGACCAAGGACGCGGAAGTTGTTCGCGTGACCTCGCCTCTATCTTGGAAGAATAAATGGGGCGACCGGGCCGAGACAGCCAAGGGGCACGGCGGGATCTGTGTGCGTGGGCGGTTTGGGTTCGAGTACATCGATAGCGCCACACGTCTGAAGCAGCCGCTCCTTCGCAAGGGCAATCAACTGGTCGAAACTCCCTGGCTCGAAACCATGCACCATGTGGTGGATCGATTCTCCGAAATCCGACGTAAGCACGGACCCGATGCAATTGCCGGTTTGATCACCGCCCGCTGCACCAACGAAGAGCTGTATCTCTTTCAGAAGCTCATGCGTGCAGGGTTCCAGACCAATCATCTCGACAGCAGCGCGCGCTACGGCCATCTCAACTTCGTCCATGCCTCTCAACACGCCCTGGGGATTGGGCGAAGTCCGAACGACTGGGAAGACCTGACAAAAGCCAGAGCCGTGATACTCATCGGCTCCAACCTCACGGAGACAAACCCACTTACGGCCGTGCGCATCAAAGAAGCGATTCGCGTCTATAAAGCACAAGTGGTGGTCATCGACTCCGCTGTCACGAACATGGCCAAGCTCGCATCCCACCCGGTCCTGATCGCACCGGGAACGGAAGGACTCGTGATCGACGGACTTGTGAAGGCCGCCCTAGAGTTGGACCTGATCGACGAAACCAGCGTCAAGAAACATCCGCACGCTTTCGAAGCGCTGAAGGCCGCCGTGGCCCACGTCTCATTGGAACAAGTGGCGGCCCAGACCCGCATGTCGGTCGAATCGCTGAAAGATACTGTGACAATCTTCGCCGAAGCGTCCCGTTCCATCATTCTCTGCGCTGAAGGCATCGTCCGTCGACCCGATGGATATCAGAATGTCTTGAAACTGATCGACCTCGCCTGGATCACCGGCAAGTTGGACCAACCAGGTTGCGGGGTGAATACGGTGACAGAAGAGCCGAACGAACAGGGTGCTGTAGACATGGGCGCCGCGCCGGAATTTCTCCCTGGGCAGGTCTCGTTCAACGATCAGACGGCTCGTGATCGCTTTGCCAAGGCCTGGGACGTCACGCTGCCTGCAGCCGGCTCCGGAGCGAATCTTGTTGAGATCCTCAAGCGTTGCAGGAGCGGCCAGATCCGCGCACTGTATGTGATCGGAGAAAATCCGCTCGCGACATTCCCCGCATCGATGGAAGTCCGCGCTGCGCTGGATCGGCTGGAATTACTCGTTGTCCAGGATCCGTTTCTGACCGAGACGGCGCAGATGGCACATGCCGTGCTGCCGGCTTGCACCTCTGCGGAAAAGGACGGTACCTTTACCAATCTGGAAGGTCGAGTTCTGCGCGTCCGCGAGGCTATCGATCCGATCGGGGAAAGTTTGCCGGACTGGCACATTATGACGGCGCTAGCCAACGCGCTGGGCTGTCAATGGGAATACGAATCCTCGAACGATGTTCAAGCCGAGATTATGAAGTTGCTGCCCGGATACTACAACCTCGGACAGCCACGCAAGGTTGTGCCGGCGGCAGACCCCTATCTCTCTAACGGGTACACTACTGATGTGGCGTTTCGCTATCGAGCGTCTGCTTCGTCAGACGCCAAGAACGGTCGACCCTTCACGCTGTTGATGGGGCAAGTCTTGTATCATTCGGGCAAGCTGTCTACCGAAGCCATCGGACTGATCACGATCGCCCCCAATACCGGTCGGCTCAAGATGAATCCCCAAGATATGGAACGCCTCGCCGTGAGTGAAGGAACAACGGTGCGCCTCACGTCGGACCGCGGCTCTATGCAATTGGCGGTACAATCCGATCACTCCATCGCCCCGCAGACCTGCTTCTTCCCTGAACATTTCAATGAGCCGCCGGTGAAGGATTTGATGTCGGTCCAGGTCGATCCGACGACCAGCGTGCCCACGTTCAAACAGACCCGCGTGACAATCGAAAAGGCCTAAGAGAGAACAGGAATCGCCTATGCGTGTTGCCGCACTGACAAAGCAAATCCTCCAGGCCGCATTGTTCTATGAAATTTGGGATGCCATGAAGGTGACGTTCAAGCACATGTTCCACAAACCCATCACGTTCCAGTATCCACGGGAACAGCGCACCCTTCCCGACACTCACCGTGGAGCACTCGCGCTCTTACGCTACGACGATCACCAGGAACGTTGTGTCGGCTGTGACCTCTGCGAAGCGGCGTGTCCTTCCCGCTGCATCAAGGTCATCAGCTCGGAAGATGCGTCGCGTCCGCTGCAGCGATTTGCCAGCGAGTTTTACATCGACATCACCAAGTGCGTCTTTTGCGGTTACTGTGTCGAAGCCTGTCCTGTCAACGCATTGGCGATGACGAAGATGTACGAGTTCTCGACCCACGACAAACGCACCTTGCTATTCGACAAGAAAAGGCTGTACGAAATCGGCGAGCGTCATCTCGAGGACGCGAAAAAATATCTGTACGCGCACAATCAGGAACAAAACGTTGAGGAAAGCCGGGAATATCGGTATTACTTCCCGCAATCGGTACTCAAGCCGACCCAACCACCACCCAAGCATCTGGGCTAAGCAATCGATGGTTTTGGTCTTTTTTGCCTATTTCGCACTGGCCAGTATTGTTGCGGGCGTCTTGACCGTTGCGCTCAAGCACCCGGTGCATTGCGGTCTGGCGCTCCTGGCTCTGTTAGTCCATGTTTCCGGACTTTTCATCCTCCTCAATGCCGAGTTCCTCTGGGCCGTACAGATCATTGTCTACGCCGGCGCAATCCTCGTCCTGTACCTCTTCGTCCTGATGCTCATGAACTTGAAGACCGACGACCGATATTTCCACTCCTCATATCTGTACTTTCTCGTTCCGGCAGCTATCGGATCATTGTTGGTCGTGGCCCTCCTCGTCCGTTCACCCTTCGGAGGCGCAAAAGGCGACGCCCCGACCGAGGTGATACTCGAAAACGGCGATACCCACGCGGTCGGGATCAAAATGTTCAGCGAGTATCTGTTGCAGTTCGAAATCGTCGGGGTGTTCCTGCTGGGCGCCGTCATTGGAGCGATTGTGCTGGCAAAAACACCGAAATCGGCCAACAAAGAACGTAAGGCGTAAGGAGTTAGGTGTGAGGGGACGAGCGACAGCAGAACAGACAAGGGTGTTCACGCCTCACGGGTCACTATGATTCCACTCAATGCATATGTCGCCGTCAGTGCCGTGCTCTTTATCACCGGCCTACTCGGCGTGTTAATCAGACGGAACTTCATCATCGTGCTGATGTCTGTCGAGATCATGTTGAACGCGGCGAACATTAACCTCATCGCCTTTTCCCATTACCTGGAATCCATGGCAGGCCAAATGGTCGCCCTCTTTATCATTGCCATTGCCGCCGGGGAAGCGGCGATTGGGCTAGCCATCATCATCGTCGTGTTCCGTGGAAAGATCTCCACAAACGTGGACGAGATGAACTTCTTAAAGTGGTAACGTGACCGATCTGCTCATCAAGCTCATTCCGCTGTTTCCCCTGCTGGCTGTGATCCTGAACGGGTTCCTCGGCAGGCGGTATTCCCACGAGACCGCACACCGGCTTGCCTGGGGATCGGTGGGACTGTCATTTCTCAGCACGATCGCTGTGTTTGTCGACGTCCTGCGGACCGGCAAGTCTTATGAAGTCATCGCCTATCAATGGATCTTCGGCGGAGACCTCACCATCAATCTCGCCTATCTCGTGGATCCTCTTACGTGCATCATGTTGCTCGTCGTGACGGGAGTCGGACTCCTGATTCACATCTACTCCGTCGGCTACATGCACGGAGAAAGCGGATTCACCCGATTCTTCACGTATATGAACCTCTTCATGGTCTCCATGTTGCTTCTCGTCATGGGGAACAACTATGTGGTGCTCTTCATCGGGTGGGAAGGGGTAGGACTCTGTTCCTATCTGTTGATCGGCTACTACTACGACAAGGTGTCCGCCGCCAAAGCCGCCTCGAAAGCCTTTGTGGTAAACCGCATCGGCGACGCAGGATTCTTGCTGGCCATCTTCCTCATTTTTGTCAATTTCAAGACGCTCGACTATACGAAAGTCTTTGCCCAGATCGGCCTGCTTTCGCCGGAGATGGCCACCGCGATCGCGCTTTGCCTCCTCGTGGGGGCAGTGGGCAAATCAGCTCAGATCCCTCTCTATACCTGGCTCCCGGACGCGATGGAAGGTCCCACACCCGTCAGCGCGCTCATCCATGCGGCGACGATGGTGACGGCCGGGGTCTACATGATTGTACGGAACCATGTTATTTTCGATTCATCGCCGACGGCCATGGCGATCGTCGGCACCATCGGCGGAATCACCGCGTTGTTTGCCGCCACGATCGGCCTGGTGCAAACAGACATCAAGCGGGTCTTGGCCTATTCGACGGTAAGCCAGCTCGGATACATGTTTCTCGGGTGCGGGATCGGAGCGTATACAGCTGCCGTATTCCACCTCATGACCCATGCCTTTTTCAAAGCGCTCTTGTTCCTCACGGCCGGATCGGTGATCCATGCGCTTTCGGGCGAACAGGACATTCGAAAGATGGGCGGACTCAGCTCGAAGATCCCGTGGACCCATCGACTGTTTCTCATCGGCACCATCGCTATTGCAGGCATTCCTCCACTGGCAGGTTTCTGGAGCAAAGATGAAATCCTTGCCCATGCCTTCACGCACCACCACTATCTGCTCTACGGCATGGCGGCTCTCGGCGCGCTCTTGACCTCCTTCTACATGTTCCGCCTGATGTATCTGACCTTTTATGGCACCTCTCGTATGGACCACCATACGGAAGAACATGTCCATGAGTCCCCAATGGTGATGGTCGGTCCGCTTATGGTGTTAGGTGTGCTGTCCATTCTCGGTGGGTTCCTGGGGTTTCCCCCTGAGCACGGCTGGCTCCATCAGTTTCTTGAACCGGTCGCAGGTCTCGGAGGGGAACATGCCGCGAGCACCGGTCTCGTGTTGATGCTCATGATGATTGCAACTGGCATTGCGTTCTTAGGCTGGGCCCTCGCGCACTATTTTTATAGCGTGAATCTCTCGGCCCCGGATCGGCTGGCGGAACAATTCAAGGCTGCCTACACAACCCTGCTTAACAAGTACTACATCGATGAGCTCTATGACGTGTTATGGGTGGAGCCGACCAAGAAGTTGGGGCGATTGCTCGATTGGTTCGACCGCGTCGTGATCGACGGTCTCGTCCATGCCGTCGCGCAGCTGGCCGAGTTGGTCGCGGCCGCTTCGACATGGGCAGAAAAATACGTGATTTACGGGGGCCTCAATGTGATCGGTTACGGCAACCATCTCGCCGCACGCCAATGGCGGCAGCTACAGAGCGGAATGGTCCATCATTATGCCGCTGTCATTGTGGCAGGGATTTTCCTGTTGGCCGCCATTGTCCAGCTCATCATGCAACTGTAGCGCACTGAAATGTTAGAAGAACTGGCATCAACGTTCCCAATTCTCACCTGTATTCTGTTTCTCCCCGTCATCGGGGCCGTCGTCCTGTGGCTGTTCGACGACGAGGACATGGTGAGAACGTCCGCCTTGACGGTTGCGCTCATGGAGTTGGCCCTCTCCGTATTCGTACTCTTACGATTCATTCCTGAATCGGCCGCCATGCAGTTTTCCGAACACGTACCGTGGATTCCTGCCCTCGGAGTAAGCTACCACCTCGCGGTGGATGGCATCAGTGTCCTTTTCGTTGGACTCACCGCATTCCTTGCTGTCCTGATCATCATCTATTCGTGGGACACCGTCCGCCATCAAGTGAAGCTCTACATGATGGCCCTCCTCGCGCTCGAAACGACCACCATGGGCGTGTTCCTCTCCATCGACCTGATTCTGTTCTTCGTCTTTTGGGAACTCATGCTCATCCCTAGTTACTTCCTGATCAAACTCTGGGGTGGAGGAGCGGAGCGACATTATGCCGCGCTGAAATTCGTGCTCTATACCTTGCTCGGCAGCGTCTTCATGTTGGTAGGTATCGCCCTCCTTGACATCAATTACCACCAGTGGGCGATGCTCCGCCATATGGAGCCGACCTACTCGTTTGATTTATTGCAACTGCTCTCAGTCCCGATCCCATTCGACCAACAAGTCCTCATTTTCTGGCTGTTGTTCCTCGGTTTCGCATTCAAGGCCCCGGTCTTTCCCTTTCACACCTGGCTACCAGACGTACTGCTCGAAGGCCCCATCGGCATGGCGGTGGTGCTGGCCGGGCTGAAGCTTGGGACATTCGGTTTCATCCGGTTTAGCATTCCGTTGCTCCCGGACGCATCGAAAAGTCAGACCGTCGTCGCGATCACCATGGCCCTGGGATTGGCGGCAATTCTCTATGGGGCCATCATGGCGCTGGTCCAGCAAGACTTTCGCCGGCTCCTCGCGTTCAGCAGCATCAGCCACCTCGGGTTCGTGGTGATCGGCCTGTTCGCCCTGAACTATCAAGGCCTTCAAGGCAGTTTGCTCACCATGATCAACTTGGGATTTAGTACGGCTGGGCTATTCTTTATCGCGGGCTTTCTCTACTCGCGACAACAGAGCACCCAACTGGGCTCATTCGGCGGCATGGCCAAGCAAACTCCCTTGCTCGCAAGCTTTTTCTTGTTCATCGGGCTCGCGTCGATCGGGTTGCCGGGCACCAACGGCTTCGTCGGTGAATTCCTCATCCTCTTGGGGACCTTCAAGGCCAATTGGCTGTATGGTGGGATCGCGGTCACCGGTGTCATCTTCGGTGCGGCCTATTTTCTCTGGTACTACGAGCGGTCGATGCTGGGACCGCTCGGCAAGGCCGTCAAGGAATCCATCAGCGATCTGCATCCCCGCGAAATACTCATCGCGACGGCCTTGTCGGTGATGATCCTCTGGATTGGCCTCTATCCTGCTCCCTTCTTGAGAATGATGAACGGATCGGTGCAAGCATTGGTCGATCGACTAGAAGAAGGAACCGTGGCGTCGGCTGATCCCAAACAGCCGATCCGCATGGATTAATTCATATGGGTGATCTCACACTGCTCTATATTCTGTTTGCACCATTCGCGGGAGCCATTGCGCTGATCTTCGTCTCTAACCGGCAAACGATGCTCGTGCGAGGGATTGCGGCGGGATCAGCTTTTGTCTCCTTACTCGCCTCGCTCTATCTGTTTTACGCGTACGATCACGTGAAGGGAGGCTTCCAATTTGTCCAGCAATTTGAATGGTCGCGCCAGCTAGGCATCTCGCTCCATCTTGGAGTGGATGGGATCGGCACCCCGCTGGTGCTGGCGTCGAGCATCTTGTTGTTCGCAGGAATTTTTGTGTCCTGGCACATCAAAGACCGGACGAAAGAATTCTATATCTGGCTGCTCATCCTGGCCGCTGCGACGATCGGCGTGTTCATGTCCTTGGACCTCTTCTTCCTGTTCTTCTTCTATGAAATGTCCGTCATCCCCATGTATCTCTTGTTGGGCATGTGGGGAAGCCATACGAAAACCTACAATGAGATGACGGATCCAGAAGGTCTCAAGCTGCGGGATTCGGTCAGGTTTATCTTCAACTTCGGGTCCAACAGTAAAGAGTACGCCGCCATGAAGCTGGTGCTCTTTCTCTCGGCCTTTGCCGTTGCGGC
>JACMLT010000053.1 GCA_014379455.1 Nitrospiraceae bacterium
AGTCGTTACCCGGCGTCTTAATTGCCACCGGCCATGTCCGTCTTACCGATCCTAAAGCCGACCTGGTGACTGAGCGGTTGGAACTCAATGTGAATACTGAAGCGGGGGTGGTCACGCACGGACGGGTACACCTCAAATCCACAAATACGTCGGTGGAAGGACGTCTCCTCCAACGGTTTTCAGAGGAACATTATCGCGTCAAAGAGGGCCGGTTTACGAACTGCGATGCGCAGGAAGGTGAGACGCCGGCCTGGCGGTTCAAATTCAAGGATCTTGACCTCCATGCCGGCGACAACGTGGCGTTTACGGGTGGATGGTTGTGCGTGAACGATGTCCCGGTGGTTCCCCTTCCCACGTTGACGTATCCGCTCTCCAAACGACGCACTGGCTTTCTGACTCCCACGATCGGGTACGACAATCGCTTTGGCGCGCACCTTCAAGAAAGTTTCTTTTGGGCCATTAATCCGAGCCAGGACCTAACGATTGCTCCCTCCTATTACAGCAGCCTCGGCTATGGGGGGGATGTGAAGTATCGGTATGTGTTGGACCGGCAATCTCGTGGACAGTGGTTCGTCAACGCCTTGCGGCAGACCGAGGCGCCGGACGTGTCAGGCGTCAGCCAAACGCAGGATGCGCAGCAGACTCGGGCCTTGATCAGCGGGACTCATACGCAGCAATTCACACCGGATTTGCTGCTTCGCGTCAATGCCAATCTGGTGACCGATCCCAACTATCTCCAACAGTTGAGTAACTCTGGAACCCTGCGAGCCCTTCCCAGCAGCGAATCGAATCTACTGGCGACCCACCGATTGCCTTATGGAAAGACGTATCTGCTCGGTCAATATCTGCAGCCGTTACAATCGGGCGGGGGGGATACATTTCAGCGCCTTCCGGAAATCGGTTACAGCCTGCCGAATCTCCCCTTGTTCAACTCGCCGATCTTGTTGGGGACGGAAATGAACTTCGTGAACTTTTATCGTGAACAGGGATTCGCCCAGAATCGAATCGATGTGCTCCCGGGATTGTCGACCGACGTTCTTGATTTCGGCCATATCGTGGGTCTGACTCCCCAAGTGAAAATGCGGGAGACCTACTACACGCGGGGGGTGACTAACCCTGAAAGCCAGCATCGCGAGACTTTTTGGGTGGGGCTCGATGCGACGTCGAAGCTGAGCCGTCGCTTCGGAACAAGTGAAGGCCCTAGTTTGCTGCATACCATTGAGCCCAGCGTCATCTATGAATATGTTCCGTCGACGAATCAGTCTCAACTGACGCAGATCGATCAGGTGGACGATCTGCCGAAGAAAAACTTGTTGACCTATTCGATCCGTAGCCGGCTATTGGAGCAGGCGGGCGGCAGCAGCTTCAATTGGCTTGATTTCACGATGGCTCAAAGTTATCACGTGGGTGCCGTGCAAACGAGAGCACGGGATTTTACACCCGGCGTGTTCCCGTTGTTCGGATCGATCACGCAACCTCTGCAGCCGGCGACGGTGGCCATTGAGGGAAAGAAATTGTCGGATCTGTGGATGCGGGTTGTGATCGGCAATACGACTCCTCAGTTCACGCAAGCTCAGTTGACGGATACCGCGTTTGCTCAGGGCATTGGGACTTTCCTCACCCGGCAGCCTGCCACGAACCAGTATCTGACCGTCGACACGTTTTTCGATCCCTACCGATCCTCGGTCAGTCAATTTAACACCACACTTCGGGTTCAACAGTCCAACTACTGGTATCTTGAACTGGGGCAGCGCTTCACGCACGAGGGGAATCGTATACGCCGCGGAGACCTGTGGAACCCGATTTCGTTCAATGAGGTCTATGCTCCAACCCCTGAGATTCAATTTGTTACAGCGGGAGGGGCCTTTCGCACGCCGTGGGGTTGGACGGTCGGCGCGAAGGGTTACTATGATGTGAAGACCGGCCGGAGCCCGGAATATGATGTCGTGGCGCTCTACCAGAATCCCTGCAAGTGCTGGTCGCTGGGGCTCTTTTATTTACAATTCCCGGATCGCCAGCAGTATAACTTCATGTTGAGCCTGACCGGGATCGGCTGGACGGAGAGTTTTGGCACGGCAGTGGTTCGAAATATCCTCAGTCCATTGCTGATCGGGGAGAAAGGTCTGCCATGGGCGACGCCTGGAGGGCCGTATGGGAGGCCACAATCGGATATGCCCCAGCCTGAAATGGGCGGGTATGGACGGTGAACGAATGGTCTGAAGGCACATGTGCAGGTGAAGAGGCGGTGTGTCTCGGGTCTTTCCACCGTGCGCTGCTGAGCTCTGCTGCACCGATCAGGCAGATTTGACTCCTCAAAGAAGGCTGGTATACGATGCCATCAAGTTGTAATTTTTATGGTGTACTCAGCGAAGGAGGAATGCGACGTGGCAGGCGATGCACTAAAAGTTGAAGATGGAACGTGGGATGCAGAAGTCATCAAGTCTTCAGAGCTTGTGATGGTAGATTTTTGGGCGGTGTGGTGCGGTCCTTGCCAGATGGTTGCTCCAGTCATCGAAGAGTTGAGCAAAGAGTACGCAGGAAAGATGAAGGTACGTAAGCTCAATACGGATGAAAATCCTGAGGTCGCAGGTCGCTATCAGGTGATGAGTATCCCAACCATCCTGTTTTTCAAGAACGGACAAGTCGTAGAGAAGCTCGTTGGGGCGAGACCGAAGCGACAGTTCAAGGAACTGATTGATACGTTGCTGGCACAACCAGCCGGCTCAGCCTAAGGATTATCGTTACCCGCCGCAATGCTCGTCGAGTTGCGCATTGTCAATTTCGCGCTCATTGAGCAACTGAGCCTTCACTTCCAGTCCGGGTTCACGGTTTTGACCGGGGAGACCGGGGCAGGTAAATCTCTCCTTATTGATGCCATCGCCTTACTGGTCGGAGGGCGAGCCTCGACCGACCAGATCCGTTCTGGAGAGGACGAGGCTCAGCTTGAAGCCGCCTTCTCTCTTCCGGACACCCATCCACTTCTTCACCGGCTACGGTTACAGGAAATCATCGGTCAGAACGAGTCTGAGTTGATTCTTCGACGCGTGCTCTCTCGATCAGGCCGCCATCGTGTGTATGTCAACGGCAGCCTGTGTCCCCTGCGTGTGCTCGAAGAGCTTGGGGGTACCCTTGTTGATATCCATGGTCAGCATGAGCAGCAATCGCTACTGGCGACCGCCAAACAATTAGAGGCGCTCGATGGATTCGGACGTCTCGGCGATTTGCGCGGAAAGTATGAGCACACCTACCAAGGGTGGAAGGAATTGCGCAGGGAGTTGGAGGCGTTGCAGGTCGGCATCGTTGACCGTGCAAGACGTGAGGATCTGTTGCGGTATCAGGTTCGGGAGATTGAACAAGCCGGCCTGTTGTCCGATGAAGAAGAGCAGCTTCGCAGTGAGCGGCAGCGGCTGTTGCATGCGAACCGGCTCAGAGAATTGGCCCACGAGGCGCATGTCGAATTGCAGGCGGATGAACAGGCCGTTCTCACGAGGCTGGGACGAGTTGGGCGAACCCTTACAGAGCTGGTTCAGATCGATCCGGCAATGGGTGATTGTGAACACATCGCGACAGAGTCAGCGATCCCGCTCAAAGAGCTTGCCGGACGGTTGCGTGACTACGCGCAACGGTTGGAAGCCGATCCTGCCCGACAGGCTGTCGTGGAAGACCGGCTCGATCTGATCCAACAGTTGAAGAAAAAGTATGGAGGAACGATTGAAGCGGTCGTGGCGACTGGCAAGCGCGCGCAAGAAGACCTGCAGGTATTAGGCAACCATCAAGAGCGGACTGCTGAGTTGACCGCGCAGCTGGACGAAGAAGCCCATCGTCTCCGCACATTGGCACAACAGTTGTCAAAAAAACGAACTGATGCGGCCAAGCGGATGACGACGTTGGTGGGAGCGGAGCTAGCCGCATTGAAGATGGAGCAAGCAATCTTTCAGGTGATGGTCGCGACCGATGAGTCGACCGAGGGCCTCGGGCCGGCTGGGCGTGATCGAGTGGAGTTCCTTCTCTCGAGCAATCCGGGTGAACCGCCAAGACCGTTAAGTCGGGTGGCATCCGGTGGGGAACTCTCGCGTATCATGTTGGCGCTGAAGACGATATTGGCAGAGATGGACCAGGTTCCGGTCCTGGTATTCGATGAAATCGATACGGGAGTCGGTGGGGCAGTGGCTGCAGCCATGGGAACGAGATTGCGTCGGCTCGGATCTTTTCATCAAGTATTCTGCATCACCCATCTTCCGCAAGTTGCATCCCACGCTGAGCATCATCTGCTTGTGGAAAAGGGGCTGGAGGGTCACCGGACATCCACGTCGGTGAGAACGCTCAAGGAGATGGGGCGAGAAGAAGAAATTGCCCGCATGTTGAGCGGGCCGACCGTTACGAAAAAAGTGCGTGAAACGGCAGCGGAGCTCATTGCCGAGGCGAAGGGGAAGCGGCCTAAGTGAATGAGCAAATTACGGATTCACGAAGTGGGCTATGGGCGATCGGTTGAGAGTCGTTTGGCGAGGCGATGGGCTAACCGGACCATGCCAGCCGAGCGATCGGCTGGATCCAACAGCACATTCATAACATACAGGCGGCTGGAGTCGGCCAAGGCGGCGGTGAGCCCTCGCTCGAACTCCCCCTGGGTTTCGATTCGTGTACCGACTCCGCCTCCGATCATGTCGCAGATCCGTTCATACCGCCACTCGTGGACGTCGTTGAAGGGACCTTCGAGAATCTCCCGTTCAGTGGAGTAGCCTCGATTGTTGAGCACGATAACGATCGGCGTCTGACCATACCGCATGGCGGTCGAGAGTTCCGTTCCCGTCATTTGAAACGCGCCGTCGCCGACCAACACGATCGGTCGGAGCGAGGGATCGGCAAACAAAGCCCCCACGGCTGCCGGAACGGCAAACCCCATCGAGGTGTAATAGGCGGGGGAGAGGAATTCGAATCGTCGATGGACGTGGAGATCGGCTGCTGCAAAAAGCGATTCCCCGACGTCGGCGATCACGAGCGTGTGCTCGTTCAACAGACTATCGAGGTAGCGGAAGAGTCCGTTCAAGGTTATGGGGGTATCCGGTGCAATGATGTCTTGCGCCACTGCGAGCGGTGCCGGCAGCGGGCGGGAAGGAAATGAAGGGAGGGGGTTGGTCACCAGAGCTCGCACGAAGTCTTGGAAGCGGATTGCATCGTAGCGGTGGTGTTTGATGGCCACCCGATCGGCTGTCGCGTGAATCGTACGGCCTTCCGATAACAAGGGCGAATCGGCATTGAGATCTTCGACATCGGACAAGATCGACCCCAGGATCAGCAGACAGTCAGATTCATTGATGAACTGCTGAACCTCATCACGCGCGATGAGTGCACCGTAGACTCCGACGTAAAGTGGGTGGTCCTCACGGATGACGGATTTACCCAGCAGGGTCGAGGCGATGGGGACATTGAGTCGTTCGACCAGGCGGGTGAGATCGTCTTGCAATCCGAATCGCCCGATCTCTGCGCCGGCTAAGATCGCGGGCCGGCTGGCCATGGTCAACATGGCCCGGACTTCGGCGATGGCTTCATCCAGCGCGGCGGTATCGCTTGGCTCATCGTCGAGGCACAAAGGCCGTAACGGGTGTGCCAGCGGTGTATGCACGAGATCGCGAGGGATTTCGATGTAGATCGGGCGGCGATAGCGCAACAGCGCCGCAAAGGCCCGATCCATTTCTCGTTCGGCGGTTGATGGGTCGTCTAGGGAGATGGCCGCTACCGTAATCTTTTCGAATACCTCGCGTTGTGTAGAAAAATCACGCACCATGTGGTGCATGTAAGGCGTGCGAATACGCTCCGAGAGCCCCGGCGATCCGGTGAGCAATACCACCGGCGACCGTTCGGCATAGGCGCAGGCGATCGCATTCACGGTATTGAGTCCGCCGACGCAGTAGGTCACACAGACTGCCCCGATGCCGTTGATACGCGCATAGGCATCTGCGGCGAACCCTGCACAATCCTCGCGCGTGGTTCCGACATGCTGAATCGGTGAGGCTTCGATCAGCTGGTAGAGGCTGAGGACATAATCGCCGGGGATTCCGAAGATATGACGGACTCCCAACTGGTGGAGCCGATCGATCACGGCGGAACCAATGGTTGGTGTTCGATTCATCTTTGAACTTCCTGGTGAATAGAGTGGAAAAGGTTCCCTGTTTCATGCATAGGCGCAGCAAACCACAGCGCAAGTCAGCCGTCAAGTCATCGAAGGCATCGGGAAAGGCTTGACGTTCGGGTCGCGCCATTGGATAAGTACGCCATGACATTTCATGATGACAGTCCGCGCGGGCACATTCGCCTTTCTCGCACAGCTTCGACCGAGGCATGGGGGCATCTCTGGATCTATGCCGGGTATGTTGAGGAGGTCAGCGGTAATCTGGCTTCTGGCGATGTGGTCGATGTCATCGCGCCGAATGGACGGTTCTATGCCAGAGGTCTCTATAATCCTGCGTCCAAGATCCGCGTGCGGATACTGACATTTGACGATGAACCTATTACAGAACAGTTTTGGAGAGGACGGCTTGCGCAGGCTGTCAGGCTACGTCGGCGAATGGTTACAGGCACTAATGCCTATCGCCTTGTCTATGGAGAAGCGGATCGATTGCCGGGCTTGATCGTGGATCGATTCGACGATGTCTTGGTCATGCAGACCCTATCCTCCGGTATGGACAGGCGAAAGGACCAGCTGGCCGATCTCCTGTGTCAGGAATCCGGAGCCCTGCGAGTGTATCTGCGCAACGACGCAAAAAGTCGCACGTTGGAGGGGTTATCACTTGAAAAAAGATTCCTTCGAGGGGGTGGCGCGACGATGGTCGAGATCCAGGAAGGGCCGGCTTGTTTTCTTGTCGATATCGAGCGAGGGCAGAAAACCGGTTGGTTTTGTGATCAGCGCGAAAACCGGTTGGTGACGGCGCGGTTCGCGGCCGGCGCCGAGGTGCTGGAGGTGTTTGCTCATACTGGAGCGTTTGGGATTCATGCGGCGCTCGCAGGGGCAAAATCAGTGGAAGGACTCGATGTGAGTGAAGAGGCCTTGGCGCTCGCGCGCACCCACGCGGCGTTAAACAAGGTGGAGGATCGTTGTGTCTATCGAGCGGCAGACGCATTTGAGGAAATGCGTAGACTGGCAGGGGCTGGGCGCCGCTACGACGTGGTGTTGCTCGATCCCCCGGCATTTGCCCGCAGTAAACAGGCTGTGCCCCGTGCGTTGGCTGGATACAAAGATGTCAATTTGCTTGGGATGCGGCTTGCCAAGCCGGAGGGATTTCTGGCCACGAGTTCCTGCTCCCACCACGTGACTGACCAGGAATTATGGACTAGCATTCGTCTAGCTGCGCGAGATGCGAAACGGCAGGTCCGTCTGCTTGAACAGCGAGGGCAGGCCAGCGATCATCCCATCCTTGCCACCATGCCGGAAACGCGGTATTTGAAGTATTTCCTTCTACAGGTTCTCTGAGCCTATCCCTCTCTCTGAGCATCGGCGATTGGAGTAGAGGCGGTCTAGTCGCTGGGTGGTTCGAAGTGACCAGATGGGCGATTCTGCCATGGGATTGTCGCCTGTTTGGCTTGTTTGACAAGGCTACGCAAATTCACTTCCGCTGCACGGAGTAGTTTTGGTTCGCCGCTTTGCATAATAGCAGTCAGCAGGACATACAGCGAACGATCCATCTGTGACCCGGCGAGAATGCGTTCTGTGACAGGATCTGGGCCTGCAGGACTGGAACCGGTATCTTCCTCTGGATCGTCAAACAGGGTACGGAAAGAGATTGGATGGCTGAAGAGCCAAGCTGGGGGGATCTTTAGCGCTGCAGCAAGTGCTTCGAGTCGTGAGAGAGAGAGGTCAGTCTCTCCCGCCTCTATCTCCTCTAATACGTGGGGCAGAAGAGATAACTCGGTTGCCAAGTCGACGACTGAACGACCTCGTGAGATACGCCACGCTTGAATTTGCTCTCCGAGCGCCATGGCACGATGGTACTGAAAGTGGGGTGCTCTCCGCAACCTTCTTTTATCGGCCTGTGTCAGGATATACATTGAAACACAATGGCTTATGTAAAATTTCACTCACTGGAAGATGAGCTATCAAATCAGGTATAATGCGCAGCAAGTTTATTATCGATCCGGTGAGGAGGGTCATGATGTTAGGAACAGATATTCGTGGAATTATTGCAGAAGAAGAAGAAGTTCAGCGTCGGAAAGATGCGTTGAAATCGCTCTTAAGTATGCGTTCCAAGCAGTTGCGGGAGTCGTTGGAGCAGCGGATTAAACGGGCTCGAACGTGTGGAGATTGGATCCAGCTTTCTCAAGAAGAATGTGCCACGCTTCACAAACGGGAAAAAATTCATCTCAAGTCTCAGTTCGACAAGCTTCAACACGAGCAGAATCGAACCAGAGGGAAATTGACCGCACTGAAGCGAGCCAAGGCACGGGCTCAACGGATTCGAGCTGCCGAAGCCGCATCCGGGCGGAAACGCCGCTGAACTAACTCTGTCTGCAATGACGCGCTAGCGTGGTTCCTTCATCCCCCATCCTGACGCGCTCGCAACGGGAGCACATTCGTGAACTCCTACTTGATAGGCATGTACGCGCACGAGAAGGCACCTTCGTGGTCGAAGGCGCCCATACTGTTCGAGACCTCCTGACTCGGTATCCTGAACAGATTCTCACAATAGTCACTGCCTACGGCTACCTGGAAAAAGAGAAGCAGAGCGACCGGCTGGTTCGATCATCCTCCTCGATACAACAGTACTCCTGTTCCGACCTCCAGTTCTCAAAACTCTCAGATCTGGATACCCCGCAGGGCGTCCTCGCTGTGGTGCGGCAACCGACATGGGATGAAGGAGAGGTGCTTGGACAGCCGACTGTTTTAGGGATCTTTGGAGAGCAGCTACAAGATCCTGCCAATGTTGGGGCCATTATTCGAACAGCGGCGGCGCTCAATGCGAGCGCTCTGTGGCTCACACCGGAATCTGCCGATGTCTATCACCCCAAGGTGGTTCGCGCGACGAGCGGTGTGTTGCTTGCGCTGCCGATCTTTGCCGCCAGGGATGTGTCTGGGTTGATCCGGCAAGGCTGTCAGATCTTTGCTGCAGAAGCAGCAGGGGAGGGGGCTGGTTCAATTGACGAGATTAAACAGGCGCCGAAAAAACTGGTTCTTGCTTTTGGTAATGAAAGTCGTGGTTTGTCAGCTCAGATTCTCGATCAGGCGGCCACTCGGTTTACTATACCACTCAACCGTGGTGTAGAATCCCTCAATGTGGCAGCCACCGTAGCGATCACCACATTTTACTTTTCTCGACTTTCCAAAGTGACATGACCCAGGCCCATTCCGTTCTTGCAATAGGCCAAGTCGCCTATTCAGCAATCAAAAATGGGATGTGATGAATGGTGCCGAGGGACAGAATTGAACTGTCGACACCAGCCTTTTCAGGGCATGAGCAAAAGGAGCAGAAACAACAACTTGAAGTAAAAAGGCGATGCAAAAAGTGACATTTTATGTCATGGAAATTCAATGGGTTGCAGGAGTAGGTGCCACTAGTGGCACCTGAGTGAATCGTGATGGTGAAGCTGCTCGTGAAGTGCTGGGAGATTTCGCGGAATCAGAAAGATCGACTCCTCGCAAGTTCCGCTATCTTCTCTTCCGCCACTTTCACCGCACCGTTCGCGGTGAACCGTATAATAAAATTGTTGGAGAGTTGCGGGATACGCGGCAGGAGACAGCGGAGCTCGTCAGATAGGCGATAGGCGAGAGCCGGCGAGCGGATGTTTTAGTCAACAATCGTTCGGAGGGGAATGCACCGTTGACCATCCAAGTATTAAATGATCAATTGAGAGAGGAATAGGCCAGGCGGGCGACGATGTTGTTGATTGTGACGCGGTTGTACTTTTCTTCTAGAAAGAGTGACAAGGATTTCCAGCAAGTTACAGAATGCGTGTCTGATATAAGCCAAGTCTCAGCGTCGTGGTGTCGCTTCCCGCCTGCCGCAATCACATCACGCCGTGGGGCACTTTCTGAAGATATCTGTGCCACGGGACTCAACGTCAACCAGGCAAATACGCTATTGTCACTCAGTCACGTTCGGCGTATCGTGTGGTCTCAATCTAGAGTAGCAATCATGAAATGGCTCCGAGCACCGATCGATCCTGGAATTTACATCGTACTATTTGGTTTAACCGCCGCAATAGGCGGCTGCGTGTCCCCGATGCAGTTTGAGAACGCGGAGGGTACGAACACGCTCGAACAGGATAAGCACGACTGCGAAGTACTGCTCGGCTACCGCGGGGATACGGGGGAAACGCAGCCCACGGACCACATGGCTGACTACCTCCTCTTGGGCCGGTTGAAGACGCAATCCTGTTTGGAGCGGAAGGGGTGGAGACGGACCGACGGAGAGGTACAAGCGAAGAAATCTGACGCCGGCACAGAACAGAGCCAACTGAGAGAGCACCCCACGGCTGAGGCGTCTACATTT
Organism: Nitrospiraceae bacterium; assembly: GCA_014379455.1. GTDB lineage: Bacteria > Nitrospirota > Nitrospiria > Nitrospirales > Nitrospiraceae > Palsa-1315. The sequence continues at coordinate 10,482 of JACMLT010000053.1, forward strand.
AAACAGAAATTCGGGATTGTACCAGGAGCAGAAGTGACCCCCACCGTTGCAAACGTGCTGAAGATGGACGAAGTGGGAGGTGTGTTTGTTGCGGCCGTGTATGCAGACAGCGTTGCATCACGAGCTGGAATCACAAAAGGCGACGTTATCCTCAATTATGACGGCAAGATACTCAGGACTGATCCTAATCAACTTAAAGCCGCAGTGGAAGCAACGACTCCGGCAAGCGTGGTCCCCATAACGATCTGGCGGAATGCAAGCAAGATTGTCCTGTCGGCCCAATTCTGAATGGGCAAGAGTTGAAGCACGTTTTGTGCTCCACATGTCCCGTCTTCCCTTATGTGAGCAATAGTGATCAGCCCTGAATACCTCGACTTCGGTATATTTGCGTCATCGAACGAGCCGCTGATGAAGAGTCTGCCCAACCTGCTGACACTGAAGGTGGGATGCACTTGGTACGAGGGATGCCGATAGTGCTTGTCACCGGCTGTCGGCAGGGTACGGGGGAATTCACTTATAACGCGCCATACGCTCGGGGACGTAACCAATGATTCGAACGAGACTGGAGAACCGGACGACAATCAGACCACAGCATGTAAAAGAGAGACGGAATTGATCTCGAGTGGTAACCGTTTGACCAAGGAGAAAACATGGGAGATCATCGTCAGAAAAGGATTGAGGAGATCGCTGCTGAGATAACCGGGCCTATTGCGGAGGCGATTATCACAGCCGGAGCCAATGGCAGCGATGGTCGTCTTTCCGATACTCCAAAAGCCAAAGCAATAGGAGAGGCTGCCAGAGTCATATATGAGGTGGTCTTTACTGGAGTTCTTGCCAGTCTGAAGCCAGGTACATCG
>JACMLT010000381.1 GCA_014379455.1 Nitrospiraceae bacterium
AGGCGAGTCGCCGTGGGCGCCGATGGGGGAGGCCCAGTATGAAACCTGTACTCATCTGTCAGGTCACCATCTTGCTTGGATTGGTGATCGTGGCCAGACTTGGCTACGCAATCGAACTCAGCTCGTCCGAATACACACTCAACCAAGTCGTACAACTTGCACTCCAACACAACCCCGTGATGAGCGGTGCGGAAGCAGTCGTTGAACAGAGTCAGGGCCAGCGAGTCACGGCTGGCGCCTACCTGAACCCCACGATCATAGGTTCGGCCGGTCGAGGGTCGATTCGAGATCCCCGCACCGGTGTCTCCGTCACCGAGCGGACAATCACTGTGGAACAGCCGTTGGAGTGGTTGGGCAAACGCGCAGCCCGACAGCGCGCCGCTGACGCGGGATTGGCCGGCGCTCTTGCCGGTATGGAAGAAACAAAAGTGATGGTCACGGCCGAGGTGAAGGCGGCGTTCTTTCAATTGCTCTTTGCCCAACACGAGGCACAGCTCGCGAGGGAGAACATGAAGACGGTCGAAGACCTGGTGAAATTGGTGAGCGCGCGTGTGAGTACGCGGGAGGCGCCGAAATTCGAATTGGTCAAGGCGACTGTCGAACTCCAAAAATCCAAGAAGGATCTGGCGAGGGCGGACAATGCGCTGCTCGTAGCCCGTGCCAAACTCAATACGGTTACGGGCAAGACGCTGGGGGAAGGATTTGCCATCCAAGGAGAATTTGAAACGGTGAGGTCGGGGTTGGATCTTGGCTTGCTGACAGAGCAGGCACTCGATCGGCATCCCGCACTTCGCCGACAGCAGCACGTGGTTGAGGAAGCCGAATTCACAATCGAACAGGAACGCGCATCGCGCATACCGAACGTGGCAGTGATTGGCCAGTACCATCGGGAAGCCGGCGATGAATCCATCACGGGAGGGTTGAGTGTCCCGCTGCCCATTTGGTATCGCCGACAAGGAGAAATCGGCGCGGCGATGGGCACGCATCGATGGGCGCAAGCCGAGCGGGCTCGGATGCAGCAAGAATTGGAGCAAACCATCACGCAGCATTTTCAGGAGGTCCGAACCGCTCAAGCACAGATGCAGGTCTTCGAACAAGGACTCCTGTTTCAAGCCAAAGAAGCGCTCGACATCGCGCAGTTCAGTTTTCGCCATGGAGTGGCGAGTTTGCTTGAGGTCATCGATGCGCAGCGCGTGTATCGTCAGACCTTGCTCGAATATACCCAATCACGAGTCGATCATTCGATCGCGCTGGTGCGGTTGGAGCGAGCGGTGGGAGGGTTGCCATGAATGTTCGCGTGGTGATGCCTACGTCATTGAGTCCTCTACGGATTGTCCTGTTCCTAGTGGTCGCCATCGTTGATATGTCTTGTGAGTCGAAGCAATCAGATACGCCGAAGCCCTCTCCCCCGGCGGCTACGGCATCCGCTGAGCCCGGTATCCTCGAATGGGCGGAAGGGAGTACGACCTTTGCCCATCTTCAAACGGATCGAGCGACTCTCCGTCCGATCCGGACGGTCCTCAAGGCCCAAGCAGGAAAGATTTTGGCCAACGAGAATCGATTAGCGCACCTGAGCGCGCGAGTCCCCGGCCGTATCGTGGCCGTGTATGCCAACCTTGGCGATCGAGTGAAGGAAGGCGACCGGCTGCTTTTGCTCGATAGTCCGGCCTTCGGCGAGGCTCAGTTGGAATATCGTAAAGCGAGGACCATGCTGAGTGTGACGGAAAAGGCGCTTGAACGGGCTACAGCGCTGCTGGATCGCGGCGCAATCGGCGCGGGTGAACATCAGCGGCGCGAGGCCGATTATGAAAATGCGCGAGCCGATCTTCACGAAGCGGAAGAAAAGCTGCATTTGCTCGGCATGACGGAGCGTGAGATCCAGCGGCTGGCAGTCAAGACATTACCCCATGCGGAGGTCGCGCGAGTCTCCCTCCGAGCCCCCTTTAGCGGTGCAGTGATCGAGCGGAACGCCACCATCGGCGAAGTCGTCGACCCCAATACGACGCTCTTCACGGTGGCAGATCTCTCAGCCGTCTGGGTGCGCGCCGATTTTCCGGAGCAACAGGCCGGTCGTCTGAAGACTGGGCTCACCATCGAAGTGCGGGTGTCGGCCTATCCGGACACGATGTTTCAAGGCGCCATTACCTATGTGGGGGCGGTGATCGATCCCACGACGCGGACCGTGACGGCGCGGGCGGAGGTGTCCAATCCTGAGGGCCGGTTGCGGCCAGAGATGTTCGCCGAAGTCACCTTAGTCACGGACGAGCAATCTGTCTTAAGCGTGCCGCGCGCGGCGGTGCAGCAGGTGGGCAGCCGGACGGTCGTCTTTGTGGTACGGGGATCGAGTCGCTTCGAATCTCGAGAGGTGACCCTCGGACAGGCTTCAAGCGAGTACGTCCAGGTTGTGACTGGACTCACGCTGGGAGATGAAGTGGTGACGCAAGGCAGTTATGCCCTGAAGTCAGAGTTGCTCCGGGAGCAGATGCCGACGGGAGGCCCGCTATGATCGAACGGCTGATCCGCACTGCGCTCGCACAACGGCTCATCGTATTGCTCTCCGTGCTCGGGCTCATCGTGAGCGGCGTGGCGGCGATCCGTCATCTGCCGATTGACGCCTTTCCTGACGTCACTCCGGTCCAGGTTCAAGTCATCACCCGGGCGCCCTCTCTGGCCCCTTCAGAAATCGAACGCCTTGTGACCTTTCCCCTGGAAATTGAGCTGACCAACTTGCCGGGGAAAACGGAATTGCGGTCGGTGTCGCGGTTCGGGCTCTCGGTGATTACGGTGGTCTTTGAAGACAGGATGGATATCTATTTCGCCCGGCAACTTGTCCTGGAACGGCTGCTCCAGGCGCGATACCGGCTTCCAGAAAACGCTGAGCCTCTGCTCGGACCGGTCAGTACGGGATTGAGCGAAGTATTTATGTATCTCGTCGAGGGCTCGACACAGAACCTCATGGAGTTGCGGACACTCCAAGACTGGGTCATCCGTCCGATGCTGCGCGCTGTTCCAGGCCTCGCGGATGTCGACACGTTGGGCGGCCTGGCGAAGCAATATGAAGTGCTCGTCGATCCCAATCGATTGACGAGCTTTGGGCTCACGTTGCGCCAAGTACAGGCTGCCGTCGCAGGGAACAATCAGAATGCCGGAGGTGGTTATATCGAGAGGGGCGGAGATAAGTTGGTCGTCCACGGTGTGGGACTGGCCCGTTCTGCGACGGATTTGGAACAGATCGTGGTGACGGCACACAAGGGAACACCGATTTATCTCCGAGACGTCGCCCAGGTTCGCCAAGGGAGCGCGATCCGGCTGGGAGGCGTGACGCGTGACGGAAAGGGTGAGGTGCTCGAAGGCATTGCCGTCATGCTACGCGGTGGCAATAGCCGTGAGGTTGTTTCAGCGGTGAAAGACAAGGTTGAGCTCATCAACCGGGTCTTGCCTGCGGGCGTGAAGATCGTCCCCTTCTATGACCGCATCGAATTAGTGGCGCGGGCGCTCGCAACAGTCGAGGGAGCCTTGCTGGAGGGCACTGCGGTCGTGATCCTCGTGCTGTATCTGTTTCTCCGGAATCTCCGCGGGGCACTTGTCGTCGCCCTGACATTACCGCTAGCCGTCCTGGCCACGTTCCTGATCATGCAACAGGTGGGCCTGTCGGCGAATCTGATGTCGTTGGGCGGCTTGGCGATCTCGCTGGGGATGATTGTCGATGCGGCCATCGTACAGGTGGAGAATGTCGAGCGCCATCTGAGCGAACAGACCAAAGGCAGAGCCCTCTCGGTCACCGATCGTGTACCGGTCGTCTTACACGCTGTGCTGGAAGTGCGGAAGCCGAGCCTCTTCGGAGAGCTGATCATTGCATTGACCTTTGTCCCGCTCCTGGCTCTCCAAGGGATGGAAGGCAAGATGTTCATTCCGCTGGCCCTGACGGTGGTGATCGCCCTCCTGAGTTCCTTGGTCCTTTCTATGACGGTGGTTCCTGTGCTGGCGGTGATGTTGATGAAGCCTCGTGTCGCAACCGAGGGTGGGCGCCTATTGGAGCGTGTCCGGGGGCGGTATCGCCGGCTGTTGGAGGGGGCGATCCGAAGAACCCGTCTGGTCGTGCTTGCGGCGGTCTGCTTGCTCGTGGGCGGGGTGGCCCTGGTCCCGCTCATCGGCCGGGAATTCGTGCCGGTCATGGACGAAGGGACGGTCGTGGTGAATATGATGCGGCTCCCGAGCATCAGCCTGACCGAATCGCTGAAAATTTCAGGGGACGTTGAACGGGTGTTGCTGGAGATACCGGACGTACGCTCCGTGGTGTCGCGCACGGGAGCCAATGAACTGGGGACCGATCCGATGGGGATGGAACTCAGCGATATGTACGTCTTGCTCAAGCCCGACTCTGAGTGGCAAGCACAGTCCAAAGCCAAAATCGAAGAGCAGATTCGCCGGCGACTGGAGCAAGTCCCCGGCATCGCGTTCGGGTTATCTCAGCCGATCGCCATGCGCGTCGATGAATTGGTGTCGGGGGTTCGATCCCAGGTTGCCGTCAAACTGTTCGGCGATGACCTCGAGACGTTACGGGTGAAGGCGGATGAGATCGCCCGAGTGTTGCGGCAGGTGCGCGGCATGGCTGACCTTAGGGTCGAGCAGGTGTCGGGCCTCTACTATTTGAAGATCGACATCGACCGTACCAAGATCGCACGCCACGGAATCAACGTGGCTGAGATTACTGAAGTGATCGAAGCCGTCGGTGGCGGGATTGCCGCAGGGGAGGTCTTCGAAGGGCAATGGCGATTCCCGATCATGGTGCGATTTCCGGATGATCGGCGTACCGATGTGGAGACGATTGCGGCGCTAGGAGTGACTGCTCCGGACGGGTCACGTATTCCCCTTCGCGAGCTGGCCGACATTCGAATTATGGAAGGACCGGCGCAGATCAGCCGTGAGCATGCGAGCCGCCGGATCGTCATCGAGGCCAATGTGGTCGGGCGTGACCTCGTCGGCGCGGTAGAGGAGGCGCAGACTGCAGTGTCCCGCCAGGTACAGCTCCCGCCCGGTTACTATGTGACCTGGGGCGGCCAATTCGAAAACCAACAGAAAGCCATGGCACGTCTGGCGGTTGTCGTCCCTCTGGTCATTGGCCTGATCTTCTTATTATTGTATTTTACGTTTGGCAATCTCAGGCATGCCGCATTGATCCTGCTTGCGATTCCATTTGCGATGGTCGGCGGCTTGCTGGGGTTGTTGGTCGGTGGGCTCTATCTTTCCGTTCCTGCTTCCGTCGGCTTTATTGCCTTGTTTGGTGTTGCGGTACTCAACGGGGTCGTGAAGATCGCCTATATCAACCAACTCCGGGAACAGGGGATGCCGTTGGACGAGGCGGTGCTGACCGGCATGGTCCTGCGGTTGCGCCCTGTGCTGATGACCGCGGTTGTCGCAATGATGGCGCTCATTCCCCTGCTGCTGGCCACCGGACCTGGTTCAGAAATACAGCGGCCGCTTGCCACAGTTGTGATCGGGGGGTTGTTTTCATCGACAGCCTTGATCCTTGTAGTGATGCCCGTGTTGTATCGGTGGATGGAACAAAGGATTGTTCAGCGGCGGGAAACGGGCTCTCTCGTCAGTGCCTCACGCTCTGCCACGGAGACGACACCATGACGTGTGAGGAGGTTTATCTTGCTTCGACAGTACCAGGAGGGCGTGTGATGGACATGATGATGAGAATTCGCAAATCCTGGTGCGGTCCAGCGATGCAGGGCCTAGTGCATGCAAGGCTGGAGAAAGCCGGCGGACCAAATGGAAAAGACTCTCATGCATAGCCATTCAGAAAGTAGATCCGGGCAGCAAAAAAACCTGCTGATTGTTCTTCTGATGACAGGCACGTTTATGGTCATCGAGGTGGTCGGTGGTCTATTCACGGGAAGTCTGGCGTTGTTGGCGGATGCAGGCCATATGCTGACGGATGTCGCGGCGCTTGGACTCAGTGCTTTTGCCATGTGGATGGCTGCAAGGCCATCCACGCCGGAGAAGAGCTACGGGTATCACCGAGCCGAGATCCTCGCCGCTGTCACCAATGCCGTGGTGCTGTTGTTACTGGCTGTCTGGATTCTCTACGAGGCGTACCGGCGTGCATTCGAGCCGCCCCACGTGCTTGGCGTTCCGATGTTACTCATCGGACTCGTAGGCCTTGCCGTCAATGTCGCAAGCATGAAGCTGCTCGCTGATGAATCTGCGTCGAGTCTGAATGTTCGCAGTGCCTATCTCGAAGTGCTCAGCGATGCAATCAGTTCGTTCGGGGTTATTCTCGGTGGGGGCATCATCTGGATGACTGGTTGGGTGCTCATCGATCCTCTCCTGAGCGCCGGCATCAGTATCTTTATCGTCTGGCGCACATGGGGACTTCTCTCTCAAGCCGTGCATGTGCTCATGGAAGGAGTGCCGACTCATCTGAACGCCAAAGAGGTTGGACAAGCTATGGCCGGCGTGCCCGGCGTGAAGGGGGTTCATGATCTTCACATTTGGACCATTACCTCCGGCCTGGACGCTCTCAGTGCCCATGTGGTGGTTCCTGTTGGGGAGGATCGGGACGAAGTGTTGGAACGCCTCCAATCGCTTCTCCGAGACCGATGGAGAATCGATCATGCCACGCTGCAGATTGTGGAAGAACGATCAGATCGTGTTCAGGTGGAATAGGAAACGGCCCGTGCTGCATGGTTTATTTCCGTGAGTCCTTCTCCACGGTGAAAGGGTTGTGTTATGAAGGGGGCAGGGTCTCCTGCCCCCTTCGCACACACGGAAAAGATACGTTGCGTGCGCTCCTACTTCGGAATGCCGTGATCGTCGAGTTGATCAGACAACACAGAAGGCTTGGCTTTTGACGGTACCTTGAGCGATGACGTCGCTTGGTTGCCTGCCGCGGCTGTTCCAGGGGCATATACTAAGACACCGCCGGGCGTAGGCCCAACGGGCATCGTTTGTTTGATCAGGTTATCCGTGGCGTTGATGATTGACACAGAATTGTCCAGCCTGTTCGTCACCACGACGTACTTGGCTTCACCGGCTCCTTGCGCAAAGACGTCCATGTTATGTGCCGCGTTAAATCCCGCGCTATCTCCACCCGCGATCAACGGGATCTCCCTAATGAGGGTGAGCGCGGGAGGCGTCGCCGTGAGTGTCGATGCGTCGAATGCGAACAGGCGATCTTTTTTCGTCGACGTAGCGGTATTTCCCGCCAGGATATAGAAACGCTTTCCATCCGGAGAGAACTTGAACGAGCCGGGGGATGTCCCGTCTAGCTCTGCGATGGTGAAGTCGGTCTTCGGTGTCCCTGCCGTGCCGAGATCGATCACACCGAGTTTAGTTCCCGATACGGGAGTCGTGTCTCCGCGCAGTAGAAGGAATCGGCCATCAGGTGAAATTCCAAATGCCGTATAGGGCAAGCCAGCGAGGTCGAAGGTCTTCGTAATCTGTAAGGTGGCTGGATCGATTTCAGCGATCTCCCCATACCCTTCTTGGATGCTGTAAATCTTCTTCGTCAGTGCCGACCAACGAATGCCGTGTGGGCCAGAGCTATTGGGAGTAAACGCTGTTGTGAGTAGAGTGGCCGACTCATTGTTGCATGGAGTCGTTTCCTTCGCCGACTTGCACAAATCAATGCGATTGATCATCTTGCGGTAAGTGGTCGAATTTTCGTCATCGTCGATAACCGCGATTTCACCCGCATCTTCGCTGGACACAAACACGCGCCGCGGGACATCGGAAAACGCCGAGACCTTATGGCCATCGGCCAAGAGACAGGTCGTTCCAAGCACAGACGGCGGGGTCCCACCGGGACCCAGGTGGGAATTATGCACCGCAGTCACCGAGCCTCCCTTTTCCGTCGCGCAATTGACCAGGTCATCACCCGGGGTGCTTGTCCCGCTGGCACTGTCGCCGTCGTTCATGATCCACATAACTTCGCCATTGTTTCGATCGCGATAGAGATGGACTGGACGGGTGCCGGCCGGCAGATTCACTTCATGAACCGGGGTCGCTGCCGTTAACGGATCGATCGTTGCGACTTTATTGGCAGCCGCAAGATTCAAAAATAACCAATCTCCATCGGAAAACTGCATGTCGCCTAATGCCACATTTTCGAACTCAGTCGAGGCGATTGTGCCCAGCACAGCGTTCCCTGAATCACCCTTTAGCACCACGCTGGTTAACGTCTTGTCGCCGGTGTTGTTGACGAACACGATAGGCCCCTGCAGCGCGGCGCTGCCGCCTGAGGTGACGGCCGGGGTGGACGAATCTCCCGAAGAACAGCTTGCAAGACCAATCACAGCCAATCCCAGCATCACCGTTGCGGCGCTCGTGATGATCGTAGTCCGATGCTTCATCGATTTCATGTGCATTTCCTTCCTGATGTTGTTCGTACGGGTTTCCTCATGGAAGCCCGCACTTCGAAATAGGCTTACGACCAATTCAAGAAAATAGAATGAGGCGGTCCACGGATGGCTTTTCCCTCCTGAAGAATCAATGTGCATACTGGGACGGTGGAATCACCGAACGAATATCCAGTTGGTGTAATAGATGGCCCCCATGACCGGCCAGAGGCTGACTGGGTTTCAATGCCTGCACAGTGCCATGCGCAAGATCCATGGGTGTGTTGTGCGCTGTTCGAATGCGACTGTGGACAGTGGGGCGTCGTCCATTGCGGTGTGAGACTTCCATACAACGTGGAGGCGGATCCGGCGAGCCATAGCGCCACACAGACGCCTGCTATCGCATGAGGGAATTTGCCTCGACGATTCGCTGACCACATCTGTAAGAACATGCCGATCATGTACCTATCGCCTCTTACGACCCACTGAGCAACTGGAACGATTTGGTGAGCCCGAAAACATAACTGATCTGTTGTTCGAGGTTGCCGCTGAAATCGCGATACACGGGAATCTGCGCGATGACATAGAACGAAGCGAAGTTCCAGAGGTTCAGCATGATGCCCGGAGAATAGGCCAAATAAGTTGAACCAGTCGTGGGAACCGCTCGAAGCTTGACAGTCGGATCAAGGAGGATGTCGGCTCCTCCAGGGTTAAACTGGAACAGCGCCGCATCCATCGCGTCGTTCTGCATCCAGCGATAGTTGACTTGCTGTGTCAGGACGAGCCACGGAGAGCTCTCAAGCGGGATGATGTTCAGACCCGCACTGAGGTTCACTTCGTCGCCGAATTGATATCCATCGCTGTTCTTAAATGTGTGCCGATAACTGGCTAGCGCAAACTGATTGAGGCGGTGCGGAATCAACTCATAGCTTTGGTAAATGGTCGGCACAAGACCGAAATTGCCACGGCCGACCTGCAGCGTCGATTCGGCCAGCGATCCACCCTGTACCTGTTGCCCATAGTCGCCGGTCGGCAGATCTGCTCCTATCCCCAGCACGATCATACTCCGCAGCGTAGGCAGGACGTTGTACTTCACGGTGACACGAATATCGCCGAGACCCTTATCGCTGTAGGGAACCGGATTGATACCTCCGACCTGAGCATCGGAGGTCACGTGTTTATAGGGCAGCGTCACTTGCAGTCCAAACCGCTCGGTCAACCCGTAGTTCATATCCAACGTGGCAGTTCGCATGAGTGTCCGGATTTGATTCACGTTCAGATTGGCAAGTGTCAATTGCTGATTGCCCTGATCGGCAAAGGGGATGCTGCCGCCTTGCCCCGAAGGCGCCTCCATAGGAGTGTAATTGTAGATGGCATTGATCGTAAGCAGGCCCGCTATCGGCACCTGCTGCTGGGAGCCGATGACGACGAAGCAGCTCACAGACCCGCAAGACGCTTCAACCGGCGGCGGCACTGACGGCCGGGAAGCATGGGCCGGCGCCACACCCCAAAGAAACAAAACGGCGCAGCCCGCCGCGAAAAACCGCCCGAAGGAATTGGTTCTCATGGCCGTATTGAGCAGC
>JACMLT010000382.1 GCA_014379455.1 Nitrospiraceae bacterium
GTTGATTTCATGCGCCACCCCTGCGGCAAGCTTTCCGACCGAAGCGAGTTTCTCCGAGTTCCTAATCTGTTGCTCCAACTTCTTGGTCTCCGTCATGTCGCGCGCGATACCCAGCACGCCCAGAACCATTCCTTCAACTCCATGCAACGGGGACACACTCACCATCACAGCCCTCGGCTCCCCTGCGCGCGTCACCACTTCGACCTCATAGACTTGCTTCGCGCCGATATCCAAGGTGTTTTTCAGACGCTTCCCTCGATGGCGCTTGGAGAGAAGAGCCAGGTAGGGGCGCCCGATCAGATCGTCTTTCCGGTAGCCCCATGCTTCGATCTTGCTGTTCACATAGGTAAACCGTTGTTCGGTATCGAGGGTATAGATGACATCGTTGGCGTTCTCGAGCAGATTTTCGAGATATTGCTTGGTCTCTTCAATTTCTCTGGTGCGCTCTCGTACCTTGATTTCCAACTCTTCCCGGTAGATATCCAACTGCCGTTCAAGCCGCTTCCGATCGGTAATGTCCCGCAACTGCACCATGACCAACAGCTGGTCGGCCACTCCAACGCGAATCAAATCCATTTCAGCCGGAATGTCCTGTCCCCCGGCATGACGCAGCATGATTTCCTGAGTGAACACTTTGCGCTGTCCTGAAATGACGTCATTCAACCATCCACGCAACGCATCGTGATACCCTGAAAGCACCACTTCGAGCAGGCTATGCCCGACGACATTCGCCTCTGAATACCCCAGTGCTTGCTCCTCGCGTTTGTTGACGGCGACGATGCTACCGTTCGGATCCACCATGAACACCGAATCCGCCACCAAGTCGAAGAGCGCCTTGTACCGCGTCTGCGAAGCCACGAGCTGTTCTGTCCGCTCCGACACAGCCTGTTCGAGCTTCGTGGTGTATTCTTGCAGATGCCGCTCAAGCCGATGGCGTTCGGTCACATCGTGAACAAACGCACGCGAGTGAACCAACCCGCCCCGCTCTTGATCGATCAACGCCGTGGCGTGAATTTCCACATCGATCGGGTGACCGTCTTTGGTCAGAAACACCGTCTCCATCGAACTGCGCCCTTGCTCGACTAATCGCTCCAGATATTGGAGGACGAGCGGCTCCTGGCCACGCGGCACGAGGTCCCAGAGCCGCATCGCCAGCATCTCATCGAGGGGGTACCGCAGTTTCTCGACCCCCGTCTTGTTCACATGAACGAATTGACCGTTCCGATCCAATTGACAGATCATCTCAGGAGAATGCTCGATCAGATCGCGGTACTTTTCTTCCAAGCGGCGTACATCCACCACGCGCTGTTCGATCTGCGCAAACGACCGTTGGAGATTCTCCGCCATGTGATTGAAGGCATCGGCAAGCCCTTCAATTTCATCGCCGGTCTTCAGTTCCAGTCGCCGATCCAATCGCCCGCTTCCGATTTCAGCTACCCCGTCGTGCAGCAACTGAATGGGACGGGCGATCCGGCGTGCAACGAGTACCCCTGTCCCCCACAGCACCGCGAGCACAACCAATCCATAGAGCAGCACTTTCGCCACGAGTTCGGCAAGCGGCGCATAGGTCTCCTTCGGATCCTGCCGTACTACCGTAATCCACTGATGTCCCCCCAAACTCCCTGGGGCCAAGCTCTCGCCGAATCGGACTGGAGCGAACCCGATCAAGGCATTCAGACCCCCGTGCGAGTCGTCCGCGGCAACGGCCCAACCAGCCTCCAGTCTGCCAAGGACACCGATCAATTCGGGCCGTACCGTATGCGCTTCAGGGGGCAGGACCGGGCACATCACAGGGACACCATCGGAACTGAACAACATCGCGTGGCCGGTCGCCCCTATCGTGACTTCGGCAATGGCATGGAAGATGGTGTCTCGGCGTAATAATATCGTGACCGCCCCGATCGCCTTCTCCTTGGCATCGTCAAGAATAGGCACCGCGACCACAAGCACGTGACTCCCGAATGCCGGATCGAAGGCAATCTCGCTCACATAGCCCCGAGGACTTCCCCCCTTTACGACCGCCTGCCACCATGTTGTCTTCCCGTAGAAATACTCTACTTGCGGAATGGAGCTGACCACCAGCGCCCCCTGCTGATCGGTGACCAAGATCCCGACATAGTCAGATCGGCGGATATCGTGCCATCGGATGAGGTAGTTCGTGACGATGCTGTTAATGAAGAGGGGGAACTCGCTTGGCTTACCTCGCTGGCGCCACCGCTGCTGCCAATCCTTGATCATCCCTTGGATGGTGCGCGCATCCTTTCCCTCGTACGTGCGGTTGGCTTCGGTCACCGCGGTGTGGAGAAAGGGGGTCGTGGCAAGCTGCTGGGCTTCGTTCATCCCGCGGCTGACCTGCATTTCGATGCGGCGAGCGGCTTCAACGGCGACTTCCTTGAAGTTGGCGCCGGTCATGTCGCGAAGCGCGCGCCGCTCCTCGATGTACGTGAGTGCAAGCAGAAGGGTGAGAGGGAGCAGTCCGACCAGCACGATTGCCGCGATGATCTTATGCTGGAGACTGTGAGACCGACTCCAGAGTGTCATGGGTGTGCCCCACGCAGGATGCGACAACCCTGATACGTGACGCGTCCCTCGACAAGCTCGAGCCGCCCTGAGCCTGTCGAAAGGCGCAGTCCTTAGACGGACCGACGATTGAGGTATGCATCCGCTGACGCGTCACGCTCGCCGATATATTATCGCACCGGCCAGCTAATTTCCCTTGAGTAACCGCCCGGATGCTCCAGGCCAAAGCAATAGCAATGGACTCGCAACGAAGATAGAGGAATAGGTCCCGAAGATCACACCCCACAAGAGGGCGAGAGAAAAGTCGTGCAAGACCTCTCCCCCGGCGAGCGTCAAAGGAATCAACACCAACACAACAGTCAAGCTGGTCACGATCGTGCGGCTCAAGACTTGGTTGACCGCGTTGTTGATGATGGTCTCTTCGCTCTCCCGCCTCCGCATCCGGAGGTTTTCCCTGATTCGATCGAACACGACCACCGTATCCGTCATCGAGTAGCCGGCTAACGTCAATAAGGCTGTGACAACGAGCAAGGTAATTTCTTTGTCCAGAATATAAAAGGCGCCCAGTACCGCCAAGACATCATGAAAGGTGGCCAAGGCCGCAGCGATGCCAAAGCGAAACTCAAACCGCGCCGCCACATAGAGAATGATCCCGGCGAAAGAAATGAGGACCGCAATGAGGGCGTCTTCTTGAAGCTTTTTCCCGATGGTCGGTCCTATTTCCGTACTGGAATCGATCACGAAATGGTTCGAGGAAAATTCCTTCGCAAAGATCGCCACGACCCGATCGGCAATTTTTTCCTCGATGGTCGTCGATGCCTTCAGACGGATCAACAGCTTGTTGTCTTGACCGAACTCTTGCAGCTCGGCGTTGCCGAGACCGTTCGCCTCCAAGATTTTTCTTGCTTCGTCGATCCGAATTGCTTGATCAAACTTCAGCTGCACCGCGGTCCCGCCCGCGAAATCGATGCCGAGATTTGCCGACCCTCTGCCAATCTGAATGATCGCCACAATGCCCAGCACCACCATGATGCCGGAAAAGAGAAAGGCCCA
>JACMLT010000383.1 GCA_014379455.1 Nitrospiraceae bacterium
AGCAGTCCAAAAAGCACAACGTCGACCACCACCAGCACTACGACAACCACTGAGGCGCCAAATGTTCCAACTAAGTCCCCTCAGTAAGTGAACGCGGCGTCGAGAACAATGAGGGAAGATTCTCATGGAACTAGCAGACAAGAAATGTAGCGATGGCGGAAGTGTACCCCCGTTGAAAGCCATCCGTGCGAAGGAGTTGCTGAAAGAACTCGGCCAAGGCTGGAAACTCAACGGGCGAGGGCATTTGGAGCGTCACTACACCTTTAAGGACTTCGCTCAGTCGCTGGCCTTTGCGAACAAGGTTGGGGGTGTCGCGGAAGCCGAGGGTCATCATCCTGATTTATATGTGGCCTGGGGGAAATGCAAGATCGAGATCTGGTCGCACAAGGTGAAGGGTCTGACTGAGAGCGACTTTGTCTTGGCGGCCAAAGCCGAACAAAAGTTTAAACCGTTTCGTGCGCCCACATAACCGACACGAGTCCAGCTCGTTGATAAAGAGACGGCGGGGACTTCGATGGCGGACACTCGCTCGTAGCGCCTCAACGACGTGTGTATCCTAGCGACTCAGTCCTGAAACGTTCTTGGCCCCTCGTACCGAAGGCGGAAGAATGCGTGGTGAGGCAGAGCATAGTGAAGGCTGATCAATCGAAACCACGGCGCGGTTCCTGGCGTATAGCTCACGTGACCGTACGCCGTCGGTCGGTCGATATCAGGCTTGGTGGACTCACCCAATACTTGAAGCGACATCGTCCGAAAGTCCTCATCGATCAATTGGTTCTTGAGGAGCTCTCCATACATCATCGGTCCACCTTCACAGAGCAGCGTCCGGATGCCATGTTCTCGCCGGAGCAGTTGTGTGACGGCGACAAGATCGACCCGCGTTCCTTCACCCACGGAGAGAATTTTAATCGTTCCCTCCCGGCCTAACTCCTTGAGCTGTGATCGGAGATTCTTTTGCCCCTCCTGAGCGGTGATGATCCAAGGTTCGACTCGCGGAGAACTGAAGATGCGAAGAGTGACATCCATATTCCCTGAACCGCTGAGAACGAGGACTTTCTGTCGGCCGAGCCTAAGAATATCCTGTCGGTATATCCGCAATTCCTCGTCATCGATGCCGTAGTCCCAGCCCCGCCCCTCAGGGTTTGCTTCGTCACGGAGCGTGCTCGCACCGATCAACTGCGCATCATGGTGCGCTCGCAGAAAATCCATCAGCCAGCCATCTTCTCTGCTCCTTGAAATTGTCTTGCCATCGTTCCGGCCCTTCAACTCTCTAAACGAGGCCTTGCCGTCGAGCCCCATCACAAAGTTGGAGGAGATATACGGGCGACGGGTGTCGGCAGGGGCAGGAAACCCAAACGGGCCATAGCGCTCCTTGATGTGTCGCGGTAAGGGAAACGTATCCTCGCTGGCGTTATAACAACGTTGCAGATCCATCGGTTCTTCCAAAAGGAAACGATATGATATTCTCCGGGCTTTCTGATCGCAAGTCTGTACACCTGCTGGACAGATAGGTTCGACAAGCGTGAAGGGGCGTTCAAGAAGCTTGCGAGGATGGACACCACAAGGTCTTCCGGTGAGCATAAGTTCGTTCCATCAGAGGCTGCCTGCAGCGGACGGTCATCTGTTGAGTTGGAGATCTAGGCAGATACGGTGATCCAGCGCGCGAGGACCTCTGTCAACACCTTGGGGTCCACGGGCTTACTCAGGTAGTCATCCATGCCGGCGGCGAGGCACTCGTCCCGATCCTCTTGCCGGGCATTCGCCGTCATGGCGATGATGGGAATATGGCGAGAGGTCAGACTTCTCCCGATGGCCTCTTGCCCCTCGCCCCTCGCTTCACATCGTCTGATTTCCGCCGTCGCGGCAAACCCATCCATCTCCGGCATCTGGCAGTCCATCAAGATCGCGGCATAGGGGATGCGCCGTAGGGCGTCGAGGGCCTCCAGGCCGTTGGCCACGAGATCCACACGATAGCCCAACTTTTCCAGCATGCATACGGCGACCTTCTGGTTGACGACGTTATCCTCGGCAACCAGAATCTTTGGGGTGGCCCGTGCGTTCGCCTCGGCCAAACTATGACGCGTGACCAGCGTGGGTCGCGCGGTCCGGTCTGCGGAATGGCTTTCGCGGGCAGGGACCTGCGCAGGCGGTGTCACAACGGCCAGGAGACACTCATACAGTAGCGACTCACGCACCGGCTTGGTGAGGTAAGCGACATAGCCGGCGGCCTGCGCCGCCGTGGCATCGCCGCGCTGGCCTTGGGACGTTAGCAGGACCAGCCGGATTGGCTCCAGCGCAGGATCGGCTTTGATCGCCCGGGCCAGTTCCAGGCCATCCATCCCCGGCATCTGCATATCAATGATGGCGAGGTCACACGCATGGCCCCGGGCCGCCGCCTCGCGCAAGAGGGCCAGCGCCTGCGGGCCGTCCTCCGCCAGTAGGCACCGGACTCCCCATTTCGTGGCGTACAATTCCAGGATGCAACGGTTGGTGGAATGGTCATCCACGATACAGAGCTGCAGCCCTCGCAAATCAGGGGAGGCCAGGTCTAGTACCGACGGTGTATCCTGCGGCTGTATGCCGAGCTGCACCGTGAACCAGAACGTACTGCCCTCCCCAGGCCGGCTGTCCACACCGATCTGGCCACCCATGCGCTCCGTGAGCTGTTTGCAGATGGCGAGACCCAATCCTGTGCCCCCGTACTTGCGCGTCGTCGAGCTGTCGGCCTGGCTGAAGGACTGAAACAGGCGCCCCTGCGCGTCAGGGGACAGGCCGATACCGGTATCGCGCACCTCAAACCGCACCGTGGCCTCGGCATCGGTGTGGTGAGCCAGTTTGACGAATACCACGATTTCACCCTGTGCTGTAAACTTGATGGCATTCCCCACGAGGTTAAGCAGGATCTGGCGGAGTCGTCCGGGATCGCCGCGAACGGCCGCGGGCACGTCCGCGTGCACCAGACAGGCCAGGTTCACCCCTTTGCTGAACGCGCGCTCGGCCACCAGCTCCAGCGTCTCGTCCACTGCGGTGCGAAGGTCGAAGTCGATGATTTCCAGGCTCATCTTGCCGGCTTCAATCTTGGAATAGTCGAGGATATCGTTGATGACGGTGAGCAGGTGCTCACCGCTGCTGCGGACGGTCTCGGCGAAATCCCGTTGCTCGAGCGTGAGGTCCGTGTCGAGGAGGAGGCCGGTCATGCCGATCACCCCGTTCATGGGGGTGCGGATTTCGTGACTCATGGTGGCTAGAAACTCGCCTTTGGCTTTGCTCGCGGCTTCGGCCCCTTTGAGCGCATGGGAGAGATCAGCTGTCCGTTGGGCGACCTCGTATTCCAGGCTTTGCTGATGTTGCCGAATGTCCTCGCGGGAGACCCGCAGGCGGTCCGCCATGATGTTGAAGGAGTCGGCAAGATCGGCCACCTCGTCTCGTGAATTGACGATGACCTGTGTGTCCAACTGTCCTTCTGTCAGGGAATGAGTGGCTTCAACCAGTCGACGAATCGGGTTGGTTATGCGATTGGTCAGGACAACCGTGACGGTGAGACCAATCAGAAGGATCACCGCGACGACCATGCCCAGCCAGGCTAGAAAATCTCGCACTTCCATGTCCAGGCGCCTCTGCCCTAGACCCAGCCGAACGTAGCCCAGCACCTGCGACTCATTCCGGTCATGGTCAGTGTCGAGGAACAGATCGTTGGCCAAAGGCTTGGTTTGGGTATGGACGGGCGCGAGGATGTCCACATAGGGTGAATGGTCGGGCTGGTCGATGAACGTGCGCACCATCGTCTCGTGGCTTGCCCAAGATGGGAGCGTAGAAACCTGGCTGACGAGACCGGGTCCCGTCGCGCTTGTCGCAAGCGTCTTTCCTCCTGCAGCGAACACGACGATATAGGCAACATCCGGATCGAGCCTGACACTGGCGACGATTCGGCCTAGAGCCTCCTGATTTTCAGTGTAGAGGCTATATTCGATGTTTTGTGCCACCATCGCGGCGGTGGTTGTGCCTCGTTGAATGAGGTCACGATAGTTGGAGGCTGTATTATGTTGAACGACGAACAGGCCGAGTCCGAGGGCGGTCGCGAGAATGAGCGACAGACTCAGCAGGTTGAACTTCGTGGTCAGTCCGATCTTTTTTTTTGTGGTCATCGTGCCATGTGCCTTATGGGAAGACCTGTTGGGCGTTCATGATGATCAACGGTGAAAATTCCAGTTTCATATGGTTCGCGGTCTTCAGATTGAGCGAATACAGTATTCTACGCGGCGGCACGATGACCAACGTGTTCGGGTTCGTTCCTCGAAGGATCTTGATCGCCAACTCTCCACATTGGGCTCCGAGATCGTTGTAGTCCCGATCCAACGCGTACAGGGCTCCGGCTTTCACCCACGAGGAGGACAATCCAACAAAGGGCACCCCGCTGCGAAATGAAAATAGCAAGATGGCTTCGGCCGTTTGCGGCGACAACACCAGTTGATCGTTCATGCCCCACAGGAGGTCGATGCTCCTCGCCAGGCTTTCAAGGGCATCGGGCAGCGCCCTGGGAGATTCGACCTCCTTGGGCAGAAGGGTCAATCCTTCCTTCTTGGCAGCCTGAACAGCTGCGTCGATTTTGGCTTGGTTTTCTTTTCGGTTGTACAGAACCCCGATGATTTTGATTTCCGGCATGAGCTTATGCATCCATTCGAATTGCGTCACAAAGGGAAAGTCGAGGACGACCCCGGTCGCGTTCTTCGATTTGCGTAGATCATCCAGGTAGCTGACCAAGCCAGCAACGACGGGAATGTCACCTGCCTCGCGCAACGCGGTCTGAGTCGCCAGTGTCCCGATCGTCAGAATGAGACGCGGCGGTTGTTTCTTGATGTCGAGGATCACTTCGGAGGCCTTGCCGGCATTCCCCGAGAGCACATAGTGGTCGAAGTCGGCGATGACTCCTTCATTTTTCAGGAATTCCCGGAATCCGGTGGCGAGCTGCTGGTACGGAGGGGTATCCTGGCTGGTGATCACCGCAATTCTGAGATCCCCGCAGACGGCGATGCCAGGACTGAAGCTCATCGCAAGCCACGCCACCGCGCAGATCGCCGGCCATTTCGCCCTGTTGTACCAGCCTAGTGTCATCACGGTGTGGGCCTATTAATAACGGTACTTGAGTTTCACCCAGAACGTGCGGCCATTCTGCTCGATCGTATCCTGCAGGTGATCATGTGAACCCGGATCACCATAGTGATAGTCGAAGAGGTTGCTGATCTGGCCGGACAGTTCCCAGCCTTTCACGAGCGTCGGACTGAAGAGACTGAGGTTGGTGAGAAACACTTCCTTCGCCTGGTTGCCCGCCACGGTACCACGTCTGCTGGTATAGCGTGATTCGAATCCCCCGAAGACCTTGTCCGAGAAGAGGGGGACGATCAGGTTCACTTTTGCCAGGCTCTGGGGAGAGTTGCTGAGTCTCATGCCGGTCGAGTCGTCCGTCGCTCTCTGGAGGGCATAACTGAGCCGTCCTTCCACGCCCGACGGCCACTTCCCCTCGATCGTCAGTTCCACGCCATGAGCTTTGACGCTGCTCACGTTTTGAAACTGGAGCAGGTCGTCGGTAGTGCCCACGGTGCCGTCCGCTCCGGGAAGGCTGACCTGACTGATCAGTCCCTTGATCTGGTTGTGATATAGCGTCGCCGATGCGCGCAGGTTGGTAGTGAGCGAGTGTTCCAGCACGGCTTCGTAGGTCGTAATGCGTTCAGGAGCAATGTTTTGGTTCCCCAGGAAATTGAGAGCGGCGTAATTCTGTTCAAAGGGATTCGGCGCTCGAAAGGCTCGTCCGTAGAGCAGCTTCGCCGTGGTATTGGTCCAGTTGTAAATCAGCCCCGCACGAGGATTGGTGGTCCCGCCGAACGTCGAATAGTGATCGTGACGGATCCCGGCATTCAGGAGCAGACGGTCCGTGATGGCCCATTCCTCTTGCGCGTAGACAGCCCAGACCGTCGAAGACCGGCGGTCATCCAGATAGGTGACAGGAGGGGCCTCATCCTTGTTGTTTTGGTCCGTTTGAAACTGATTGCGGTATTCCGTCCCGACTATGACTTTGTGCCGATTGAAGAGCCGTTTGACGACCGACAGTTCCCCCCCTCCTTGCTGCGTAAGGTAACTGTCTTGATTGAGAGTAGGCGGGGGATAGTCATAGGGGTAATCCCCGCGAAAGTAGATACGGTCGTAGTACCCCCGAACGTTCAGGGCCAAGTCGTTCGCAAACTCATGATGATATTTCAGGTCGAG
>JACMLT010000384.1 GCA_014379455.1 Nitrospiraceae bacterium
CGATCTGGAGCCTATGACTACCTCGCGGTTCCGGTTGCAGCCGCTCGATTGATGACATCGCTTCACGACGGTCTTGCCAATCGGCAAGCCTTCCGTGCCGTGCGCAGCCTGTCACAGGAACTCGCACAATCGAATGAGCGGCTCGCCGAGGAGCGCAACGCGCTCAAACATTGGAATCGAACGCTCTTGGCCCTGAATCATTTGACCCAAGTATTGACCGGCTCGTTGGACAGTGAGATCATTGTCAGGTCCCTCTTCACCGGGCTCGCGACTCTCGTTCCATTGGATATCATTGGCTTCGCCTGCGCAGAGCCCCATCGGGTCATGACCTGGTCCCGCTCGTCAGCGTGGACGTGTCGGGAAATGCAGGTTCGAGAGTGGCTGCTTCGTCATTTTCCTGAAGATGCCAAGCTTCGGGCGTCTAGCCGACAGCCTCTTGACCTGGTAGGGGCTGGGGCCCTATCGAGGGAAGACTGCGCGCCGCTTTCATCGTTCCCCGCCATAGGCGACGACCGCCATGCTATGACAATTCCATTGCCCATCTCGCCGGATACACAGGGCGTACTGCATCTCGAACGTCGAGAGGGCACGTTTACCGAGGCCGAATTCAAAATATTGTCAACTGTGGGAACATCGCTCGCCATGGCGCTCCGAAATGCCTCTGCCCATCAGATGATCCAGGAAGTGGCCTTACGCGATAGCATGACCGGATTGTTGAACCGCCGGGCACTTGAGGAAGTCCTTGCGCGGGAATTCAAAGGAGGTTTCCGCTATAGCTCATCGGCCTGTTTGCTTCTCGTGGATTTGGACTATTTTAAGGCGATCAATGACCAACTGGGTCATCTCGCTGGGGATCAGGTGCTCAGGAGCACAGCGGCGTTGATGCGAAGAGCGGTTCGCGATATCGATGTCGTTGGGCGGTATGGTGGGGAAGAGTTCGGGATCGTGTTGCCCCATACCGATCTCGATCGCGCATTGGTGTTGGCAGAGCGGCTGCGCAGGGAGATAGAGAGTCAGGAATTCGAAGCGGACCAAGGGATTGTGCGGATAACCGCCAGCTTCGGCATCGCCCACATCCCTGCCGTAACCATTCGATCTGTGTCCGAATGGATTGCGGCCGCAGATTCGGCGTTGTACGGGGCCAAGGCGTTGGGAAGAAATCGAGTGGTCGTCCATGTGCCTGATCAGGCGGTATCGGTTGCAGGCACCACCTTGACGCTTGCGGCACCATGATGCCTGGAAAGGTCCCATGAGTATAACGATGTCCCCTCCCTCAACGAAAACAACCAAAGCCCTGTCGGACGAGCGGCGTGAGTGGGTGCGAATCGACGATCGAGTGCTCCTGGAGTACCGGCTGTTGAGCGATCCAGTGGAGGGGCCGATCCCGGGGGCCTTGCCGATAAGCCAGGAGGCAATTGCGGCTGCCGTTGCCAAGCCCACGTCAGACTTGTTGCTTCGCAGCGGTGAGCAATTGGCGCAATCACCGCTGCTTCCCTGGATCATGAAAGTCGATTGGCTGCTGGAAGTGATCGTCAAGCAGCTTGCCAGGATGCAGCCGGAGGGCATCGCGATTGCGGCAATCGTCGATGTAACGTTGAGCGGGGGCGGCCTCGGGTTCCTCTCACCACGGACGTTCGCCGAGGGGGACTTGCTGAGGATCAAAATGATTCTGCCACCCTTTACACCGATCCAGACGACCGCCCGGGTCATCCGATCCTCTTTGGCCAAAGACGGAGTACAGTACGACATTGCGTCTGAATATACCGAGATCAGTCCGGACGATCAGGAACATCTGATCCGGCACATTATTCACACCCAGGCAGAACGATTGCGTGGTCGGCGGAGCCAATCGGGCGAGCGGTGAGGCTCAGCTGGCAGGACAAGCCATGCGGGTGAGCAGGGCGTCGGCGATGGCGGCGAGCGCTACGGCGGCGGGAGCGGCCGGCTCACGATCGACGACGGGAAGATAGCCGCGTACGGCTCGTTCCATTGCAGGATCGTCAGGGATCTCTCCCAGCAGCGTGAGGTCTCCGCCGATATATTCAGTCAGAAGTTTTTTGAGCGCTGCGACATTCACATGGGCGCGTCCAGACAGCCGGTTCAGAATGAGCATCGGATGGAATGTCCGAAGGGCGGTTTCGGCAACGACTCGGCTTGCTTCGTCGGTTTGACCCGCCACCTCAAGCACCTCCTCCACACTACAAAAATCCCGGTCCGACAGCGCGTCGGCCATGGCGCCTCTCGCGAGAAACGACACCAGGACGCGTCGGATCGCGGCCAGCTTGATGAACCGGTAGAGGTCCAACACCGACGTGGGATCGGGTGTGGCGACGGCCACATGATGGTCGGCCATCAAGAAGAAATCCAGTGCGTGGTAGCTCGTTCCGGCTCCAATGTCCACGATGACGACATCGGACTGAAGGTTTTTCAGGTGGCGGATGAGCCGTTTCTTTTTTGCATAGGGCATGTTGGCGGTCGCGAGCGTATCCCCGGTGCCGGGAATCAGCGTCAGGCCGGAATGGACGGGCAGGGCCTGCGCAATGTCTTCGAGGCGTTCGACTCGACGATTCAGGAAGTCGGTCAAAGTGAGCGGGGGATTCATCAGTCCGAACAGAATATGGATGTCTGCGCCGCCGATATCCAGGTCGGCCAAGGTCACTCTCTTGCCTTTCTTTGCAAGTAGCAGCGCAAGATTGGCGGCGATCACACTTTTCCCGACTCCTCCCTTACCTGAGGCGATGGAGATGATGGTGGCCATTGAGACAGCTTCCTCGTGGTTGGTGTTGGTCCGTGCTCCTTCTTCGGATGATCCGGGAGAAAACATGAGTGGAACCGGTCTTGTTGATCAGGAGCGGTGCAGGATAGACCATCATGTATCGCAATGACGCGCATCAACCACTCAAGTTTCCCAATCGCTGCACCGATATCACATCCACTATGAACAATGCCCTGTCTGCCTCAACAATAGTTCAACCGAGCAGTGGGCCACCAACGGACGGCGAGATTCTGACGGTCATGGACGTGGCTCAATTTCTTCGAGTGCCAAAGTCCACCGTGTATAAGCTCGCTCGGGTGGGGGAATTGCCGGCGTTGAAGATTGGGAAGCACTGGCGTTTCCTCCGTCGAGACATCCATGAATGGATGCACAGCCGCTCCCAACAGGGTTGACGATCCCATCTCTGTCCGAGGTGGCCGCCTGGGTGGAAAGAGCGATGATGTCCGCGGTCCGAAGACCGAAGGTCGGAGTTCGGGGTGTGAAGATCCGAATGTTCCGGCCTTCAGTCTTAAGATCGCCCTGTTCGAAGAGCAATATAAGGAGGTTTAGACCATGCCGGCCGACCCGAACATGAAAATCCTCGTTGTGGACGACATGTCGACCATGCGAAGGATCGTGAAGAACATCATGAAGCAGCTTGGGTTTGCGAATGTCGAAGAAGCTGAGAATGGCCAGGACGCGCTCGACAAACTCAGGGCGGACTCGTTTGGATTCGTCGTTTCCGATTGGAACATGCCCGTCATGACTGGTATCGAGCTGTTGCGGGCCATTCGCGCAGACGACAAGTTAAAAGCCATTCCTGTCTTGATGGTGACGGCGGAGGCGCAGAAGGAAAACCTTATCGAAGCGATTCAGGCAGGTGTGAGCAACTACATCGTAAAGCCGTTCAGCGCTGAAGTCGTGCAGGAAAAAATGAGCAAGATTTTCAAATAGCGACACTGTGCCATGAAACGTGAAAGGTAAAAAGTGAGAGGTTTCGGATGAAGAGCACTCGGCATTCCCACGTTTCACGTCTCACCTTTCACCTTTCACGATTCTTGAGATAGGGAGGCTACCGTGGTGAATGGCAATTCCAAACTGTACGGCGAACTCGGTGAATTGGCCCGCTATCTAGAATCAGCCATGCGGAAGGTGTCTGAGATCGGAGCCCCGATGGTGGCCGGCAGTGCCCAGCTGCCTCAAGCGACGGCCCATCTGCTCGATCTGAATAAGATGACGGAAGCCGGCACGATGGAAGTCATGCGCTTGGCCGAGATTATTCAGGACAACCGAGCCCGTGCTGCCAAGGAACTGGCCGCGGTCATTTCGACATTGGAAGCGGTCGATTGCACGACGCTCACGGCGCGTCTGGGGAAGACCGCTCACGAGTTGGCGCAGGACGACAAGCATTTGATGGACATTATGACGGCCCTGTCGTTCCAGGATCTTGTCGCTCAACGGGTGAAGAAGCTCGTCACCATCATTGAGGACGTTCAGTGCAAGCTCGTGGAGCTGGTGGTCGTGTTCGGTCTGAAAGAGGAAAGCGCTACGCCCGAAACTCAGGGGAAGGCCGGTGAAATGCTTAGGCAGCTGGAAGCGTCAAAATCTACGTCAATCAAGCAGGACCTAGCGGATGAACTGTTGTCTGAATTCGGATTCAAATAGCGTTCTCTTGTCTGTCCGGTCTCACGTGTTTGTGTGGCTTATTTGGTTGAATGAAGCTAGCCAGATGAACCCAATCAACCTAATAAGCGGGATGTAGAACTTGGATATCGCAACGATTATTGGAATTACCCTCGCGCTCGGGTCGATCCTTGGCGGACAGATCCTTGAAGGCGGCCATGTCGGCTCGATCATGCAGCTCACCGCCTTCATCATCGTGATCGGCGGAACCATCGGCGCGGTCTGTATTCAGAACCCACTGTCAGTTGTGCTGAGAGGGGTCTCTATGCTGAAGCTCGGCATCATGGACCCGAAGCATGACAATAAGGGAACCATCACGACGATCATCGACCTGGCGAATGTATCCCGAAAGCAGGGCCTGCTCGCGCTCGAGGGCAAGCTCAAAGATATCCATGATCCGTTTTTCAGGAAGGGTGTGCAACTTATCGTGGACGGGACCGACCCGAAGGTGGTGCATGAGATTTTGGAGATCGATGTCGAGGGGCAGGAGGAGGAAGGGGTCACCGCGGCGAAGGTCTGGGAGGCCGCCGGCGGATATGCGCCGACCGTCGGGATCATCGGCGCGGTGCTCGGTTTGATTCATGTCATGGAGAACCTGGCCGATCCTTCCAAACTCGGCGGCGGCATCGCCGTCGCGTTTGTGGCGACTGTCTACGGGATCGGCGCTGCCAATCTGTTTTTTCTTCCGCTGGCGAACAAGATCAAATTCAAGCTGAAGGAAGAAGCGGCTTCACGCACGATGATCATCATGGGTCTGGTGGGGTTGGCGCAAGGCGAGAATCCCCGACTGTTGCAGGAAAAGCTCGAGGGTTATCTCCCGGAGTCTCAACGAACGAAAGAAGAGAAAAAGTGAAGCGTCTCAGATCGAAAGTGTCTCGAAAGCAGAAACTGTTCACGCGGTTCAAGTGATGATCTATGGCGAAGAAGAAACATGAGGAGCATGAAAATCACGAACGCTGGCTCGTGTCGTACGCGGATTTCATCACCTTGCTCTTTGCCTTCTTTGTCGTGATGTATTCGATCTCGTCAGTGAACGAGGGCAAGTTCAGAACGGTGAGCGATTCGATTAAAGCCGCGCTCAATCCTGTCGTGAGCCCCTCCAATGCGCTGACGCCCTTCACCATCGGGCAAAACAAAGCGTTGATGCTGAAGCCGACGATGGAAAGCGCAAAAGAACCGGCGGTGCGGCGCCTCCGTCAGATCATGCGCTCCCTCAAGAATGAAACGCATTTGGAAGTTATTCAGATGAAGGAACTGACGAACGGTGACATCGTCTTGACGCTCCCGGACACGGTGATGTTTCGCCCAGGGGAAGCCGCTCTTCGGACTGAGGCGCTTCCATTTATGCAGGCGATGGGTGAAGTACTGGTAGAGCTGAATCGGCATGTGCGGATCGAAGGGCATACCGATAATGTGCCGATCGCCACCGCGCAATTTCCCTCGAATTGGGAACTCTCTGCATCCCGCGCGGTGACGGTCGTACGAACGTTGAGCGAGCGGTATGAGGTGCCCTCTCAGAACCTTTCGGCTGTCGGACACGCCGATTCACGTCCCCAGACGGACAACCTCACACCCGAGCATCGGGCGAAGAATCGGCGGGTAGAAATCGTCGTGCTCGAGCGCAAGCCGGAGTCATATCCGTCCGAACCGATCGAGGAACGGACGGCGCTTCAATTGTTTGCTGACCCACCGAATGGCGCACCACAAACCGGCGCCGCGACGCCAAAGGATCCTCCTCCCGCGCTCGTGCCGCCGATCGTCCATCCCGTGACAGTCACGCCGACCCGAATGGAGTGATACTGCATGCTCAAGTGTTGCAACAAACGACCGATAATAGAGGCAGATGCACTCAGCCAGGAAACAACGGGCCGAATGAGCGGTCACCACGTAAGGAATGCGTAACGAACATGGATGCCAACTCCAGACAATATATGCCGGCCGGTGAATTGACGATCTTTGAAGCGGCCTCGTTCAAGGAGTCATTGATCCAATTGATTTCGAACGACGGGCTTGTGTGCATGGACCTGGGAAAGGTCACACGCGTGGATACGTCGGCAATCCAACTGATGTGGGCAGCTCGAAAGTTGGGCCGCATTCTGGTGACCGGTATTCCGCAAGAAGTGCAGACAACGCTGATTCAGCTTGGGTTCTCCGAACCGCTCAGCGAATAGCGGCGCGAGCCGTGCGGGGTTGGCGAGACAAGTGTGACGGGCCGGGCATTTCATTGACGAGTCGCGCGTTGCGCGCGCGTCCTGCTTGTCTCGCTCACGACCTTGCAGGTGCACAGAAGGATGTACGCCTGAACCATGCGAGACACTCAAGGCCTTGGGAGCCACACGACAGCCGACAGTGAGGCAAGTGATTTTATCGTACTGAAAGCACATCAGCAGGCATGGGAAGCCTTTGCCGCCTGCGCCGTATCCATGATTCCGGTCTTGAAGAAGCAAATGGAAGCCGTGA
>JACMLT010000007.1 GCA_014379455.1 Nitrospiraceae bacterium
CCAGGATTGGCGGGATGGTACCGTCCTGATGGTGGCCTTTATGAACCAGGAGGCACTGCAAAAGACCATTGAAACGAAGTCGGTGCATTTCTGGAGCAGGTCGCGCCAGACGTTATGGGAAAAGGGTGAGACCTCCGGCCACAAGCTGCAACTTAAAGACCTGTTTCTCGATTGTGACGGCGATGCCCTTCTTGTGAAGGTCGAACCGGTTGGCCCGACCTGTCACACGGGAGAGCGGGCCTGCTTTTTTTCTCGTTTGGACTCGCCTGAGACGACGACGTCGGAGTCCTGGGGGGGAATTCTTGAACGGCTCTATCAGACGATTCAAGAACGGAAGCGTCAGCCGTCGAGCGAGTCCTATACCTCCAAACTTCTGGAAGGCGGGGTTGATCGAATCCTCAAGAAAGTGGTGGAAGAAGCCGGAGAGGTCGCAATTGCCGGAAAGGGCGGGAAGAAAGACGAGATTGTCTACGAAACGGCGGATTTGTTGTTCCATACCGTGGTGGCGTTGGGATACCACAACATCACGCCGCAAGAGATCTATCAGGAACTGGCAACCAGGTTCGGTACGTCTGGCTTGAGAAAAGGGCCTACCTCATGAGTGACTGCATCTTTTGTCACATCGTCACGAGGACCATTCCGGCAACGCTCGTTTACGAAGACGATTTGGTCATCGCATTCGACGATATCAATCCCCAAGCGCCGACTCATACACTCGTCATCCCCCGGAAACATGTGACCTCAATTGCCGAGCTAGAAGATTTAGATGTTGGGCTGCTCGGACGGTTGATGCTGGCCGGCAACAAAATTTCGAAATTGAAGGGAATTGCCGATTCCGGGTATCGCTTCGTCATCAATACCGGTGCGAATGGCGGCCAGACTGTGTCTCACCTTCATCTCCATGTGCTGGGCGGGCGACATATGGCCTGGCCTCCCGGCTAGAGCCGTACCACTACATTGACAGGTTTCTTTTCCGTCTGTTACCCTGACCGGTCTATTTTACGATCAAGTACAGGTATTAATTTCACCGGCATTCGGTGGGGAAATAGGAGCCGAGACTCCCGTGGGCCGAGGTCTGATTTCTGAAAACGTGATCAATCAAGTCAGAGACCGGGTCGATATCGTCGAGGTCGTTGGACATCACGTGAGCTTGACTCGGGCTGGACAGAATCTGAAGGGGCTCTGTCCGTTCCATCAGGAAAAGTCACCTTCTTTTACGGTGAGTCCTTCCCGCCAGATTTTTCATTGTTTCGGATGCGGCGCGGGCGGCAATGTGTTTACGTTTCTGATGCGGATTACCGGCGCGAATTTTCCTGAAACAGTTCGTGATCTCGGGCAGAAACTCGGGATTGACGTGCCGGACAGTGGGCCAAGCGCGGGGCCTCAGGCTGCGCAGGCGAATCGCCTTGAACCGCTTAATCGGGCGGTCACGGCGTGGTTCCAACAGAATTTGCGGGATGAAGTGACCGGCGCGACGGCACGGGCCTACTTGGCCGGCCGGGGTATACAAGCTGAAACGATCGAACGATTTAAAATTGGCTGCGCCCCGGCTGAGTGGGACGGCCTCATCAAGGCGCTGAGCGAGCAGGGCTTTGCACCGAACGACTTGGCCGCTGCTGGATTGACGGTAGCCCGCGAACATGCCGCCGGGGCCTATGATCGCTTTCGTTCCCGTGTGATGTTTCCTATCACGGACTTGCGCAAGCGGGTCATCGGGTTTGGAGGGCGTATCCTTGGCGAGGGGACTCCGAAGTATCTGAATTCGCCGGATACTCCTTTGTTTAAGAAGGGGCAGACGCTGTACGCGTTGGATCTTGCACGGGAAGCGGTGGCTCGGCTGAAGACCGCGATTGTGGTGGAAGGGTATTTTGATGTGGTTGCGCTTCATCAAGCCGGACTGACCCACACGGTTGCGACGCTAGGGACTGCTCTGACGGAAGAGCATATTCAGGTACTGAGACGGTTTGCCTCGAAGGTCGTGTTGCTGTTCGATCCGGATCAGGCGGGGGTTCGTGCAGCACTGCGAGGACTCGATCTGTTTGTGAACAGCGGGATCGGTGTGAAAGTTGTTACGTTACCGACTGGAGAGGACCCCGATACGTATGTGCGAAAGGAAGGACCGGACGCCTTCACCCGGTTGGAAGAGCAGGCTCCGAGTCTTTTGGATTTTGCCCTCGAGCATCGTTTGAGCACTGCAGAGTCCAGCACAATTGGAGGGCGTATCCGCAGTGTGGATGATGTGTTGCGGATTCTGCAAAAAAGCGAACATCCAATCGAACGAGAAGAACGGATTCGTGTAGTTGCAGAACGATTGGGGATCAGCCAACAACGGTTGATTGAACGGTATCCGGCATTGGAGCAGTCGGAGAGAACTCGCCCGACGGTCGCTCGATCAGCCGTTCCCACGCCAGCGACGTTCAAGGGTGTGAGCGAGGAGCGGGATTTGGCGTATCTGCTGCTGCATGGACATCTGACCTCTGCAGATGCGCAACGACTGAAGCCCGAAGCCTTTTCGGTTCCGGCCTGTCGGTCCCTCGTCGAGGCGGCGCTGAATCACCTTGATCGAGACGGACGAGTCGGGCTCAGGTTGTTGCTGGACGCGGTGGTCGATCACCCAGATTGTGGGTCGCTGGCAACTGAGTTGTCCATGCGGGAAGACCATTTCGACGACGTGAAGGCCCACGTTGCGGGCTGCTTAGAGACGTTGGATAGGAAGCGGGCCGAGGCCGTGTTGCGAGATTTGATCGTGCAACTCAGGGCCGCCGAACGGGAAGGCCGTGTGGAGGATGCGCGGATGTTGAACGCACAAGTGAATGAATTGCGAATGCACAAGGCCGGCAGGACCTCTACCGGAATGTTGTCCTTAGTGAAGGAGTAGTCATGTCGAAACCAGAGTTGCTCGGCGAAGTGAAGAAGCTGATCTCGATGGGAAAAGAGAAGGGCTTTTTGACGTACGACGAGCTGAATAGCACGTTGCCGGCGGAAGTGGTGTCCTCTGAGCAGTTCGGCAGCATCATGACGATGTTCGGCGAAATGGACATCGAGATTGTCGATGCGCCTGAGGGGGAACGGATCAGGAAAGCCCGGGACAGTGAAGACTCAAATGAGGAGGCTGAGGACACCGAGGTCGAAGTTGGTGTCGGACCCGGGGAGGAGAATGAGAAAGAAGAAAAGGAAGAAAAGGAGATCGATCTCACTCCCGGCGCACTTAGCCGGACCGACGACCCGGTTCGACTGTATCTCAAAGAGATGGGAAGCGTGGCGCTGTTAAGTCGTGAAGGAGAAATCGAGATCGCGAAACGCATCGAAGAGGGGAAGAAGGATATCGCCTCGGTCATCTATGGGATGCCGATGACGATTGAGTTTGTCCTCGCCCTGTACGATCAGCTTAAGAACGGGACCATTGACGTGCGTGAGATCGTCCCGATCGTCGAGACCGAAGAAGAGTTCGAGGAGGAACAAATCCAGCGGGACTATGAAGAGCTCCGGGTGAAGACGCTCGAAGGGCTGAGCTCCGTCCGGAAAATCTCGACCTCGCTCAAGAGCCTGTATGAAGTGGCTCGCCATGCCGACAACGATCCCGCGAAGCAGAAGAAAATCAAAAAACAGATCGATACGATTCGAGATCAGGTCGTCGAGAAGATGGAGTCCGTCAATCTGCATGGCGTATTGAAGGATCGGATGGTGCAGCGTGTGCGGGAGTTGGCGATTCAGATCCGAACGTCGGAGCGAGAGATTATTAGTTGTCAGCGGCGGCTTGGGATCAGCGGAGAAGCCGGTGCTGAGGCGCTCAAGAGACTCTGTCGCGAACGAAAAGACTTTCTCGCCGTCAAACGCAAGACGAGCTGTTCGGAGGAGGCGCTCAACGAGATAAAAAAGGTGTATCAGGCGGCGAAGGGACGGATTCGAACACTCGAGACCGAAGAAGCTCTCGTGTCTGCGGAAGAAATTAAAGATGCAGTCAAGCGTCTGGATGTGGCGGAGGACAAGGTTAAGCGCGGGAAAGCCGAGCTGGTCGAGGCGAACCTGCGTCTCGTCGTCAGTATTGCCAAGAAGTATACGAATCGAGGTCTTCAGTTCCTCGACTTGATCCAGGAAGGTAATATCGGCTTGATGAAGGCCGTCGACAAGTTTGAGTACAAGCGCGGCTACAAGTTCAGTACCTATGCCACCTGGTGGATCCGCCAGGCGATTACCCGCGCAATTGCCGATCAAGCTCGGACGATCCGCATTCCCGTGCATATGATCGAGACGATCAATAAGTTGATCCGGACGTCTCGCCATCTGGTCCAGAAGCTCGGTCGCGAACCGACGCCGGAGGAAATTGCCGAGCGCATGGATCTGCCGCTGGATAAAGTGCGGAAGATTTTAAAAATTGCGCGCGAACCGATTTCCCTGGAAACTCCGATCGGGGAAGAAGAAGACAGCCATTTGGGAGACTTTATCGAGGACAAGAAGGCGGTGTCTCCCCTGGAGGCGGCGATTCGGTACGATCTCCAGCGCCAGATCAACAGCGCATTGGAAACACTCACACCACGGGAAGAGAAAGTGTTGCGGAAACGGTTCGGCATCGGGGAAGCCACTGACCATACCCTGGAAGAAGTCGGTCAGGATTTCGAGGTGACTCGCGAACGTATCCGACAGATTGAAGCCAAGGCTTTGCGCAAGCTGCGCCATCCGAGCCGGAGCAAGAAACTGCGCAGTTTTGTGGAAGGTTTGTGATGCGCCATGAAGCATTCCACTCGGGATTTGACTCCCCCTTCTGGGCAGCCTAAAATCGGCTGTGCGTGTCTGCGGGGCAAGCACGAGAGAGTCACCGCCTGATCGGGCCCATAGCTCAGGTGGTTAGAGCGGCTGACTCATAATCAGCTGGTCCTAGGTTCAAGTCCTAGTGGGCCCACCAGTATAGCTGGGGAACTCATCGGTCGAGATCGTTATTCGGAACAACAGTTATTAGGAGTGCATTGAACCAAAATCTTTCTCCTCTTATCGAACTGCAAAAATTGGATCTTCGCATCGCGGAGATCAAGGAACAGCGCCGGAAAATTCCCGAACGGCTCCAAGTGGTTGACCTCCCACTTCGGGAAGCGCGGCAGCTCCATCAGGAGACCAGTGGGTCGGTGGAGACACTCATCAAAGAACGGCGGTCGTCCGAACACGATCTCGAAGCGCATGAAGCGCACACTGACAAAATGAAGTCGCGGCTATCCGAGTTGAAGTCCAATAAGGAATATCAGGCTCATCTGTTCGAGATCGAGGTGGCCAACAAGAAAAAAGGGGACATCGAAGAGAAGATCTTGTTGTGCATGGAGAAGGTGGAACAGCTGCAGCGGGTGGCGAAAGAAGCGCAAGAGAAGCTCAGTACCATCGAGAAATCATTCGTGCAGGAAAAACAGGTACTCGACGAGCTGGAACACAGGCTCTCAACGGAATTGGCGGATCTCGAATCGCAGCAGCAAGCCCGCTCGGCTCATGTCGAGAAGGGGCTTCTCGCTCGCTATAATTCCATCAAAGCGTCGCGCAAGGACCATGCGCTCGCCGAAATCAAGGAGGGAATCTGTTCCGGATGCCGTTTGCAGCTTCCTCCACAACTGATTTCAGAAGTCAAACGCGGGGGAGATCTCCATACCTGCCCCTACTGCCGTCGAATGCTCTACTGGAGTGGGCAGATTCCTGTCGAATCCACGCCCGGCCCCGATCTCGATAAGACGTCGGTCCTTGAGATCGGTGAGTCGGTCTAGCCGTTTTTCCCCAGCACAGCCTGAGTCGTTTTGAAGTGTAGTTCGGCAACTGATTCTAGCCGTTCCTCTCCATACTTTTTTACGATCATACGTCCGGCCAAATCGACGGCTGGAGGTGCTCCTTTGGGCAACGTCGTGCCGATCTCGTCCGAGAGGTGTTGTAATCACAGGAGGAATTCTGCACGGGCCACGGTAGAGGCGGCGGCCACTGCCAGATCGGACTCGGCCTTATCCGTTGCTCTCATGTAATTGTGCGCCCCTTTTCCTGTAAGGCACTCAGAATCAATCGCTCGTCGCCAAACTGATCTGCGATCGCCCGCCTGCACGAAACCTTTTCCATGAACGTCTCTAAGGCCTTGGCATGGCCCCACGCCAGCAGGCGAGTCAAGTTCCGGGTCTTCACATAGAGGTCGGTGTATCGTTGTGGCCCGATTGCAATTATGCTGTGGGGACAAATTGTCCGGATATCAGGTGCCATATCGAGAATACGGCCGTCTGATATTTTTGTGCTATCTCGGACCTGCACAAGGGGCAGTTCACCCTGTGTGGTGGCATCGACGAAGACGGCGGCTATGACCAGAGGGCAAACTAGTCTCCCTTGCCGGATTCATCGATCTGATGCGTTCGATGGGGGTGTGCGGCGTCTTGTCTGTCACAATCAAATGGCTCAGCAGGCGGTAGAAAACTATTGTGGCACGGTAAACTCAAAGGCTTGCCCATCTAAAACAATGGGGGACCGCACGCAGGATGCTCAAAATTCTGCTCAGCAAGGTCGTCGTGAGCGAAGAGATGAAGCAAGAACGCAGCTAACGGACTTTCCCAGCATCCTGCTAGTAGAAAATCTCAGAGCGGCAGGGTAATCTAACAGACCAATCTAGAGTGGCCAATTTCGTTGGAGTCGACAGAATCGACTGGAGAAGAGGAGGTCGTTCAATGCGTACTGTGAAACAGCGTTCGCGTTCCGCATTCATTGTCGTGATGAGTGTGACGCTCCTCTCGCTGGTAGGGTGCCAAACCAATCCTTACACTGGGCGGTCACAGTTGCTCATGACATCGGTGTCGGGTGAAATGCAAATGGGCGCGCAGGCCTATGATCAAGTGAAGAGCGATCCCAAAATGCGACCGTCTCAAGATCCTCGCGAGATCGAGCCAGTGAAGAGAATTGCGGCCCGCATTGTCGAAGCGGCCAAGCGCTCGAAGTATGCCGAGATGGCGAACCAGTTTCAGTGGGAAGTGACGGTTATCAAGGATGACAAGACGGCAAATGCCTTTGCACTGCCTGGCGGGAAGATGGCGGTGTATACCGGCATCTTCCCGATGGCCAAGACTGAGGCGGGGTTGGCAGCGGTCATGGGACATGAGGTTGTCCATGCGTTGGCTCGACATGGCGCAGAACGGATGAGCCAAAGTCAGTTGACGAACACCACAATGCAAGTTGTCGGCGCGGTAGCCGGGGCGACAGGCGGGGGTGGGATGTTGGGGCAGGCGACGATGGCGGCGTTGGGTGTCGGCGCGCAGGTGGGCGTGTTGCTCCCCTTCAGTCGAAAACATGAATCGGAAGCAGACTATATTGGAATCTTACTCGCGGCGGACGCCGGCTATGACCCGCGCGAGTCGGTAGCTCTGTGGGAGCGGATGGGGCAAGCGTCCGGTGGCGGAGGGCCGTCAGAATTTATGTCCACACACCCGAGCCATGAAACCCGCATCGACCAGCTGAAAAAATGGATGCCGGAGGCCATGGCAATTTACCAGACCAGGCAGCCGGTTCCCGCGGCGTTCTTGCCGGGCGTACAGTAGGTCGAAACATGTGCGGTGGACCCTTGAAAGCGCCCCCCATCCAGCCCTATAGTGCTCTGCGCGAGGGAGAAGGCTGGGTGATCGCTCGTAGCGCCGACGCTGCGAGAGGAAAGTCCGGACTTCATGGGCAAGGCGCTGGGTAACTCCCAGGCGGAGCGATCCGACACCAGCACCACAGAGAACAGACCGCCGATGGCCAAGGCGACAGAATTCTCATTCGCACCTTGGCTCAGGTAAGGGTGAAACGGTGGGGTAAGAGCCCACCGCGGTGGTGGCGACATCACCGGCACGGTAAGCGTTGCCTGATGCAAGGCCAAATAGGAAGACATCTGTCGGCTTTCTTCGGAGAGCCGGCGACCGGCTGGCCCGGCCGAGGTCTTCGGGTAGGTCGCTTGAGGTTCGAGGTAACTCGAATCCCAGAGAAATGATCACCTCTGCTTGGGAGCATATCCCAGGCAAGACAGAATCCGGCTTATCGGTCTTCTCCACCGCGCTTTTTTTATTGCTCGTCGCAACTCCCCTTCCGTCACATTTCCCGAGAAATGCTCGATGTCGTCGAGCAGGACCACTGGAACCCGTGCCCCATGGCGCTCCATCAGGTCCGTATCGCCTTCGACAGATATTTTCTTTATGTCGATGTGTAATTCTAACTGTAGTCGGACAGCCATTCTGTAGACGACATCGCAGAGATGGCAGTCTTTACGAGACAAGATGATCACGCGGATAGGGTTGCTCATGGTTGAACGAGATCCGAACCATTGAGTTGGAGTGTGGAAAATATCATGTACGGAAGTACGCTGTCAGGGAAGAAGGTTCCCAGACCAACCCCCTGCTATCTATTGACGCGTAGAAACACGTGGTGATAGGATCAGCTATCTTTCTCCCTGATTTTTCAGAATTTTCTGATCAGTCGTGGTTGTCGTGTCCCGTCTAAGTGTTGACGAGCTGCCGCATAGCCTATTTTTGTGCTGACTCCTCTGCCTAGTGCCTCACTAGCGGTAAGGAGGGAGGTTTTCTCATGAAGCTCACAGGTGCTGAAATCCTCATCGAATGTCTCAAACGGGAAGGCGTCAAGACAATTTTTGCGCTTCCTGGTGGTGTCGTTCTGAAGATTTTCGACATGCTTCATCAGCAGACAGACATTGAAGTGGTTCTGACACGCCATGAGCAAGGCGCAGGGCATATGGCAGAAGGCTATGCCAAGGCGACCGGAAAAGCCGGAGTCTGTCTTGTGACTTCTGGGCCGGGTATGACGAACGTAATTACAGCGTTGGCGGATGCGTACATGGACTCCGTGCCGTTGGTGTGTTTTAGCGGGCAAGTTCCCACCAGCCTGATTGGAAATGATGCGTTCCAGGAAGCGGACAACATGGGATTGAGTCGTCCCTGCACTAAATATAACTTCCTGGTGAAAGATGTGAAAGATCTGGCGGTCACGATCAAAGAAGCGTTCTACATTGCGACGACGGGGCGTCCAGGCCCTGTGCTGGTGGATATTCCGAAAGACGTATCCATGGATAAGGCGGAATTTGTCTATCCGAGTTCTATCTCTATCCGTAGCTATAATCCAGTGTATGAAGGGAATAAGTGGCAGATTAAGCAAGCGGCCGAGGCCATGACGAAGGCAAAGAAGCCGGTGCTGTATGTCGGCGGCGGTGTCATCTTCTCTGGTGCGTCGCAAGAGTTGATGGAGTTGGCTGAACTGACCCATATGCCGGTCGACATGACGTTGATGGGGCTTGGGGCGTTTCCTGGCGAGCATCCCCAATCGATGGGCATGCTGGGCATGCATGGCACCTATTGGGCGAATATGGTCATGCATTATTCCGATCTTGTCGTGGCCATTGGAGCACGGTTTGACGATCGTGTCACCGGAAAGGTTTCAGAGTTTTGTCCGCATGCCAAGGTGATTCATATCGATATCGATCCGACTTCGATTCGTAAAAATGTCAATGTCGACATTCCAATCGTGGGCGATTGCAAGATGGTGCTCCGTGAGTTGATTCAAATTCTTCGTGCCACGGTGAATGGCGATCAATGGGAGCTGCGCAAGCCCTGGTGGGATCAGATTCGCGAGTGGCAACACGCAAATCCTCTGGCCTATCAACAGGAAGTGGATGGGCCGATCAAACCGCAACATGTTATTCAGCGACTGTATGAACTCACGAAGGATCGGGATCCGATCGTGTCGACCGATGTCGGGCAACACCAGATGTGGGCTGCCCAATATTTTAAGTTGGCGAAGCCAAATCGCTGGTTAACCTCGGGGGGGCTTGGGACCATGGGGTTCGGTTTCCCTGCTGCGATGGGGGCGCAGGCGGCGTTCCCGGGCCGGCTGGTTCTCTGCATTGCCGGAGACGGCAGTATCCAAATGAATATGCAAGAAATGGCAACAGCGGTGGTGCATAAGTTGCCGGTCAAGATCATCATTCTGAACAACCGATTCCATGGGATGGTCCGGCAGTGGCAGGATCTCTTCTATGAAGGTCGGTATGCCTCGAGCGATTTGGAGACGACGCCGGACTTTGTCAAGTTGGCAGAGGCGTACGGAGCAGTCGGGCTCAGGGCCAGCAAGCCTTCTGAGATTGATGCCGTCCTCAAGGAAGCGATCGCAGTGAACAAACCGGTTATCGTCGATGTGCCGACGTATCGATATGAAAACGTTTATCCGATGATTCCCGCTGGCGGCTGCAACCATGAAATGATTTTGGAAGATCCGCCCGCCTTGAGAAATAAGCAGTCTGGAGCGGGGCAGGTGACTCCGAAGGATTCGGACACGATCCTTACGGCATAATCGACGGCATCAGGAGTCGCGCGGGTATGGAACACATTATTTCTGTCACTGTTGAGAACAAGTTTGGGTCGTTGTCTCGCATCGCCGGCCTGTTTAGCGGACGCGGATTCAACATCGAAAGTCTTTCAGTCGCGCCAACGCTTGATCCGTCTATGTCGCAGATGACCATTGTGACGTCCGGAGACGAACGGATCATCGAGCAGATCGTGAAACAGCTCAATAAACTCATCGACGTGATTAAGGTCGTGGATCTGAACGAGAGCGATTTTGTGTCACGGGAGACGGCGCTCATCAAGGTGCATACGCGGCCAGAGGATCGGGCAGAAGCGTTGCGAATTGCCGACATTTTTCGCGCCAACGTCATCGATTCTACGCCGTCGACCTACACGATTGAGGTGACTGGAGACCCACGAAAGATCGAGGCGATCATCAACTTGCTGCAGCCACTTGGAATTAAAGAACTCACACGTACCGGACGGGTTGCGGTGGCCCGCGAGTTGATTCGGTCGGCGGATGTGCCGGCAAAAAAGATTGTCCGCGAATAAGCGTTACCTCGGACTCAATGCCCAATCGGTTTCTTGATACGGCTATTACCCCAAGGAGTCATCGATGAAGGTTTACTACGACAAGGATGCTGACATTCAACACATTCGGAATAAAAAAGTTGCGGTGATCGGCTATGGCAGTCAGGGACATGCCCATGCGCTCAATATGAAGGAGAGCGGCGTGAGTGTGGTGGTCGGACTGCGCGAAGGCGCCTCATGGAAGAAGGCGGAGCACAGCGGGCTGAAAGTCATGCCGGTCGCCGATGCTGTTAAGGCGTCGGATGTCGTCATGATTCTGGCACCAGACGAAGCGCAAGCGGCCATTTATCGACAGGACATCGCCCCGAATCTGAAGCCGGGCTCCTCTCTCGCATTCGGCCATGGCTTCAATATTCATTTTGGACAAATCGTTCCGCCGCCCACGATGAATGTGTTTATGGTCGCGCCAAAAGGGCCGGGACATCTCGTCCGATCGGAGTATACAAAAGGTAGTGGGGTGCCGTGCTTGCTCGCGATTCATCAAGACGCAAGCGGAACAACCAAGCAGCTGGGCCTTGCCTATGCCAGTGCGATTGGAGGTGGGCGGGCTGGTGTGATCGAAACGAACTTTCGTGAAGAAACCGAGACGGATCTTTTTGGTGAGCAAGTCGTGCTTTGTGGAGGTCTCACGTCTCTCATTCAGGCTGGCTACGAGACGCTCGTGGAAGCCGGCTACTCCCCTGAGATGGCATATTTCGAGTGTCTGCATGAAGTGAAATTGATCGTAGATTTGATCTATCAGGGCGGGATCGCCAACATGCGGTATTCCATTAGTACGACGGCGAAGTACGGTGACATCACACGTGGCCCTCGGATTGTCACGGAACAGACCAAGCAGGAAATGAAGAAAATTCTGGGAGAAATTCAGCAAGGCCAGTTTGCCAAAGAGTGGGTGTTGGAGAACCTGGCGAACCGTCCGGTCTATAATGCGTTGCTGGCAAAAGGTGAAGCCCACCCCATTGAAGAGGTCGGGGGCACGCTTCGTGCGATGATGCCTTGGCTGAAGAAGGACCAATTGGTCGATAAGAATAAAAATTAGCAGGAGGTTGAAGCCGACTTCCTACGTCGTATTCAATCGCTGCGGTCTTGCCTGGGATTAGCCGAGTCTTAGCGTGGCCAGGCAGGGCGGATGAGGATGATCGTCGGGTCGGGCATCCTTCCTGAATAACCTGAGGCGACTCTGTGGCGGATCGTGCCGTCGGTATCCCGTTTGCCAAAGAGGGAATTCCCTTCATCGGGGCGGCTGTCGGCGTTACACTGCTGGCAGGATGGTTGGGCTGGATCATTGCGACGGTCGGGGCGGCGATCCTGACGTTCTTTGTCTCGTGGTTCTTTCGCAATCCATCCCGTGTGGTCCCTCAAGGACCGCGTCTCGTCCTCGCGTCGGGTGACGGGAAAGTGATCGCTATCGAAGAGGAGTTCGAGTCCAGGTTCATTAAGGATCGTAGCATCAGGGTCAGCATATTCTTGAATGTATTCGATGTGCATATCAATCGGATTCCCTGTGAAGGGGTTATTGAGGACGTGCAGTACCAGCCAGGCTTGTTTCTGGTCGCCAGTAAGCCGGATGCGACGTTGAGGAACGAGCAAAATGCTTTGATGATTCGGACGGTAGAGGGTGCGAAGGTTCTCTGTGTGCAGGTCGCTGGGTTGATTGCCCGACGGATCGTCTGTTGGGTTTCGCCAAAAGATCGGGCAGTGCTTGGTGAACGATTCGGCTTAATTCGATTTGGGTCGCGGATGGACACGTTTCTTCCTCTCGGAACGTCTATAAAGGTTGCGGTCGGCGATCGAGTCAAAGGTGGGGAAACCATCTTGGGGGAGTTGCCATGAAGACTGCCGGACTACGTCAATCATTTGGAAGAGATGGGAAGCGGCGCAAAGCTGCCATGCATTTGATTCCCAATCTCTTCACGACAGGGAATTTGTTGTGCGGCGTGTTTTCGATGCTCTCCGTATTCAATGCAGATTACATGGTCGCAGCGGTTGCCATTCTGGTAGCGATGATCTTCGACATACTCGATGGAAAGTCAGCACGGCTGACGAACAGTACCAGCCATTTCGGCTTTGAATACGACTCGTTGTCCGATGTGGTGTCGTTCGGGGTGGCTCCGGGCCTCTTGATATACTCTTGGGCGCTGAGTGGACAGGGTATGTTCGGTATGGCGGTGATGTTTGCGTACGTGGCGATGGGTGCGGTTCGGTTGGCTCGGTTTAATTCGTCTGTGGCCGTACCGGACGGCAAGTACTTTACCGGGCTGGCTATTCCTGCAGCGGCTGGGGTTGTGGCGTCACTTGTAATTTTCGACCACTATAGCCTCAGGATAGGGACGGAAGTGAAGCCCTTCCTTGTCTTGATTATTACGCTGACTCTTTCGTTCTTGATGGTGAGCACTATCAAGTATCGGAGCTTTAAGGACATGAAGTTCCGCGGCGGCCAGCAGATTACCTATCTCGTGTGGGGAATTTTGACGCTCATGCTCGTAGCGGCCTGGCCCCAAGTTATGTTATTTGTTATCTTTGCAGGGTATGCCCTACTTGGTCCGGCAGAGCGGCTTATCGGACTTGTGTCTAAAGTGTCTGGGAAGCGTCCACTACCCAAGACCGAACAGTCAGCGAACGAATCGAAGATCTAATTGGCCACGACGAGGAGTAGTACGCGATTCGCACAGCGGTAGAGAGCTGGTGAAATGGTGCAAACCAGCCTGTGTGGCGCTGAACTCGCCTCTGAGCCTGAATCCCTGAAACCCGAGTAATGGATTCCGCTTTGCCCTCGTGACTGGGCATGTTGAGGACCGTGGAGGGCGTACGTTGCCCACGGTTAAATCAGGGTGGTACCACGGAGCTTCTCAAAGCTTCCGTCCCTGGGCGTAGGGATGGAGGCTTTTTGTGTTTTTGCAGACTGCTGAAAACAGCCGCCAGCTTCGTTCTTGGCTTGAAAATATTCTCGACGTACCCCGGAGGGTACGCCTGCGATGTCTTCTGCGCCCGCGGTCTTGCTGGACGTCCGTTTTGAGCAGTCTGAACCAAAGAGAGGTGAAACCATGACCCGCATGATCAGAATTTTTGACACGACGCTCCGAGACGGCGAGCAATCTCCAGGGGCCAGCATGAATGTGGAAGAGAAAATCATGGTGGCGAAGCAGCTGGCACGTTTGGGGGTCGATATCATCGAGGCAGGGTTTGCGTATAGCTCGCCCGGGGATTTTGAAGCGGTGCGTCGGATCGCGCGGGAAGTCGAGGGACCGACGGTTTGCAGTTTGGCGCGGGCGCGTCCTGAGGATATTGATCGAGCCTGGGAGGCATTGAAGGGCGCTCCGAAAGTCCGTATTCATACGTTTCTCTCGACCTCGGATATCCATTTGAAGCATCAGTTCAGAATGACGCGCGACGAGGCAAAGAGGCGTGCGGTCGAGATGGTAGAACGGGCGCGAGGCTATATGGACGATGTGGAGTTTTCGCCCATGGATGCCAGTCGCTCCGATCCTGCCTATCTTTATGAAGTAATTGAGGCGGTGATTGCTGCAGGAGCTGGAACAATCAATATTCCCGACACGGTCGGCTACGCGGTGCCACAAGAGTTCGGCCGGCTTATTCGCGGCATTCGGGAGCAGGTGCCGAACAGTGCACAAGCAGTGATCTCCGTTCATTGCCACAATGATCTCGGCTTGGCAGTGGGGAACGGCTTGGCGGCGGTGTTCGAAGGGGCAGGCCAAGTCGAGTGTACGATCAATGGGATTGGTGAACGGGCAGGGAACACGGCACTGGAAGAAATCGTCCTGGGGCTTCGGACCAGGAAAGATTTCTATCAAGCCGACACGAGGATTCGCACCGAAGAGATCTCGAAGACCAGCCGATTGGTCAGCAAGATCACCGGTATGGTGGTTCAGCCGAATAAAGCGATCGTCGGGGCGAATGCCTTCGCCCATACGTCTGGCATTCACCAAGATGGGCTGCTGAAGGACAAGACGACCTATGAAATCATGCGGCCGGAGTCGATTGGGCTGGTAGAGAGCAAGATGGTCATGGGGAAACTTTCAGGCCGGCACGCGTTTCGCCAGCGGTTGGTGGAGTTGGGGTATACGCTCTCGGACGAGGAGATCAACCACGCGTTCGAGCGGTTCAAGAAGTTGGCCGATCAGAAGAAGGAGATCTACGAAGAGGATCTCGAAGTCATTGTCTCCGAAGAGTTGGTCAAAATGGCTGATCGGATCACCTTGAAATCGTTCCATGTGGCCAGCGGGACGGATCAGGTGCCAACCGCTACGGTCGAACTCGAGATCGACGGACGAACGATCTCGCAGACCGGGATGGGCGATGGGCCGGTGGATGCGGTCTATCGGACGATTGCCGCAATCACTCAGACGAAGAGCACGCTCCTCATGTATGTCGTGAAGGCGATTACGGGGGGGACTGACGCCCAGGGCGAAGTCTCGGTCCGGGTTCAAGAAGATGGGCGCACGGTTTCAGGGCATGGCGCGGACACGGATATCATCATGGCCTCAGCAAGAGCCTACCTGAATGCGCTGAATAAGCTATCATACTTGGCGGGAAAGCAGGCGCAGGGCGAGCAGAAGGTGAACTTGATTTAAGGAAAGTGACCACGGTAGAGTCACGGTCTTCGGTCTGGGAGAGGGAAGCTATCGTTGGCTGTGAGGTGCGCCGTGGTTCACGTCAACCTGGCAGATCGTCCAGAGTTTCTGGCCGGTGATCATACCGTTCTTCGAGAGCTTCTGCATCCAGCGAAACAACCGCTCCCGCTTGGGTATAGTATGGCGCACGGGATCTTGGCTCCCGGCGCTCGGTCGAAAAGGCACCGCCTCACGTCCTCAGAGGTCTACTACATTATTGCAGGTCGTGGGCGATTGACCGTCGATGATGCTGTCGTCGTAGTGGAACCCGGTTCCGTCGTCTGTGTGCCTCCTGGAGGCACACAGTCTTTGGA
The DNA here is from genome assembly GCA_014379455.1 of Nitrospiraceae bacterium. Classification (GTDB taxonomy): domain Bacteria; phylum Nitrospirota; class Nitrospiria; order Nitrospirales; family Nitrospiraceae; genus Palsa-1315. The sequence continues at coordinate 15,862 of JACMLT010000007.1, forward strand.
TAATCTTGGATCTACCGACATCGAGTTCCTCTGCCTGGTCGATCCTGCTTGGCGGCCTGAGGACGAAGAAGTGTTGGAATAGATGCCGGTGAGGTCAATACTCATAAAGAGGGAGAGTGGTCTGTGAAAGCGAAGATTGCCGTGTTGGCTGGTGATGGAGTGGGTCGAGAGATCGTTCCTGAAGCGGTAAAGGTACTGAAGGCTGTGGCTGAGAAGTTCGGCCATACATTTGAATTTCTTCCCGGTGATGTTGGCGGGCAGGCCATCGACAAAGTGGGTGTTCCACTTCCTCAAGAAACGCTGGCCCTGGCTAAACAGAGCCACGCGGTCTTGCTCGGCGCGGTCGGTGGTCCGAAGTGGGAGGGGTTAGAGTATAGCTTGCGTCCAGAGCGTGCGCTGCTGGGTTTGCGAGAGCACCTCGGGCTCTACGCGAATTTGCGCCCGGCGAAGCTCTATCCGATGTTGGCCGATGCCTCCACGTTGAAACGCGAAGTGATTGAGGGGATCGACATCCTCGTCGTTCGTGAACTGACCGGCGGCATTTATTTCGGGAAGCCAAAGGGGATTGAGAAACTGCCGAATGGGAGCGAGCGAGGCGTCAACACCGAGGTCTATACGACTGAAGAAATCCAGCGTATTGCGAAAGTGGCATTCGAGGCGGCGAGAAAACGCCGAAAAAAAGTGATGTCTGTCGACAAAGCGAACGTGCTGGAGTCATCCGAGCTGTGGCGTCGTGTGGTCACGGACGTTCACAAAAACTATCCAGATGTAGAGTTGAGTCATATCTATGTCGACAATGCGGCGATGCAACTTGTGCGTAACCCGCGGCAGTTCGATGTGATGCTGTGCAACAATATCTTTGGCGACATTCTGAGCGACGAAGCCGCGATGTTGACCGGGTCCATCGGCATGTTGCCGTCTGCCAGCATCGGTGCGCAGGTTGGATTGTTCGAGCCGATTCATGGCAGCGCGCCGGACATTGCGGGAAAGAATGTGGCGAATCCTATTGCGACGATTGCTTCGGCGGCGATGATGTTGTCCTATGGGTTCAAGTTGGATGCGGAAGCAGAGGCCATCGGGCAGGCGATTGTGAAAACGCTCGATCTCGGTTATCGCACAAAAGATATTCACAGCCTTGGTACTCGCCTGGTCAGCACAACTGAAATGGGCGAGGCCATCCTGCGAAATCTGAACTAAGCGAGATTTTCGATACAGATGAAGACAGATCTCAAATCCGGATTGATCCGGACCCTTGCCGGTACCGGAGTCTCAGGCTGGTCCGGTGATGGAGCGGTCGCCTCCGTGGCCTGTCTGAATGAGCCGAAGAGTCTGACCCTCGACGCAGAGGGAAACCTCTTCATTGCTGACTCGGAGAACCACGTCGTTCGAAAGATCGATAGGACGACCCACCGTATCAAGACGATTGCGGGTCGTATCCAGGCGTTTGACACAGGAGCGACACCGGTTCCAGCCGCTTCGACGGCTGATGAGGTCGATGAGGATCCTCTTGCTGAAACCAGCAAGGTCGACTTGCGCGCTGTGACCCAACAGACCGACCTGAGTGGGACGGTGCGATACGTTGCAGTCAGTGCTGTGCCGGCTATGCACTTCAGTGGTGATGGTGGACCCGCTGATCAAGCTCTGTTGAATTTTCCCACAGCCGTGGTGGTCGATCGGGCGGGGCATCTCTATATTGCGGACACACTGAACCATCGGGTGCGGCGTATGGATGCGGTGACAGGGGTGGTCACGACAGTGGCCGGCCTGGGTAAGCCGAGGTATTTTGGTGATGGAGGATTGGCTGTGGAGGCCGGGTTGAACGAACCGGCTGCCTTAGCGTTGAGCGACGACGGTATCCTCTACATTGCTGACCAGACTAACAACTGCGTCAGGGCGATAGATTTAGCCACGGGAATGATTCGTACGGTCGCTGGGACTGGAACAGCAGCGTATAATGGAGATGGTCTGACTGCGACAGAGACCGATCTAGCAGGCCCAAGCGGATTGGCGCTGGCGTCAGATGGTACGCTGTATATTGCTGATTGCTTCAACGGAAGGATCCGCGCTGTCGATCCAGTCACTGGTCTGATACGAACTGTGGTGGGTAACGGTGGAGAGTATCGATATCAAGGGTTGGATGAACCACCCAGCGCCAGTCTCGCTCGGCCATCGGGGATTGCATTAGATGAGGCGGGAAATCTCTACATGACTGATTCGGACAACCACCTGGTGCGGCGGTGGGATCGATTGTCAGGGCGTATTGAACGTCTCGCTGGAGTGGGTGTGTCTGATTATAGTGGTGACGGGGGCCCAGCCCTTGAAGCTGGTTTGAGCTACCCGTTTGGAATCGTGTTGGATCGCGCAGGGCATATGTTCGTGGCGGATACATTCAATCATCGTATTCGGGAGATCATATTGTAGGTAGGATCGAGGGTCATGTTGAAAAAGAAATCAGGGTACGTGGTCGCCATCCTCGGCGCAACGGGGGCGGTTGGAAAAGAAACTCTCGAGATTCTAGAGGGGCGAAGGTTTCCGTTGGCGTCCCTACGTCTATTTGCCTCAAAGCGTTCGGCTGGTGAGGTGATGTCGTGCCAGGGCAAAGAGTGGAAGGTTGAGGAACTGACGACGGAGTCGTCGTTTACCGGTGTCGACTTCGCGTTTATTTCAGCGACGGACGCCATCAGCCGCGAGTACGGTCAACGGCTTGGGGCGGCCGGGGTTGTTGTCATCGATGATAGCGGCGTCTTTCGGATGGAGGCCGATGTTCCGTTGGTGGTACCGGAAGTCAACGCCCATGCGCTGACGGCGATGCCTCGCGGCATTGTGTCCATTCCCAATTGCACGACGACCCCGCTTGTTATGGCGCTCAAGCCGTTGCAGGATGCCGTAGGGGTGAAGCGGGTGGTCGTGACGACGTTTCAATCGGTCTCCGGGACCGGCGCCGCGGCTATGGATGAACTGATGACGCAGACAAAAGATCTGATGTCTTTTCGTGACACGAAGGCCAACGTATATCCCTATCAGATCGCCTTCAACTTGCTGCCGCATATCGGATCTTTCAACGATGGAGGCGATTGTTCCGAGGAAGTGAAGATTGCCCGCGAGACGAGGAAAATTCTTGAAACGCCGGCGCTTCGCGTGACGGCGACGACGGTGCGTGTTCCGGTGTTGCGCTGCCATTCCGAAGCAATTAATGTGGAATTGGGGCGGCCGCTCAAGCCGAATGAAGCCCGTGCGCTGTTGGCGGCTATGCCGGGGGTGATCGTATACGATGATCCCGCCAAGAAGCTCTACCCGATGCCCTTGGATGCGACCGGCAAGGATGAGGTCTACATCGGTCGTGTGAGGGAAGACGAATCGATCACGAACGGCCTGAATCTCTGGGTGGTGTCCGATAATCTCCGCAAAGGGGCTGCGCTCAATGCGGTGCAAATCGCAGAATATGTCGTTCGAGGCTGATGGCTGAATGGGGAAATCTCGGAAAAGTATTTGTCGGGGTTGGATTGTGTGTGGTGTTGGTCGGCCTGTTGCTGCTGATCGCAGATCGAGTTCCTGGAATCGAGAATCTCCTCGGATGGTTCGGAAAACTTCCCGGCGACATCTCCATTCGACGAGATAACTTCAGCTTTTCGTTTCCCATCGTCACCAGCCTGCTCCTCAGTGTCATCCTCAGTCTGGTATTCTATCTCATCACATGGATCTTTCGCCGATGAACCAGTTGAGGGGCAGCATGTATCGCGCCATTGTGGCAGGGGCCTGTCTTCTCAGCTTGTCCTCTGGAGCCGAGGCGGCAGAATCGATCCGGGTGCTGCTGTTTGCCGATGTGCTACGGCTTGATATCCGTTCAAGCAATCCGCTGTGGGCGACCGACGCAAAAGGCCATCGTCAGGCTCTGCGCACGCCGGCCCAGATCATAGCTGCCGACAAGGGGTTTTTACTGAACGGTGTCCGTAGGCAGACGGAGCAGTTGACACTGCATGGTGGAGGCCAAGGTCTCACACTGACTTTCCCACGACCCACTCGGAAGTCAAAAGGGGCGGCGGTGTTATCGGGCGACTCTGGCACAGAGGTCTCGGTGAGCGGCCTCATCCATCTCGTGCGAAAAGATAAGGGGTTTCTGGTTATTAACCAAGTAGATATGGAAGAGTATGTCAAAGGTGTGGTTCCTGCCGAGGTCAGTTCAGCGTGGCATCCCGAGATGCTGAAAGCACAGGCGGTTGCAGCCAGAACCTATGCGCTCTATCAGCAGAAGTTGAGTACGACGCGGGAGTACGATGTCGCGGCGACGGTGCAAGACCAAGTTTATCACGGGAAGCAGGGGGTTGATGCCGCGATTCTACGCGCGGTTGAAGAGACGAGAGGGCTGGTTGTGACCTTCCAGGATGCGCCGATCTACGCAGCATTCTCATCAACGACCGCCGGATTGACGGAAGATGCGATGAATGTATGGTCGAAAGAATACCCCTATCTCAAGGGTGTGGAGTGCCCCTTCGACCTGATGTCGCCCTATTATCAATGGAAATCTTCCTTCAAAATAGACACCCTTGAGCAGAATTTGCGCGAGCAGGGATTTTCCGTCGGTACGATCTCGACGATCACGCCGTTGTCGTTCAGCCGCGGAGGGCGAGTCGCCACGCTGCGTGTTCTCCACTCCGACGGTGAATTGGTTCTTCGCGGAGAAGAGTTGCGGAAATCGGTTGGCTACACCATTATCCCCAGCACGCAGTTTGTCATCGAGTCGATCGGCCAAGATGTGGTACTTTCCGGTTTTGGTGCGGGCCATGCTGTCGGCATGTGCCAATGGGGTGCGAAAGAACTGGCTGAGTTGGGCTATCCCTTCTCGATGATTCTTCGATATTATTACCCAGGGACGGAATTGCAGAACATGACGTTGACGAAAGCTCCGACCCTGCCGTCTTCCTGATGCAACTCTCAGAGTTCGACTTTCCGTTCGATGCCTCGCTGATTGCCACTCAGCCAAGCCTTCCGCGCGATCATGCCAGATTGCTTGTGCTACAGCGCGGCGACCGCTCGCTCGCCCATCGCCGCG
>JACMLT010000054.1 GCA_014379455.1 Nitrospiraceae bacterium
CGCCAGCGGCCGGTATACGTGCATTTCGACAGCCAGCGATGCCAAAAATCAATCGTGCTTTCAAAGAGCGCATTGGTTTCATCCAGCGACGGACAACGCTCGCAGTGTCCGTTGGGTTCAATGCGTCGAAGCACAAAGACGACCGCTTGCCCTTCCTGAAGCGTGAAGGTCGCCCGGACGCCTCGATCATCGAGGGTGAGTGGAATCGTGGTGACGAGCGCAAGGCTCAGCTCAGGCGAATGAAAGTTTGCCCCCTGTTCCGTCCTCTTGGTGTGATGCGTCGCGCGAGCGTAATCGAAGGCAGGGTGGCATCGTAACGTGAACTCCATGCTTCCTCGCACGACTTTCACACGGCGGATCAGTTGATCGTGCCATGGAGAGTCAGGCGGCAGACCGGCCGGCATGAAATCCTCGATTTCACCGACACCACTCGGTGACAGAAAGCGAGTCACCAGTACATTGGTATCCGGCCAGTACAACTGTTTCGAATTAATTCCCTGCCGTGTCGGAGTGATCTCAAATCTGCCCCCTTTGCCGTCGTCCAGCATGGCGGCAAATACACTCGGCGAGTCGAAGTGTGGAAAGCAGAACCAATCGATCGATCCGTTCATGCCCACCAGCGCGGCCGTGCGCATGTTCCCGATGATGCCGTAGTTCTCAATAGGCTGATAGGCCATGTGCGTCATCTCCCGCAGTAATCGCCATCTGATCCTACAACGTGATGGCCATTCACTCTGCCCGGGTACCCCGCCTCCTTATAATGGAAGGGCAATATTAACGCAAACGGTGAAAGGAGAGGCAAGGATATTAATCGTAACGTTTGTCCAGATTGCATCTTGCGCATCCGATAGTTGCCTCCAACGTGTCCGTGCGAATACGATGGACCGATGTGTGCGGTGCACGAGTGGCGAATTCGAGTATGGGGGCTCAACCACTCCACGCTCTTGCGCCCATGACCCAGTCGGGCTTGAGCCATGTAATATTGATTGCGTGGTTGGGCACGTGAAGGAGGATCGTGTGCAACATCTCTCGTACTACGTATGGGCGCCCTGTTCTCCGCGCGGCCTGATCAGCATGAAGGGCACAAGCGAAGCCATCGAGTCTAGACCAACCGACAGGCGATCGGTCCAAGAGAACCGGTTCAATCCCTTCATGGGGGATCAGATCTTTGGTGTAGCCAATCGAAAGTACTACTCGGATCAATCGTTGTTCATCTGTACGCATCACATCAAGGTTCTCGCTTCAGAAGCAATTGTATAGGCGCTCCAGATCCATAGAAGCGGCAGTTATCAGACAACGATGCATCCGCTGGGAGCGAGCAGGAGGATCAGACGAGCACAAGCTGTCGGCTATTTTGGTGACGCACAGGGCATTCTCTCTTTGTCTGATCATCGTCTCTTCTGCCACCATGCCCCTGCTGTCTCTCACACATGGACTGATTGTTGAATCGCATGGTCAAGGAATTCCAAGAGCATCGTGAATTCACTTCCTTTGCGAACCCACGCGAACGCTCCTCGCTCGACCGCCTCGTGCGCCATGTCGTCTTGTTCTCCTGAGAAGAACAGGACCGGAATTCCAGGCCACTTCACGCGGCAGACTGATAATAATCCGAACCCGTTCATACCCGGCATGTGGTAGTCGGTCAAGACGACGTCAATCGAGTGCGTATCCAACTGTTCCAAGGCTTCCCACCCGTTCGCCGCCCCATAGACCCTGTATCCGGCGCTGACGAGCCGGGCTGAGAGCATGTACCGTAAGTCGGGATCATCATCGACGACCAATACTCTTTTGTTGTTTTGTTCCATCGGCTCTTGTCTCCTTTCTTTCTATTTATCCCAACGACGACTGCACAAACATTTTCGAGAAATTTCCCCATCAGCTTCGACGGAAGGAATAATCGGAAAGCTACTCATGACCGACGAGATTCCATGTTCGAGGCACGACGTTGCTACCATTTTTTGACTTGCCTAATGATACCAATACGCGCGCCTTCTTGGACCCTAGGAGAATCCCTTGTCTGTTTTTCATTTGATGAAGTCTCATCACCATGTGATCTTAATTTCAGAGCGGTGGCCATGGTGTCCTTAGCCGTTGTTGGTACTGTAGCGCTGTCACATGATCGATTTATCAAGAGATGATGAAAAATTCTTCATCTCATGCTGAATGACTGGGAGGGCTTGTTCCACATCGAAAACCTGGTAGTTTTACGGGAACGAGCGATTCGGGAACGGGCGAGAAAGCTATTGTGAGAGATTGCGGGGGGTCTCACGGATTTGAGATTGAGACATTGGAGATAGACAAGTACTCGGTTAGTGCGGTGATGCGGCTGTTGAAAGCGGTCAGGGGCGAAGGAGATTCTGGAGGAGTGTCTTGAGGTCCAAGTTCCCCCAATAGATGTAAGGAACGTGAATCATCCTGAAGGGTTGTGCCAATCGCCCTCGATGAGCCGATCCGCTTCGCCTGGACCCCAGGTGTTTGCCTCGTACTCGTGCAACGACATCGGGGTGTCGAGAATCGGCTGCACGACCCACCAGGCAGCTTCCACCCCATCCCCGCGGGCAAAGAGCGTGGCATCACCATTCATGGCGTCTCCAAGGAGACGTTCATACGGATCCATCTCCTCACCGGAGCACTGCTGCGCGACCAGCTCTATTCGTTTGCCCACCATTGCCTGTCCTGGGACTTTGGTAGTGGCACCCACGGCGATCGTCACGTCGGGGCTGAGCCGGAAACGAAAATAGTTCGGCAACGGTGGTTCGATCTCGTCCAACACGGGACAACCTGGCCGCTTGAACTCGACCAGCACTTCGGTAACCGTGACAGGGAGGCACTTACCAGTGCGCACATAGAACGGCACTCCCGCCCACCGCTCACTGTCGATGTAGAATCGGAGCGCTGCGAACGTCTCGACCTGGGATTCAGGAGCCACGCCACCCTCACGGCGGTAGCCACGGAACTGCCCTCGCACGACATCCGAAGGAATGAGCGGCCGTATCATCTTGAGAACTTTCACGCGTTCCTCCCGAATCGATTCATAATCCCTACCGGACGGTTGTTCCATAACCAGGCAAGCAATCACCATCAACAAGTGACTTTGCACCACGTCGCGAATCGCTCCCACCTCCTCGTAGAACCGACCACGACCCGCCACTCCAAACTCCTCAGCCATCGTAATCTGCACACGCTGGATGGAGTGTCGATTCCACCCGGTTTCAAAGAACGGGTTAGCGAAACGGAAATACATCAGGTTCTGGACAGATTCTTTTCCGAGGTAATGATCGATACGGAAAATGGCTTGTTCTGTGAAATAGCTGTGGAGTGTGCGGTTGAGCTCCTGAGCGGAAGCCAGGTTTCGCCCGAAGGGTTTTTCGAGAATCACGCGGGCCCCATCGAGGCAGCCTGACTTCGCCAGCCCTTCAATGACTGTCGTGAATAAACTGGGCGGAATCGCCAGATAATAGAGTGGCTGCTCGACTCCGCCCAGTTCTTTGCGCAGAGCCTGAAACGTGCTCGAGTCCGCATAGTCAACGCGCACATAGTGCAGTAGGCGACAGAGTGTCTCACAAGCGATGGGATCGGCTTCCCCATGCTGTTCAAGGCTCTCGCGGGCTCGAGCTCGGAGCTGGTCGACCGTCCACGCCGACCGGCCTACGCCAATGATCGGCACATCAAGGTGGCTGCGCTTGACCATGGCCTGTAACGCCGGAAAGATTTTCTTGAAGGCCAGATCACCGGTGGCGCCGAAAAAGACCAAGGCGTCGGACTGAGATGTCCCCATCCTGCCCTCCTTCTTTGAGACATACGCGATGGCTCATTTCCCAATGCGCCCCGCTGAGCTCGAATCGCATCGACAACGGCTTATGGGAAAACTCGCCCCACTACGTCATTGGCGGACCTTGATCGGTCGCGCAAACAGCTTTTTGAAGTCACCCAGTCCAGCCACTTTAAAAATGGTTAGGTTTTAGGATTGATAGATCTTGACGATAGACTCATAGTGGACGAACGGCCGAGGGATCTTGCCCCAAGACAGAAGGGCAACTCCTGTTGCTCTTCGCCTTGGGTCTGATTGCGCCACAGTGAGTCACATCGCCGCCACCTTGTCATAATACTGATGATCTTCTCTATAGCCTCCATGCCCTTCCCCAATCGTGGCAAAGGTTTCGACCAGATCGATCGCACAAAGATACTTCACCATCTTGTATCCCGTTTTCGTTTCAATACGCAGGCGACAGGGAGCCCCATGGGGAATCGGGAGAGGATTCCAGTTCATCTCGTACGCCAGAATGGTTTGAGGGTCGCGAACTTCATCGAGCGTCAAGATTTCGTAATACGTGAGCGGGGCGTACTCCGCTTGAGGAAACGCATGGAAGACCACGTACCGCGCCTGTGGCAGGGGCCCGCACATGTCTAGGATGGCGCTCATCGTCACCCCTCCCCATTCCGCTACGGCGGACCAGCCCTGAATACAATTATGTTTGGTGATTTGCTCCTGCTTAGAGAACATCCGAAGATCTGCGAGAGACAGCGCCAGTGGCCGTTCCACCAGGCCGCCGATAGCCAGGCGCCACTCCACAAACTGTGTTTCAGCCTGTTTCCTATATGTCTCCGATTCCGGCGGGTACCCATTCACCCGAAAGTACGGCGAAATGTCCTCTTTCGTGTAGGACTGGCGGGATCGCAAGCGTCCGAACAGCGCCCGCATGAGCGGTTCGATGAAGGCGATGGCATTGAGTTGAAACTGTCGTTGATGGTGTAGCGTATATACCGTGGCCCAGATATGGAAGAGCACGACCCCGATCAACACGATCGAAGCGATCCAGAGGGCGAGCGCCACATTCGGGTTGTCTGATCCCAGTACCATGTGGCCGATGTCCTCGGGAAAGTGCACGAGGACAACCATCGTGAGATGCCCCAGCGTGTAGACCACCACTGCCACCAAGCCTATAAAGTGGAGGCTCCGGGCGGCTTGTCGTCCGCCGAAGAAGTTCGGATACC
>JACMLT010000055.1 GCA_014379455.1 Nitrospiraceae bacterium
AATCAGCTCTCTCAATCGTGTGAGTGCATCCTCTCGATTCTGCTCCTGGCTTCGATGCTGCTGGGCTTTGATGGTGATCACGCCCCCCTCTGAGATGCGGTGATCTTTCAATTTCAGCAATTCTTCTTTATAGAACGGGGGCAACGACGAGGCAGCAATATCGAACTGCAAATGAATCGCGGACGAGACTTTATTCACATTCTGCCCGCCGGCACCCTGAGAGCGCATCGCATGGATGTCGATCTCGGAGTCGAGGATGATGACGTGTGATGAAATGTGCAGCATCGAGTTTACGGATGTTGAAAAAGCCCGTCAGCGTCGTTCTCGCATCGTTCAGACCCTCAACGTACCCCAGTGGGTACGCCTCGGCCCTTCACTCGCTGCGGCCTTGCTGAACAGCCTTTTTGAACATCCTCCTTCAAAGTGTTTAATTAGACAGATGTATGCGTCATCAATTACGATCTAGCCAGAAAATAAATCGGAGTCTGTCCCCACCTTGGCAATACCGCTTCCTCCTCCAAGATTATAACTATTCTTACAGATCAGACACCCCCAGTAGCCATTCCTGTAATCCTGCAATCTAATGAGTGTGTCGTCCTTGTCATAGCATTGCTGACAAAACGGACCGTCCTTCTTTTCTTCATCCACATGCCAGTACCAGGGTGATTCCCTTAGAACATGTTTTTCGTGTGTAGTGTTTGCTCTAGAGTCATGATCTTCTTGTCTTTATCCAGAAGAAGATTCTGCACTTCGGCCAACTCAAGTTTGGCGTCAGCCAAGGCCTCTATCAGCTCTGCCAGTTTGAGTTTGGTTTCGGCCTTTTCCAGGGGACATCCGTCTCCCCGAGAAGCTTCGCGATGTCGGCGGCGATCTTTATGCTGCTAAGGACGACTGAAATAGATGCCATGTCTGGCATGAGAAATCCTCCTTGCATTGCCACGAATTGATCCGAAATCAAAGGATAGCGATATGCTTGTGGAGTCTATCCCTCACAAGCAATACGGGTCAAACGCGTGATCTCGGCCATCATTAAAATGATCGGCAAAGGTTTTTGGTTACACGAGGATTAGGGCAGGCTACTGTAGTTCTGGCAGGCGATCGATAATTCTCAAACGCACCTCATCTCCCACCTGCATTTGAATCATCTTGGTCGTCAGACTTTCACGAACCCGATTGGCATCTTCCAGATTAAATTGAATGTCCCCGCCAGATTGCTCGACGAAGTGAAAAAGTAGCAAGCTTGTGATGTGCTGGAGTTCCTCCTCGCTCGTGTGTGCACTCAGGTTCAAAATCTTGGACATTGAAGGGGCTCCAGCTTGATCATCAGGCGCGCCCCATTTATCGCTGAATTCTCTATTATTCTACAATGCCTCAAAAGGGGGGGGTAGCTTTGTTTTTACAATGAGAGACGCCTATTGCCGAGCATGATAATGGTGTACAGACGGAAGGGTACGCTCAGCCTACGGAAGCGCTATTGGTGGCCATCAGCAATTCAGTCCGGCCAAGACAGTCTTCGTTGTCAGCGGTATGACTTCGAGGCGGGTCAGGACTTCGAGTCTTGATATTCTTCGTGCCAAGCCATTTGGATCGCTTCGAGAATTTTCTCGTTCGATTTCTTGGGATCGTCCTTGAAGTCGTGGAGCGCCGTGATCCAGGTGTGCATATCGGTGAATCGAACGGTGAGTGGGTCCGTTTCCGGATGGTCTTCGACTAAACGCATCGCAATATCTTCGGTATCCTGCCACTTCAGATCCATATCCACTCCTCATGTACCGTCGTAAGCCGATTGCGGCAACGGTGAGGGATCGTCGCTACGTGACTTCCGAAACCTTTTTCCCCTGCAACCCCTTTGTAAGCGAATCATTTAAGAGTGCGACGGTCAGCAATTTTGCGGCCTGTTCGAGGTCCGCCATGCGTGCACGGATGGCACGTGGGTCTGCCCCGTCTTTGGCAGCAGTCAGCGCCGTCAGCGCGGTACGAGTGGCGGCGATGGTGTCTGATGCGATGAGATGGCTTCCCTCCAGAAGGGACTTATCCGTCGTCGTGATCAATGCACTGGCATCCAGTCGTGCTTCGATCAACTTGCGGGCGGAGACATCATCCGCGGCAAACTTAAATGAATCTTCGATCATTCGCTCCACTTCACTATCCGACAAACCGTAGGACGGCTTGACCTCGATAGACTGGCTTTGCCCTGTCCGCATGTCTTTGGCCAATACGTTGAGAATGCCGTTTGCGTCAATCAAGAACGTGACCTCGATACGTGGCACACCGGCTGGTAAGGGTGGCACTTTGAGTCTGAATCGCGCCAGGCTTCGATTGTCTTTCGCGAGCTCGCGCTCGCCTTGAAGGATATGAATGTCGACACCGGTCTGGCCGTCGACGTAGGTCGTGAACATCTCTTTTGCGCCGGCGGGAATCGTTGTATTCCGACGGATCACGCTGCTCATCACGCCGCCCATCGTTTCGATGCCGAGCGATAGCGGGGTGACATCCAGCAGCAACATGTCGGTGGTGCCACCGCTCAATATATCGGCCTGGACTGCCGCGCCAAGCGCAACGACTTCGTCAGGATTGAGCTCGCAATGGGGAGCTTTGCCGAATAGGTCCTGGACACGCTGCCGAACAAGCGGCATACGAGTCGAGCCGCCGACGAGGACCACCTCATCGATGTCGTTCGGAGTGAGGCCGGCGTCTTTCAGAGCAAGACGGCAAGGCCCGAGCGTGCGCTCCACCAATTCCATGGTGAGGGATTCGAGTTGTTCTCGGGTAAGATCTCTCGCGTACCGCCCTTTACCCTCAGGCAGGTCGAGTGTGGCCGTTGTCTTCATCGCATCGGAAAGTCTGATCTTAGTCTGTTCTGCTTCGAGTCGAACCGCTTGCATATGGTCGGGATAGGCATTCAAATCGAGACCATATCGTTCGCGGATGTCCTTGACGAAAAGATCTGCGAGCTGGCGGTCGAGGTCATCGCCTCCGAGATGGGTGTCGCCGTTGGTCGCCAGGACTTCGAAGATACCGTTCTTGAGTTTCAGGATGGAAATATCGAAGGTTCCCCCGCCAAGGTCATAGACGGCAATCGTGCCCTGAGTCTTCTGTTGGAGCCCATAGGCTAGCGAGGCGGCCGTCGGTTCGTTGATAATTCGTAACACCTCAAGCCCTGCAATCATGCCGGCATCCTTCGTCGCTTGCCGCTGGCTATCGTTAAAATAGGCGGGGACGGTGATGACGGCCTTGGTAATGCTCTCTCCGAGATGCGCCTCGGCCCGTTGCTTCAGTTCCTTCAGGATCATAGCCGAGATCTGGGGGGGCGAATAAGTCTTCTCACCGAGCTTGATTCGGATGACTCCGCCCTGTTCCGTCAAGTGGTACGGGAAGTACGCCAGTTCGCCCTGTACATCCTCAAGACTCCTTCCCATGAATCGCTTCACGGAATAGACAGTTCGTTCCGAGCTGCGCGTCAAGTGTTCTTTCGCCGAATCGCCGACGATCAGTCCATTGTCGGTCATGGCCACAACAGAGGGAACCATGGTCCGTTCGTTTCGACCTGGTATGACACGGGGACGGCCGTCTGCCATATAGGCTACAAGCGAATTCGTTGTGCCAAGATCGATGCCGACGATACGTGCCATGGCGGTGATTATCCGATGGTTGAGACGAGATCGCTCACGATGTTCTTGACATAGGTGCGGTTGGACAGATGTTCTCGCATCTCTTTCAATATTCGATCGCGCTCGGCCCTCGCCTGGCTGGTGGCCTCCCCACGATCTTGGAGTGCGTCCCACTGAACGAAGAGCTGCTGCAGCGCAGCCTCCATGTCCCGCTGCCGCTGTTCAAGCATATTCTGCTCAGACTGGAGCTTCGTACGGAGCGTCGACTCGGTTGCTGACGTCCGCTCAACGGCTCGGTACTCGTTTAATGTGTCTTGTAGTTCAAGAATTTCTTCAAAGAGGTCAGCGGGAGGAGAATTCCGAATCTGTTTCACCGATCCAGCTTCAAGATCGAGAAGATACTCAGCCCTCTCGATCGGATCACGGAGCGTCCGGTATGCGGTATTTAACATGGCGGAATTGCCTAGGCTGATGGTCTGTTCGGCAGCGCTCTTGTCCTGATAGAAATCGGGATGGAATGCCCGGCTCAGTTCGTAGAATTTGCTTTCGAGTTGGTGCTGGTCGATCGTGAGGCGGCGGGGGATGCCCAGACAGGTGAAATAATCAAGCTCTTTCGAAACCGGCTGGACTTTGACGCATCGGTCACAGAAATATTCACCGGACATCTCAGACTGGCAGTGCCAGCACATGCTGCGAGCCATCTGCAGATCACGAGGGTTTGAGCTGTGGATGTGCTGATGGTTCATTCCGCCACCTCTTCTGACAAGACGGGCATGGCAACCTGCCATGCCCGCGGATGGTTTCAATACGCAGCTGATTCTCGTTATGCCGAGAAAGACTCTCCGCAACCACAGGTCTTGTCGGCATTCGGATTGACGAATTTGAAGTTTCCGCCCATCAGGTCTTTTTGAAAGTCCAGCTGCGTGCCTTGAAGATAGATCGCGCTCTTGGTGTCGACAATGACTTTCACACCGTCAAAGTCATGGACTTGGTCGTGCTGTCCGATCTTTTCGTCGAAGTTGATCGTGTAGCTAAGGCCTGAGCAGCCGCCGCCCTTTACGCCGAGACGAAGCCCCCCTTCCGTGAGTCCCTGCACGTTGATGAGGCGTTTCACTTCTTTCAGTGCCGACTCGCTGAGCGTAATCACCGGAGCTTGAACTTCCACGTTCGTCGTGTCCATGGCGCACTCCCTTTGTTTACGTTACTTCGCGTCGGCCAGTACTCCATCGGCTTTCTTCTGGTAGTCCGCGAGGGCGGCCTTGATCGCATCCTCGGCGAGCACGGAGCAATGGATCTTCACGGGCGGCAGGTTCAGCTCCTGCACGATGTCGGTATTCTTGATCTT
Organism: Nitrospiraceae bacterium; assembly: GCA_014379455.1. Classification (GTDB taxonomy): domain Bacteria; phylum Nitrospirota; class Nitrospiria; order Nitrospirales; family Nitrospiraceae; genus Palsa-1315. The sequence continues at coordinate 4,957 of JACMLT010000055.1, forward strand.
TTGGGCTTCGTCGATCGTCTTGCCCTTCAACCATTCGGTAGCAAGACTCGAGCTGGCAATGGCGGACCCACAGCCGAAGGTTTTGAACTTTGCGTCCACGATCGTGTCGTTCTCCACCTTGATCTGAAGCTTCATGACGTCACCGCACTCCGGGGCTCCGACCATGCCGGTACCGACCCCTTCCTCGTCCTTCTTGAAGCTCCCCATATTCCGGGGGTTATTGAAATGATCGACGACTTTGTCACTGTAAGCCATGGTTCATCCTCCTCTTGACTATCTGGGTCAGTGGGCAGCCCATTGGACTGATTTCAAATCGACGCCTTCTTTTGCCATCTCGTACAGCGGGGACATTTCGCGCAACTTGGTAACGATTTCAATCACCTTCTTAATCGTATAGTCGATTTCATCGTCCGTGTTGAAACGGCCCAGACCGAAGCGAATCGAGGAATGCGCCAACTCCGTCCCGACACCCAACGCGCGAAGCACGTAGGAGGGTTCCAACGTGGCCGAGGTACAAGCCGAACCTGACGAGAGAGCGATATCCTTCATGCCCATCAGCAACGATTCGCCTTCCACATAGGCAAAGGATATATTGAGATTACCGGGGAGCCGGTTGGTCGGATGGCCGTTGAGATAGCTTTCCTCTAGAGCCTTCATGATACTGGCCTCCAGACGATCACGCATCGCAATCAATCGCGCGGTGTCTTTTGCCATCTCCTGTTCGCATAGTTCGCAGGCCTTGCCGAACCCCACGATTAAGGGCACCGGGAGCGTTCCAGAGCGCATACCGCGTTCGTGCCCGCCGCCGTCCATTTGAGCCGCGATACGAACCCGAGGATTCTTTTTCCTCACATAGAGCGCCCCGACCCCCTTGGGTCCGTACATCTTGTGGCTTGTGAAGGACATGAGATCGATTCCCATATCCTGCACATCGACCGGGATCTTGCCGACGCCTTGCGTGGCATCGCAGTGGAAGAGGATGCCCTTTTCCTTGGCGATCTTGCCGATCTCTTTGACGGGGTTGATCGTGCCGATTTCATTATTTGCCAACATAATGGAGATGAGGATCGTCTTCTCTGTAATGGCTTTCCGCACATCTTCAGGATTCACCATCCCGAATTTATCGACGGGAAGATAGGTGACTACCGCTTTGCCCTTGCCCTCTAACGATTTGACGGTATCGAGCACGGCGCGGTGTTCGGTGGACGACGTAATGATATGGTCGCCCTTTTCTTTGTACATTTCCAACACGCCTTTGATCGCGAGATTGTCCGATTCAGTGGCGCCACTCGTGAAGACGATCTCTTTCTGGTCAGCCTTGATCAGTTTCGCGATTTGCTTTCTAGCCTGCTCGACAGCTTCCTCTGCGGCCCACCCAAATGCATGATTGCGGCTTGCCGCGTTTCCGAACTTCTCGACGAAGTAAGGAAGCATAGTCTCCAAGACGCGTGGATCCATCGGGGTCGTGGAATGGTTATCCAAGAAAATCGGCAGTTTCATTGTTCAACTCCTTGTGCCGCAGGGGACTGAATGGTGATGAGGGGTGTGCCACCCATCATGTCTTGCAGGGTCATGCTATTGAGCAACTGGGCAATGCTGTCCTGAACTTTCAAAAGCGGTGTACGGATATGGCAATTTTCCCGCTGCATGCAGAACTCTCCGTCCTTCTCGTGTGAACAGTCGGTAATACCCAGGGGACCCTCGATGCTTTCGAGGATTTGCGCAATCGTAATCTGGTGCGCGCGTCGGGCCAGTACATATCCGCCCTTGGGGCCATTGTGGCTCTCGATCAGTGCGTTCTTGGCAAGGGTCTGAAGCACTTTGGCCAGTAGCTCGAGAGGGATATTGTATTCTTCCGCAATCTCCTTCGTATTTACCACGCGCCCAGGCGTCACATCGCCGAATTGGACAGTCGCGATATGCTGAAGGGCCATGAGGGCATAATCAGTTTTTTTCGAAATCTTCAACATTGCTATTGCCGATCTCCAAGATCGGAGACTATAATAGTCTCCGATCAATAAGGTCGTATTAAGGATAGCATGCAAGTTTCAAAACTGTCAACAGCGGAGAATGCTGCTGCTCAGTCAGAGAAAGGAATAGGCAGATGGGCGGAACTAATCCCTATATTGAAAAAACTGATTTCGAGCTTCCTCGAGTAGCCTATACCGTCACCTTTATCGCACCTGGCGGCGTAGTGACAAAAGTTGAAGTGGATCCAGCCAAGATTCCCTACGGCCCAACTGGGATCCCAGGGAGCCTCCTGGACGTGGCTATGGGCAGTGGGGTGGCATTGGAACATGTTTGCGGAGGTGTCTGTGCCTGTTCAACCTGCCACATCGTTGTGAAGCAGGGGCTTGAGAGCTGTAATGAAGGTACGGACGATGAATTCGATCAGCTGGAGGAAGCACCGATCACTACCCTCCAGTCACGGCTTGGTTGCCAATGCGTGCCTAATGGGACGAAAGACATTGTTGTCGAGATTCCGGCGGTCAATAAGAATCTCGTGAAGGAAGGCCACTAATCGTAGGTCTCAATTTTGACTTCTTTTCGGTCATATCCCGCCTCCGCAAGATAGGCCCGCAGCGGTCGCACAAATCCTTTCGTGCCGCACAACATCGGAATCACTTTCGGCGCTTTCTCAATCAACGGCCTCAGCATCGAACACGCGAGGTCGACACCCTGTTGCTCCCCTTCGGCAGCCACGAACGGAAGATAGCGAAACCGAGGATGGGTCGCAGCCAGTGTCAACAGCTCCTGATGAAAGAGGACTTCATCCTCCGCAGGGGCAACCGCGATCAAGAGGATAGTGCCGGTCTGTAGTTGTGCGTACAGCTGCTTCAGCATACAACGGATTGGGACAAGGCCTGTGTATCGGGCGACGAAAAAGAGATCGCGGTCAAGTTGCTGGGGGAGCGTAAAGTTTCCATAGGGGCCTGAAAGGTGTAGGACATCACCGGGTTTGAGTGTGTAGAGATAATTGGATCCCACACCGCCCGGTACGCGATCGAAGATGACGGTCAACTCGCCTGATGGCGTGCCAGGCGCTGCCATCGAATACGCGCGGTTGAGCGGTGGTGCAGCCCCGACCGGCAGTTTGAGTGAAACCCACTGGCCGGGCTGGAACACAATATTCTGAACGGTAGGACGAAGCACAAGCTGGCGAGTGTGGGGGGTGAGATCGTTCACCGAGAGCACCCTCGCTGCTTGCGTGAATTCGGCCATCACGATCTCCTTCTTCCTCTTAACAGAAGCGAGGACGAGATGGAAGTGTTGTGTTTCCTGTACAAGACTTTTCCCTGCATGTTATAGATACCGACCTTTTCGTATCACATCGGTGAGTATACGATGACTCAAGTACGAGTGCGATTCGCGCCCAGTCCGACCGGCTTTCTCCATATTGGAGGAGTCCGCACGGCGTTATTCAATTGGCTCTTTGCCCGCCAGCAGAAGGGTGTCTTCATTCTCCGCATTGAGGATACGGATCAGAGTCGGTCGACGGACGAATCGATCCAGGCCATCATCGATGGCATGAAATGGGTGGGGCTCGATTGGGATGAAGGACCCTATCGGCAGACCGAACGCATGGACCTCTATCGCGGTCATGCCATGCAGCTCCTTGAAAAGGGCCAGGCCTATTGGTGTGTCTGCACAGCGGACGAACTCGACGCGCGGCGCAAAGATGCCGAGGCTAAGGGGCTATCGCAGAAATATGACGGCCGTTGCCGTGATCGTGGCCTCACAAATCCGGTCGGTGATGCGGCCCTGCGATTCAAAGCTCCGCAAGAGGGCGAGACCGTGGTCAATGATCTTATCAAAGGTAAGATTGTCTTCGATAACGCGGTGCAGGATGATCTGATCATTCTCCGCTCGAACGGTTATCCGACGTACAACTTTTCAGTGGTGGTCGATGATGCGCTGATGAACATTACCCATGTCGTGCGAGGAGACGATCACCTCACTAATACGCCTCGGCAGGTCCCGATCTTCCAAGCGCTCGGGTTTTCCGCCCCTCAATTTGGGCATCTCCCGATGATTCTGGGCTCGGACAAAGCCCGTCTTTCGAAGCGGCATGGGGCTACCTCAATTATGGCCTATAAAGACATGGGATATCTGCCGGATGCTATGGTGAATTATCTCGTTCGGCTCGGGTGGTCACATGGAGACCAGGAACTCTTCACATGCCAGGAGTTGATTGAAAAATTTTCCTGGAAGAACGTCCAAACGTCCGCAGCAGTGTTCAATCCCGAGAAACTCCTCTGGGTTAACGCGGAATATATCAAGAATAGTCCTCCGACCCAGGTCGCTCAGGCGCTGGCGCCTCTGTTAGAGGCAACAGGATTGACAGAGGACCTCAGAGCTGTCTCGGCCGACTGGCTCGCACAACTCGTAATACTTGTGAAAGAGCGGGCAAAAACGCTCATGGAAATGGTCGAGTGGGTGAAGCCGTACTTTGGACAGGCCGTGGTGTATGACGAAGCGGCCGCGGAGAAGTTTTTGACGCCGGCCATGGCACCAATCCTCAGTAAATTGCTTGCTCGTTTCGAGGCCTTCCCTTCTTTCTCAAAACAGCCATGGGAAGAAGCCTTCAAGCAGCTGGTTGAAGAAGAGGGAATGAAGATGGGACAGCTGGCTCAGCCAGTCCGCGTGGCCCTGACCGGTCGCACGGCTAGCCCTGGCCTCTTCGATGTCATGGAGATACTGGGAAGAGACCGGACATTGTTTCGTCTCCGCCAGGGGGTCGAACGGGCCTCAGTGTAATTGGCTGGCCCCCGCAAGCAAACCCGCGTCGATCTTGACGGAATCACACGCCGTATATTACTGTGAATGCCGGTTGGGGGATCGTCTAGCGGTAGGACGTCAGTTTCTGGATCTGACTACCTAGGTTCGATTCCTAGTCCCCCAGCCAAATACGCTTTCCCGCCCGCACTTTCAGAACTATGCCTCGGTTTCGTACCGCGCTGGGGGATCGTCTAGCGGTAGGACGCCGGCCTTTGGAGCCGGCTACCTAGGTTCGATTCCTAGTCCCCCAGCCACTTTCTCAGACCCATCCCGAACACTACTTCAGTGACGCCAGATCGATCACAAACCGAAAGCGCACATCGCCTTTGAGCACTCGCTCGTAGGCTTCGTTCACGTGTTGGATCGGAATCACTTCAACATCGGATTCGATGTTGTGCGTGGCGCAGAAGTCGAGCATGGCTTGAGTTTCTCTGATGCCCCCAATCACAGATCCGGCGATGCGGCGGCGATGCAAAATGAGGGGAAAGGGTTCCAGCAACGTCGGCTTATCAGGAACTCCCACGAGAATCATGGTCCCGTCGGTTTTGAGCAGATTCACGTAATCGTTGTAGTTGTGCGGTGCGGAGACAGTATCGAGGATAAAGTCGAAGCGCCGCTGCAGCCGGGTAAAGGTCTCAGGCTGTGAGGTGAGGGCGAACTCGAACGCGCCCAAGCGTTCCGCATCTTTCCGTTTCTGTTCGGATGTACTCAGAACCGTGACCTCAGTGCCCATCGCCTTGGCAATCTTGACGGCCATATGACCGAGTCCACCCAATCCCACCACTGCGAGTTTGTGATATTTACCGACGCCCCAGTGGCGAAGCGGAGAGTATGTGGTAATGCCCGCGCACAAGAGTGGGGCTGCTCCGGCAGGCGACAGGGCTGAGGGAATCCGCAGCACGTAATTCTCGTCGACGACGATCTGTGTGGAATAACCGCCTTGCGTAGGTTGGCCATCTTTGTCTCGGCCGCTGTAGGTGAGGAGCATACCGGCTTCGCAGTACTGCTCTGATCCCTCTCGACAGGCAGCACAGGTCCGGCAAGAATCGACGAAGCAGCCGACGCCGACGCGGTCGCTTGTCTTGAACTTCTTCACTGAGGACCCGATTCTCGCCACGGTGCCGACGATTTCATGGCCTGGCACCATAGGGAAAATTGATCCGCCCCATTCGTCACGCGCTTGATGAATATCCGAGTGGCAGATGCCGCAGTGGGTGATCGTGATGAGCACATCATGAGGGCCGACCTCACGCCGCTCGAACGAGAAGAGTTGCAGGGCAGTCTTGGCAGTCATCGCGGCATAGCCTTGGGTCGACAGCATAGCTTGTGCTCCTTGCAAGAGGGCCATATTCGACCGTGACCATATCAAGATACGCAGGGCTTGCCAACCCTGCGCATTATTCTCCGTAAATATCCGACAGTTCTTCCTCCTGTGTCAGGGGTGTCCGTAGCGGTGGTCGCATCGGTGAGAACCCCATGTGCGGTCGGTGGTAATGATACCGTTCGAGAAACGTGTGGACCTCGGGGATCAATCGCACGAGGTCCTGGGCTCGGTAGGTCCCCCAGCCCAAGCATTCCTTGCGTAACGTGCGGTTGAAGCTTTCAATGTAGGCTTGTTCGTTCTTCTTCTACGGGCGGGCCATGCGATGCCGGTCGCACTAATCCAGGGCCTGCTGGGCAACCGCCCCTTTGAACTCGGGCCCCCCATCGGTTTGCAGGACCTCAACATGTCCCGTAAAGCGCCGGGACATGGCGGTCTGTAAAAAGGCTGCGCCATCATTGCTGGTCAGGGTGGGCCGGAGCATGACCTCCGCTTCCTTGGTATAAATATCGATTCCCGTGAAGGCGAACAGGTGTCCACACGCCACCGTATCCATTGGGATGACCGCCCGGGCTCGTGACGCCGTTGGGACGGCACCCCGCTTCTGGTTCTTACGCCACTTGGAGCGGATCACGTATTTCTCCGCGAGAATCTCGTAGATCTTGGGCACGGAGAGCCGGACATGATACTCCCGCTCCAGGAAATACGCGATCTTCTGCCCACAGCAGTCGTGCTCGCGAACCCGCAGCTCCCAAATCAACCGCTTGATCCTCGCTGGGACTTGGCGTGCCCGTCGGGGGCCCTTCTTGGCCTGGGTATGGCGATCGAGAAAGCCTGCGAGCCCATAGTTCGCAATGCCCTTCAGCCAGAGCCCGATGGTCTCCCGATGTCGCCCTAGATGCGCCGCAATCTTCGTGTGACTCAGGCCTTGCTCGGCCAGCTCAAAGGCCAGGGTCAGTGGTGTGAGGGTCTGCATGTCCATAGGGTACTATGGACTATCGGATATTTACGGCAACATTGCGATTCGTTGACATTTCAAAATGTTACCTTTGAGATATTGGCTGTGGACTGAGAGGGGGCTCCGGAAAGTCGGACAGTATGCTAAGTGGTAGCCTGGCTTCACCCACCCCACCGAATGGTGGCAGACGAGAGGAGCGAGGCGATGAAGAGAACGAGACGCAATCATGGAGCGACCTTCAAGGCGCAGGTCGCCTTGGCCGCAGTGAAAGGCGACAAGACGCTGGCTGAATTGGCCGAACAGTTCCGTGTCCATCCCACCCAGATCACCGAATGGAAACAACAATTGCTGGCGCGAGCGGCGGATGTGTTTGGCGGGACCAAGCCGACAGCGGACACGCCGGATCTCAAGACCCTCCACGCCAAGATTGGCCAACTGGCCCTGGAGAATGATTTTTTAGCCGGGGCGCTCACCAAGGCGGGCTTGCGGAGCGCAACGCCATGATCGATCGTACCCATCCACTGCCGGTGCGGCGGCAATGCCCGCTGCTGAAACTGGCCCGATCGACCGCCTACTACCAGCCGACGCCGGTCTCAGAGCCGGCGCTTGCGCTGATGCGACGGATCGACGCGCTGCATCTGGCCCATCCGTTTGCCGGTGCTCGGATGCTGCGCGATCTCTTGCGGCAAGAGGGCCACGCCATCGGGCGGCGGCATGTGGCGACACTAATGCGCCGCATGGGTATTGAGGCCCTGTATCGGAAGCCGTCTCTCAGCCGTCGGCATCTGGCCCATCAGGTCTACCCCTATCTCCTGCGCGACCTGAAGATCTCGCGACCCAATCAGGTCTGGGCCGCCGATATTACCTATATCCCGATGGCGCGAGGCTTTGTGTATTTGTTTGCGGTCCTCGACTGGGCCAGTCGCCGGGTGTTGGCGTGGCGGCTCTCCAACACGCTCACGACGGATTTCTGTCTGGACGCAGTGCAGGACGCCCTGGCCCACTATGGCCTGCCGGAGATCTTCAATACCGATCAAGGCTGCCCGTTCACCAGCCAGGAATTCACGGGACTCCTGACGCATCACGGCATCCAGATCAGCATGGACGGGAAAGGGTGCTGGCGAGACAACGTATTCGTGGAACGCCTCTGGAAAAGCATCAAATACGAGGAGGTGTATGTGCACGCCTACGAGACCGTCGGGGCTGCGCATCAGGGCTTGGAGCACTACCTGACGTGCTATAACCAGACCAGACCGCATCAGGCGCTTGACGGCAAGACGCCTGACCAGGTGTACTCTGACAATCTGACGACACGGCTCACGGCCGCGTAGTCAGCAACCCGCCAGGCACCACTTAAGGAATGGCCTAGGCTGTCCAACCAACCGGAGCCTCCTCTCAAGTTCCATCAGGCGCTGGTGCAGCACAAATACTACCTGCTCTTTTCTTCATCCTCTCGGCGCAAACCCGGCCCCCATGGTCCCTCTCCGGAACTCATCGCAGCCATCGTCGAAATGAAGCGCCGCAATCCCCGCTTCGGTTGTCCGCGCATCGCGCAACAAATCTCCCGTGCAT